>DASVFK010000358.1:0-31205 GCA_036380095.1 Candidatus Angelobacter sp. | reverse complement strand
GAGAACCCGCAGAGGGTTTCGTGAGTAAACAATACTGTGTGGTGAAGGGCGCGTGAGCGATTTCCTGGAGCGGAGATTTGACCGTAACCGCAAACCGCAATGTTGTGATTGCCTTCGACACCTGGACGCTGGCCCGTGAGTTCAGAAACCGCGGGATTTACGTCTACGCCAGGGAGGTTCTTGGGCAACTGCGGGAAATTGCGGCGCAACATGGGGCAGAGGTGAGGCCTTTCGTTTGCAATGACAATGAGGCCGCGGATTTTTCCACGACAGCCGGCTTTCGCCCCGTGAACAGCGCGTTGCTGCGGCACAGCCGGCTCTGGCGCTATGGCGGAGGCTGGCTTTCTTCGCTGCGGCAGAAGCCGGATGTCATCTTCAGTCCATCGGCCAGCACGCTGCAGATTGGCTCGCGCGCGGCCACGGTGACCACCATCCACGACGTGACGCCGGTGCTGATGCCCAACTTTGCGGAGGAGAAGTTGCTGCGCCGGATGAGGTTTTTCCTTTCTCGTGCCGTCAGGACTTCCGACCGGCTGATTGCAATCTCAGAATCGTGCAAACGCGACCTGCTGCGGGTCTACGGCGTTCCCGAGTCGCGCATTACGGTGGTTTACTCCGGTTACGACAAATCGCTGTTCAATACATGTCCGCCTGATCCGCAGTTGAGTAAAACGCTGCTGCAAAAGCATGGACTTGAGCGACCCTACGTTTTTCATCACGGGCTGATGCAGCCGAGAAAGAACTTGAAACGGTTGATTGAAGCATTCCGCCTTTTGCTCTCTCGCCGCCGCGATCTCGATGTGGATCTTGTGCTGGCGGGCCCGCTGGGATGGCGTGGTGAAGAACTTGTGGCTGCAGCCGCAGACTCGACCACCCGGGGACGCGTAATTTTGACCGGCGCTTTGGCCGATGACGAATTGGCCGCGGTGCTCAAAAGCGCCACGATGGTGGCCATTCCATCGCTTTATGAAGGTTTCTGCCTGCCGCTGGTGGAGTCCATAGCCTGCGGCGTTCCCACGATCGCGGCCAACACATCGTGCCTGCCGGAGATTTCCGGCAGCGTACTCAGGTACTTTGATCCCGAATCTGTGGACGAGATGGCTGCATCCATGGAAAACGTTCTGGAAAGCGACGCGTTGCGGAAAGAACTGGCGATGCGGGGCGCGGCCCGCGCGCAGGAGTTTGACTGGCGCAAGTCAGCAGAGCAGACCTTGCAGGTTCTCCTGGAGGCGGCACAGGCAGTATCGTAAGTAGTGCAAGCATGAGCAAGCCGGAGATTCCTAAAACAGACGCCATCGTCGTAGGCTCCGGGCCCAACGGCCTGGCTGCGGCGATCCGTCTGGCGCAGGCAGGGTGGTCCGTAGCGGTACTCGAGGCAGCGGAGACTCCGGGCGGTGGGGTGCGATCCGCCGAACTAACCCTGCCTGGCTTTGTCCACGACATCTGCTCGTCCGTTTATCCCATGGCAATCGCCTCGCCTTTCCTGCGCACTTTGCCGCTGGAGAAGCATGGCGTGGAGTGGGTGCTCCCGCCCGCTGCTTACGCCCATCCCCTGAACGGCGACGACGGCACCGCCGCTGTGGCCTACAACTCTTTGGAAGAAACTGTCGCCAGTCTCGGTGAGGATGGCGCGGTATACCGTCGCCTGATCGGCAACTTTGTGGCTGATGCGGACAAGCTGCTGCGCGATTCACTCTCCATGCCCGGGGTCCCGAGGCATCCGCTATTGATGGCGAAGTTTGGTCTGCTGGCTTTGCGACCGGCCAGCAGCATGGGACGGATGTTCAAGACGGCGCGCGCGCGGGGCCTCTTCGCCGGCATCGCAGGCCACTCCATGTTGCCGTTGGAAATGCTGGGCACTTCAGCGCCCGCTCTGCTATTGGGCATCACCGCTCATGCGGCGGGCTGGCCGTTTGTCCGTGGAGGAGCGCAACGGCTCACGCATGGATTGGTTTCATACCTGGAATCGCTGGGCGGGCAGGTGATTACCGGCTGGAAAGTGGAAACACTGGAAGAGCTGCCCGCGGTGCGGGCGCTGCTGCTGGACGTGACACCTCGCCAGTTCTTGCGCATCGCCGGCCAGCATTTGCCGGGATACTATCGCCGCAATCTGGAGCGTTACCGTTACGGCATGGGCGTCTACAAGATTGACTGGGCGCTGCGTGAACCAGTCCCGTGGCGAGCGCAGGAGTGCCGACAGGCTGGGACCGTGCATCTGGGCGGGTCGCTCGAAGAAATCTGCGATTCTGAGAGCCGTGCCTGGCGTGGAGAAGTCGCGGAGCGACCCTACGTGCTGTTCGCTCAGCCCAGCCTGTTCGATCCGAAGCGCGCGCCTGCGGGCCGGCATACAGCATGGGGGTACTGCCACGTGCCGCACGGGTTCGGCGGCAACATGGTGGAGCGGATTGAAAGCCAGGTGGAGCGGTTTGCTCCGGGATTTCGGGACTGCATCCTGGCTCGCTCGGTCATGGGGCCAACCGAACTGGAGCGTCATAATCCCAACTTGATTGGCGGTGACATCGGTGGCGGTGCACCTCTGCTGAGTCAGTTGCTGTTTCGGCCTACGGCCAGCCTCCACAAAACGCCCGTCCCGGGGGTCTATCTCTGTTCCTCTTCCACGCCCCCAGCGCCCGGGGTGCATGGGATGTGTGGTTATTCTGCCGCCCAGACCGTGCTTATACGGTACAAAAGAAATAATTTAGGGAAACCGCCTATATCAAGTTCCTAAGAACTGTGACACTTATCACATAGGGAGGGTTTCCCTCGAGGTAAAATCCTGTTCCGCGCCGTTCAACGGCGTGTCTCAAATAGTTGAAGCCGAAGAGTCTCGATTACCGGAGACAAGGCAAAAAGCACTAAGATAAGTGCCCCGGACAGTTCATTAGGAGTAAAAATGGCAAGCTCCCCCAAGCCCAAGTCGCAACCCCGGCGGCGTGTAGTCGCGTTGTCAGTATTCGCTCTAAGTGCTCTTCTATGTATTGGATGCAGTGGTGGAGGCAATGGCTTTAATGGGGGTGGCATCACGCCCACCCCAACCCCGACACCAACACCTGTTCCGACCCCGACACCACCAATAGGACCAACTTCCATTGAAGTTTCGGTGGGCAACGCAAAGGTGCCGCCCGGAGGCATCTACCAGTATCAAGTGCTTCTGACCGAACCGAAACCCATCGGTAACAGCAGCAGCCGTCCTACTCTGCCAACTTCGTCCACCGGGCCGGTGCGTGGAGTGGCGGTGAATGATACTTCAGGACAGGCCGCGGGTATCGCTGTGATTGATGCCGCGGGCACGGTCAGCGTCAAGCTGATCTCTCCAAACGGTACCCTGGGAACGGACAATACCTATCCGCTGTTTACCATGACCATGCCGGTGAATGCCAGCGCAACCCCAGGCCAGGTATTTCCGGCAACGCTGGATTCAGTGAATTTTCTGAACGGCAGCGGACAGTCGTACACAATTTTGGCGAATACGCCAGGAAATCTGACCATCGGGGGCACCGGAGATCAGTCCATCACAGATGTGATACCGGGCGGAGGCCTCCTGGCTGATCGATCCACCATCCGCGTGCTGGGACTCGGCTTTACCGCCAACACCAAGATCACCATTGAAGGGACGACCGTACTTTTTGTTCCGGGAGAAACCACGTTCATCAGCGCGAATGAGATCGACGTGAAGATCTGCAACGGTGTGGTTGATCCGCTGGCGGTGATCTGTCCGAACAATGGCGGCACCTTCCAGTTGGATGGTGAGCGCGTGCGCGCCATCAACAGGGACAACAATGCCGTGATGGAGTATTTCAGTTACGCGCGGACCGACGATGAATCGGGGGCCTCAGCGACTTTGCTAGCCGCGCAGTCACATGTGATGTTCTCCCGCCAGACCTATGGGACCGCCAAGATCCCGTACGCCACCGATGCCACGCACTTCACCGGCTTCGCGTTGCAGAATACCTCAGCCACCGACGCAACCTTCAACGTTGAACTGCTGGACAACAACGGAAATCCTCTGCCAAACGCCGTCCTGGGTGTGACGTTGCGCGCGGGGAAACGGATCGTGCGCGATATCCATGACTGGATTCCGGTCATCGTCGGCACTCCGGCAACGGTGCGCGTTACCGTGGCCTCAGGCCCGCCAAAACTGCAGATGCTGGGAATGGTGGGAGACCTTGCGGCAGGGAGCGTGACTCCAGTGGTGGTTACCGGTCAATAGACGGAAGCCAAGAACTCCAAACAAGATGACCAGCGGGCCTTCAAACAGGGCCCGCTTTTGTTTTGCAAAGGCAGGTTTCACGTTGTTTGAGCGCCGGGAGAGAGTGGAGCAGGGGGAGAGAACTGAAAGAGCGGTACCCCTCTGGGCAACGCGAAGTTGTTCCATTCTCCGCTGTTTACCGTACAATAACTCAATCTTCACGCAAGTAGCTGCGGGAGCAGATGGCCGGAAACAGGGCGCGCGCGAAACAGGACTGTCCGGCGTTAAGGTGCATGGGAGCAATTTTGAGTCGAGTGAAATCTTTGATGCGTTGTCCGCGAAATCTTCATCCGGCCTTCTTTCTTTTACTGCTGATCTGTTTCTTGCCGCTTGCCCAAGGCCAGCAAGCCCAATCGCAGCAGCAAGAAGGCGATTTGCCCGCCGACGAAATCATCCAGGTTCTCCAGGAAAACCCTGACGTTCTGCAGGAGGCTAAAGCGCAGATCGCGAGCCAGTTGCAGGCGAGAGGCTATCCCGTCACCGAAAAGGACATCACCGATCAACGCCTGTTTGATGAGATCCGTTCCGATGAACGGGTCCGTCACGTGATGAGCGAAGCGCTCAAACAACGCGGCTTCGGAACGGAGGGGGCTGAAGCGCCGGCACAGGGACAGACGCCAGAAACAACAGCGGGAGGCGCCAAAGAAGGACAGGCCCCGGCGCAGCGGGCCACACGTCCCACACCAGGCCCGAGCACCGGCACGGCGCAACAAGGCAAGGCTGCAGTGGCTCCTTCACGGGCCGGCGGTCGCCAGCCCGGGCGGGGAGCCGCGATTGGCCAATACACTCTGGGCGATTTGCCCGCTGTGCGCGACCTTTACACGCAGGCCATCAATCCACCGACTGTTCTTGAGCGGTTTGGCGCCGCGCTGTTTCGCAACAGCGTAGAGACTGCAGAAAAAAGCCCGCAAAAAGCGCCTGCTGACATTCCTGTGGGACCGGACTACATTGTCGGGCCGGGCGACGAGTTGGTTGTTCAATACTGGGGCCGTACCGCGCAGCGTCTGCAGCTAACGGTGGACCGCGAGGGCCGCGTGTTGCTGCCGGAAGCGGGCAGCCTCATCGTGGCCGGGCGCACGTTGCGGGAAACCGAGCAGAACATCCAGAGACTTCTGGCCCGCCAGTTCCGGGACATCACGGTGGACGTGACCCTGGGCAAGCTGCGCACCGTGCGAGTGTATGTCGTGGGCGACGTGAAGAACCCTGGCGCGTATGACATCAGCTCGCTTTCGACGGCCTTGAGCGCGCTGATCGCCGCCGGCGGTCCGACCGAGACAGGCTCCTATCGCACCGTGCGGCATTTCCGGGGCAAGAAACTGATGGAGGAAGTGGACCTTTATGAGTTGATGCTGCAAGGCGTGACCTCGGCGCAAGTGCACATTGAATCGGGTGACAGCATCCTGGTGCCGACGGTGGGTCCCCAGGTCACGGTTACCGGCTCCGTGCGGAGGCCGGCCATCTATGAGGTGCGCTCAGAACGCAGCCTTGATCAGGTTCTGGATCTCGCCGGCGGCGTCCCGGTGACCGGCGAACTGAACAACGTGAAGGTAGAGCGGGTGGAAGCCCACGTACGCAAGCAGATGTTGAACGTGAACCTGCCTGATGCCGGTCCGGCTGCCGTGCAGGAAGCTTTCCGGCGGCTCGAGATCCGGGATGGTGACATCGTCACCGTGGCGCCGATCCTGCCCTACATCAATCAAGCGGTATATCTCCAGGGGCACGTTTTTCGTCCGGGCAAGTATCCGTACAGCAAGGGACTGAAAGTCACCGACGTGATCAGCTCGTTCAGCGCGTTGCTGCCGGAGCCGGCAGACCGGGCCGAGATCGTGCGCTTGCATCCGCCGGACTACACGCCGGCGGTGATCGGCTTTAACTTGCGCGAAGTGCTGGAAAAGCCTGCAACAGCGCCACTCTTGGAACCCTTTGACACCATACGAGTGTTCGGGCGTTATGAGAACGATGCTCCCAAAGTGGCAATCTACGGCGAGGTGACCCGTCCCGGCGAATATCCCCTGACGGACCACATGACGGCGGCCCAGCTTGTGCGCATGGCCGGCGGGTTCAAACGAGGCGCCTTCCGTGATTCCGCGGAGCTCACCAGTTACGAAGTGCTGAACGGGTCGCGGGTAGACCTGGACCACCGTACCGTGGCCATTGCGCGAGCCATGGCCGGCGAGCCGGATACCGACGTGCTCCTGAAGCCAGGCGACGTGCTGACCATCAGCATGATCGGCGGCTGGACGGACATAGGCGGCGCGGTCAACGTGGTGGGGGAGATACTCCACCCCGGCCGCTACGGAATCCAGCCAGGGGAAAAGCTAAGCGCCGTTCTAAAGCGTGCGGGCGGCTTGACCCAGGACGCCTATACCTACGGAGCGATTCTTGACCGGGCGCAGGTGCGTGAATTTTCGGCACGAAATCGCGATGAGATGATCGCCAAGCTGATGGAAGGGAATATTGCTACGGCCCGGACCTCGAGCACCACGGTCAACCGGCAGAACCAAGAGCTGGTTAACCGTCTGCGGCAGATCCAACCAAGCGGACGAATGGTTATCCACATCTCGCCGGACATAGCGAAGTGGGAGAACACTCCCGCCGACGTGGACGTCCGCCCCGGAGACAGCATTTTCATCCCCAAGCAACCAAATTTCGTCATGGTGGCTGGGCAGGTCTACAGTTCCTCAGCCATTACATTCAGCAAGGGCAAGAGCGCCGGCTGGTATCTGGCCCAGGCGGGCGGGCCTACCAGCACAGCCAACAAGAAGGACATCTTCGTGATTCGAGCCAACGGCACCGTCGTGGGCCGCAATACCAGCGAGTGGTGGTCCGGCGGCGTAACCAGCACAATTCTTCAACCCGGTGACACCATTTACGTGCCGGACAAAGTCCAGGGCGGCAGCGCGATTTTCAAGAACGTCAGCCAGTCGGTGCAGATCCTTTCCGGCGCCGCAGTTGCAGCCAGCGTGATCAGAACGTTCTAACGGAGATTTCCAGTGATCCCAGGGTTACAAAAGCAGTTTGCGTTGGCAGCCTTGCTGCTGGCGCTGGCTTGGCCTTCGCTCGTGCAGTCGCAATCGCCTGATGCCGAACCTGACATAGGACCAGCGTCGCCTTCCTCCGCGGGGCAAACGGCACCGCCGCCCGCCCCGAGCGCCAAAGCAGATCCTGAGCCAAGGCCGGCAAGCGCTGCGCCGGGGCCTTTCCTGCTGAACATAGCGCACGATCAAAAGGTCATCTGGAAGGGCCCTTTCAAGGCCAGAGTGCAGGACCTGAACTGGATTGTGCCGATCGTCGGGATTACTGCCGGCCTGATCGATTCTGACGCTGAGCTGTCTTCGCGGATTGATACCAACAGCACATTTGCCCAGGACTCAAGCGCCATCTCGAACGGAGGAGTGGCGATCGCGCTTGGAGGTTCAGCGGGGCTTTATCTGCTGGGCAGATACCACGACAATCCTCACCAGCGGGAAACGGGCATTCTGGGGATCGAAGCCGCAACCAACGGCCTCATCGTGGCGCAGGCGATCAAGTGGGCCACGTGGCGCCAGCGCCCGACTGTGGGCACCGGCCAGGGCTTGTTTTTCCAGAGCAACGCGGGAGTGAGTTCATCCTTTCCTTCGCAACACGCAATCGTTGCCTGGTCTGTGGCCAGCGTGATTTCTCATGAATATCCGGGGCTCTTTACGCAAACCTTCGCATACACGCTGGCAACGGGAGTGAGCCTGGCCCGAGTATGGGGCAAAGACCACTTTCCCAGCGACGTATTCGTGGGTAGCGTTGCGGGATGGTTGATTGGCCGGCAAGTATACGCCGCGCACCATGACACGTCGTTGCCGGGAGCCAGCTATGGCACGTTCCATCGCAGTCTCACAGCGGAGCCTCCGCCGGCCACAAGGTTTTCACGCTATGTTCCCATGGATAGCTGGGTGTATCCGGCAATGGACCGGCTGGCGGCCCTGGGCTTGATTCATTCGAACTTTCTGGGCCTGCGACCGTGGACGCGGACCGAGTGCGCACGCCTGATCCAAGAGACCCAGGCTGTGATCGATGAAACCGGGACCGACCCGGCAGCGCGTTTGTACACCGCTCTGGCGCGCGAATTTGAGGCGGAACTGCAGGGCACAGTGAAGAACAACGTCGCGCTCGATTCGGTCTACACCAGGCTGGGCGGGATATCGGGACGGCCGCTGAACGATGACTACCATTTCGGCCGGACCATCGTGAATGATTACGGCAGGCCTTACGCGGAGGGCTTCAACGGTTTGACCGGATTCTCCTCCAGTGGATCCAGCGGCGCCCTTGGGTTTTACATCCAAGGCGAATTCTTGCACGCGCCTCCGGGAGTCACCTTGCCGCAGTCCGTCCAGGATGCCATCCAGATAACCGATGGAAAACCGCTGGTTCCGGCATTACCCATTCCCGCATTCAACCAATTTCGCCTGCAGGACACCTACATCAGCCTGAACATCAAGGGTCTGCAGACATCTTTTGGGAAACAAAGCATGTTCCTGGGGCCCACGGCGGACCCTTTCCTGTGGAACATCAACGCTGTCCCGATGTACATGGTGAAGTTTGATCAGTCGTCGCCGGTGCAGCTTCCCAGTATTTTGAAGTATCTTGGGCCCCTGCGCTGGGAGTTCTGGGTAGGCAAACTGGAAGGGCACCATTTTTCGGACGATCAGGCGGGCACATTCTTCGTCCGCCTGGGACGCACGCTGGCGCAACAGCCAATGGTGAATGGGTTCAAGATCAACTTCAAGCCGACGCCGAATTTTGAGTTCGGAGTGGGCCGGACCGGCATGTGGGGCGGGCCTAATTTTCCCATCACCCTGGGAACCACGAAGAACTCGCTGTTTTCGCTGAGCAATGGCGTGGGACGCGAAAACGATCCCGGTGACCGGCGCTCCAGCTTCGATTTCACCTGGCGGCTGCCCGGCTTTCGCAACCTGCTGACGCTGTATGAAGATTCGATGGTGGAGGACGAGATTTCTCCCATCGGCTATCCGCGACGCTCGGCCCACAACCCGGGCCTGTACATCAGCCGGCTTCCCGGCGCTCCCCACATGGACCTTCGCCTGGAGGGCGCTTACACGAATCTTCCCGGCCTGATTCAGCCTTCAGGCGGCGGTTTTTTCTACTGGAACGTACGCTACCTGGACGGTTACACGAACGACGGCAACATCATCGGCAACGGCGCGGTGGGTCGGCAGGGCATCTCATTGCGGGCCCAAACCACGTACTGGAAGGCGGCGGACAAAACGATCTCGGCCGGCTATCGCAGCAACATCTCCGACAATTCCTTCCTGCAAGGCGGGAACCAGCGCGACATTTATTTGCAGTCCAAGTGGGCTTTCAAGCAGAATGTTTACCTTTACAGCTTCGTGCAGTACGAGTATTGGAATTTCCCCCTGCTGAGCCTGGGGAAGAAGCAGACAGATTTCACCGCCGCGTTTACCCTCATTTACCGGCCACATTGGAGTTTCAAAGGTGGAAGCTAGTGGACGAATGGTCCCGATCTACGAGCCTCCGGGGCATGAACCGGAGACGGTAGAGAAGCCCGGCAAGCTGTGGTTGATATGGCAGGAGCGTGGTTTCCTCTGGAGCGTGGCTTGGAAGACTTTTCTGGCATCGGCAATCATCGCCTTGTTCTTGCCCACGCACTATGAAGCGGTCGTGAAAGTGGTTCCGGGAGAGAATTCCGGCAGCGCCATGGGTCTGATGGGCCGGTTCGCCGGCCCGGGCGCGGGCAACGGTTTGGGCATGGGGCTGGACGCAGCGGCCCTGCTGGGCATGAAGACCCCGGGAGCATTCTACGTTGAGGCGCTGAAAAGCAGGAGCATACAGGACCGCATCATCGAGCGCTTCGATCTTCGCCGGCACTACTGGATGCTGGGCAGCCGCTATCCGCGCGATACGTACAACACGCGAAAAAAATTGAAGAATTTCACTGATATCCAGGAAGACAAAAAGAGCGGCGTGATCGCGGTGGCGGTCACGGATTATGATCCGCAAGTGGCGGCGCAGATCGCGAACGCGTACATCGAAGAATTGAACAAGCTGGCCGCCGACCTGAACACGTCCGACGCGCATCGCGAGAAGGTGTTTCTGGAAGAGCGCCTGAAGCAGGCCAAGCAGGATCTGGACCGCGCGTCGCTGGCCTTGAGCCAGTTTTCCAGCCGCAGCACGCTGATGGACCCAGGCAACCAGAGCCGCGCCATGGTGGATGCGGCTTCCAGAATCCAGGGAGAAATGATCGCGACGGAAGCCGAACTCAAAGGCGTGGAACAGATCTACTCGCAGGACAACGTGCGCGTGCGCACCCTGCGGGCGCGACTGACTGAACTCCAGGGCCAGTACACCAAGCTGATGGGCAGCAGCGGGCCGCCGGCAGCAGGAAGCGATGCGCGCGAGGGCGCGCCTTCCATGCGCAGACTGCCGCTGCTCAACTATGAATATGCTGACCTTTACCGCCAAACCAGGATCCAGGATTCCGTCTACGAATTTCTGACTCAGCAGTATGAGTTGGCGAGGATTCGCGAAGCCAAAGAGTTGCCCACCGTCCGGGTGATGGACCGGGCGGCGCTTCCGGAACGAAAGTCGGGGCCGTTTCGCAAGTTGATCGTAATCCTCAGCACGATGTTGGGCCTGCTGCTGGCGTGTTGCTGGGTTCTGGGCAAGAGCGCGTGGCAGCAGATCCCGGCAGATGACCCGCGGCGCATGGTAGCAGCAGATGCACTGCGCGTGTTGCAGCGGAGGCTGAGAAGACCAAGCGCGACCTGATACAATTTCAGCCCTGTTCAGGGAAGAGGGGACATGGCTGCTACTGACAAGCGAGCGATCGAATACCCGCTCCATTCCAGCGAAAACTATTTCCGCCGATTGGCCCTCATCCTCCCGCAGCTTCCTTTTGGCGCGATCGATGCCATGGCCTCTGTACTTCTGCAGGCCTATGATGAGGGCCGCACGGTCTTCCTGTTCGGCAACGGTGGCAGCGCCGCGTCAGCCTCGCACGCGGTGTGCGATTTGAACAAAGGCGCCGCCTCTCAAGAGAACCACCGCTTGAAGGTGATCTCCTTAACGGACAATGTTCCCCTGATTACGGCTTGGGCTAACGACGCAGGTTACGAAAACATTTTTTCCGAGCAGCTCAGGAATTATTTGCGGCCACGCGACGTGGCCATGGCCATTAGTTGCAGCGGCGATTCTCCAAACGTCCTGCTGGGACTCAAGACCGCGCGCGCCATGGGCGGGACCACCCTGGGAATGACCGGGTACCAGGGCGGAAGAATCAAACCGTTCTGCGATATCTGCGTGGTTGTGCCCAGTGACGACATGCGCATGATTGAGGACATGCACCACGCCGTGCTCCATGCCTTGTCTGTAACGTTGGCGGGGCATATCCAGGAACGTACGCCGAAGTTTGTGGCTGCCGCAGGAAGCAACGGAAGCGGAAGATGATGCGCGGGATTCATGAAAATCGCTTTCGATTTGCGGCGCATCAAGAACCCGGGCATCGGCAGGTACATGAAGTGCCTGGTAGAAGCCGTTGTAGCGCGAGCGCCCGAGCATGAATACCTGCTGATCCTGCCACCGGATGCCAACGGCATCCTCCATTGTCCACACGGCCGCGTGCAAGAAATTGTTTCCTCAGTCAAGTACTATTCGCTCCGGGAGCAGATCGAGCTGCCGCGCATCTTGCGCCGTTACAAGATTGATTTGCTGCATTCACCACACTTCAACATGCCATTGGCCAGTCCATGTCCCGTGATCGCAACGCTGCATGACGTGATTTATCTGGCTTGCCCGGAAGATCTGCCGTCGCGACTGGGGCGAGGATATTACCGGGTGATGATGGAAGCGGCCGTACGCCGGGCAGACCGGATCATCACGGTCTCAGAGTTTTCTCGAAGAGAAATTCTCCGCTATCTCAACGCCGGCAACGCTGAAGTTGAGGTGATTCATTCCGGAGTTGATCCGCTGTTCACAGTGCTCACTGACCCGGGACAGGTGCGGCGAGTTCTGGAGCGGCACGGCATCACCACCGATTACGTTCTCTATGCCGGGATCTACAAGCCCCGGAAAAACCACGCCGGGTTGATACGAGCGTTCGCATGTTTCCTGGCCAAGGGGGCCAAAGGACAGTTGGTGATCGCGGGGGCCTTGGGGGAAGGAGAACGAGAGCTGCGGGCACTGGCAACTGAGCTGGGAATTGCTTCCCGCGTAGTGCTTACCGGCTTTGTGGACGATTGCGAGCTGCGCGCGCTGTATTCGGGAGCGAGTGCGTATGCCTGCCCGTCACTCTATGAAGGATTCGGCTTCACCGTGCTGGAGGCGATGGCGTGCGGCGCTCCGGTCGTGTCATCACCGGAGACTTCTTTGCCCGAGGTGGCGGGCGAAGCGGCGTTGTACGCCGACGCCCGCGATGCGGAGGAGTTCGGCGCGGCGCTGTATCGGGTATTCACTGACCAGACGCTACGAGAGCGCTTGATCCCGGCAGGCCGCACAAATTTGCAGCGGTTCAATTGGGCAGACGCCGCGGAACGTACGGTGCGCGTTTATGAGCATGTGCTCGGCGCTCCGGCGCAGAAAGCAGTTTGCGCATGAACAGCGCTACCAGTTCCGCTGCTGCTGGTGTTCTTCCCGAGGCGAGGCGGGCGGGCATTTCGTCGGTGATCGCGGTGATCGCGGCGTTGATGGCCCTGCTCTTGCTGAAAGCGCCGTTGATGAGCTTGGGGTTTGCGGCGATCTTGATCGTGGCCGGCTCGTTCCTTCTGTTTGATCCGCTGTTGTACCTGGCGATCTTCCTGCTGCCGCTGGCGCCGATGATCGAGCTTGATGGGATTCCACTCCATGACTGGGCTTCCTTCAGCCGGGTATTGATTTTTGTTGGCGTCATGGCGCGCAGTGTTGTAGAAGGTGACTCGTTGCGCGAGTGGCTTTGGAAGGGACGGTTCGCCCAGTGGATGTTGTTGTATTTTGCTGTGGCGATCGCCACCGCTGCGGTGGTGCATCCACTGGAGGGCGGGGCGGCGCGCTCACTGTTTCGTCTGGCTTCGTATGTCCTCTTCTACTATGCGGTGGCGGGCTGGATCAAGGACGCGGCGCGGTTGCGAAAAGCGGTGACGGCGTTGCTGGTATCAACCATCGCGGTGTGCCTGCTGGCGTTGTTGCAGGCGGCGCAAGGAAGCTTTGGCGAGTGGTTTGAACGGCTTTACGCCAACCAGAGCGAGATCATTCCACCATGGACAGGACGCGTCAGCTCCGTGTTTCTGGGCGTGAACTTTCTTGCCGGATACTTGAACATGGTGCTGCCGCTCGCGTTGGCCGTCCAGGTCATGGCCAAGGAAGCCCAGCTGCAAATAGCGGCGCGAACGTGCTTTTTTCTAGGAGTGATCACCCTGGTGCTGACGCAGAGCCGGGGCGCGTACATCGCCTTGCTGGCCGTGCTCGTGATGGCGTTCCAGACAGTGCTCAAGAGCAAAACTGTACGCTTGCGATTCGTGACCGCTTTTGTGGCGGCCGTGATCATCGGAAGCGTGATTTCGTATGCCTTGACCCAAGACATTGATACCGGGGCTGCCGGACCTTCAACGCGAGAACGCTTTACCACGGTGGATGAGACCACAGCGGAGCGTTGGTTGATCTACGGCGCAGCCTGGGGCATGTTCGTTGAGTCGCCGGCCACAGGGATCGGTTACGGCAACTTCCGCTCACGTTTCAACTCGTTCACCGGCGACGCTCCCACGGACCTCTGGGACGCGCATTGCCTCTATCTGAAAGTTCTGGCGGAGACGGGCCTGCCGGGGTTCGTATGCTTTTTTGCTTTGATTGGTTCGGCCCTGGTTGCGGCGCGAAGGAGTTGGAAGGAATCTTCATGGCTGATGGAGAGAATCCTGGCTGTGGCCTTGGTGGGTGGAGTAACTACGGTGCTGGTGCAGGGAATGGTGGAGTCCCTGGTTGACCTGCCTCAGTTCGGTTCACTGCTGTGGCTGCTATTTGCGCTCTACTTTGCCGGCAGGCGAATAGGGCAGTCGGGACCAAGTTTGTTGGGGAGTGCGGAGATTTGAGGATTGCACTGGATCCATGGGTACTGGCGAAGCGTTTCCGTCATCAGGGAACATCGGTTTATGCCAGGCATGTGTTTCGTGAATTCGGTCGCACGGCGCAAAACGATGCCGACACGAGCTTCTGCCTGTTTAGTTCGGCGAATGGCGGCATTGCGACTAGCGAGTTCGAGGAGTTGCCGGGGCTCGAGGTGCAGAAGGCACATTTGTTACGTCATGACCGGCTCTGGAAATTGGGCGGAGCCAGCCTGGCGGCCCGGAAAGCAGGCGCCGACGTTCTTTTCGCTCCCGCGCCGGCATTGCTGCCGGTGGGGCGCGTCCCGCTGGTCTGCACGATCCACGACACAACTCCAGTGGTAGCGCCTTCGCACTCCGCGATGGTTTTGTGGCAGCAGCGGTATTTTCTGCGCGCGGCTGTAAAAGCTTCGCGGCGAATCATCACTGTCTCCGAGTGCTCAAAAGCTGACATCGTCCGCGTGTTCGGGCTCAAGGAAGACAAGATCGCCGTGGTGTACAACGGCGTGGATCGAACTGTGTTCAACGAGCAGCCCGCGGACGCGGCGGTGCAGCGCCGGGTGCTGGAGAAGATTGGCGTATGCAGGCCATACATCTTTCATCATGGGACGATCCAGCCGCGGAAGAACCTGGCGAGGCTGATTGAGGCGTATCGCCGACTGGTGGCCGGCAACCGTAATTTGGAATTTGATCTGGTGCTGGCGGGCGGTCTTGGTTGGGAATACGAGGAGATCGTGCGGACGGCAGGGTCGGGTGAGTACGGTCGCGTGGTCCTGGCGGGCGCGTTGGAAGACGCCGAACTGGCCGCACTGCTGAAGGGCGCGAGCCTGGTGGTGATTCCGTCCTTGTACGAAGGGTTCTGCTTGCCCATGGTGGAAGCAATGGCGTGCGGCGCGCCGGTGATCGCGGCCAATGCTTCATGCTTGCCCGAAATTTCCGGAGGGGTACTGCGCTACTTCGACCCATTGTCGTTGGAAGATATGGGCGCGTGCATGGAGCAGGCACTGGAGGATTCGGAGATGAGAAACGGACTTATTGGACGAGGGAAAGAGCAGGCGGCAAAGTTCGACTGGAGCCGCTGCGCCCGAGAGACGCTGGTGATTCTGCGGGAAAGCTCCCATCCATGAACCGGCCGAAAAAAAAGTTGCGCGTAGGTTTTGATGCCAGATGGCACAACGAGTCTGGGGTCGGGCGATATGTAGCGGAGTTGTTGGGGGCGATGACTCGCCTGGGGCACGCGGAACTGGTGGTCTACGAAGATGAGCGAAACCCATTGCCGGGCATCAGCGCCTGCGATGCGGAAAGGGTGGCGGTTGACGGGGGAAAATATTCGGTCGCCGGGCAAGTTGAAATGGCGCAACGCGTGCTCCGGGATGGCCTGGACGTTTTTCACAGTCCGTTCTATGCGGTTCCATTGGCGGCCGGTTGTCCGGTGGTGGTGACCTTCCATGATCTGATTCCGTTCAAGTTCCCGATCGATGGGCCGGTAAAAATGGCGATGGTGAAGGCGGGCTATCGCATGGCGGCGCGAAAGGCCAGACAGATCATCGCGGTTTCAACGAACACCGCGGAGGACGTGCAAAAGATCCTGGGGGTGAGCCCCGGCAGGGTCACCGTGATACACAACGCGGCGGCTGCGGTTTTTCAGCCGCAAGCCAAGGAGTGCGAGCCGGCTGCCTTGCGAGAAAGGTTTGGCGTGCGGCCACCGTATGTGTTGGCGGCCAGCGCGAAAAACTGGCATACCAAGAACCTGGAGGGCGCGCTGGCGGCGCTGGCCACAGCTCAAAGCACAGCACGATTTCAGACTGTGATTTATGGTCCACAGGATGGAATTCGCGCCGCCGGCGGAAGCGAGCGCTGGGGATCGCTGGAGATGCGCATCATCGGCCCGGTGGAGGCAGGGGAACTCGCCGCGCTGTTTCGTCAAGCGCGGGCCTACATCGTGCCTTCACTCTATGAAGGCTTCGGTTTGCCCGTGGTGGAGGCGATGGCGTGCGGCTGTCCGGTGGTCACGTCCACGGGAGGATCGCTGGCTGAAGTAGCCGGAGAGGGAGCACAGGCTTTCCCTCCAGGGGACGTGGCCGGCATGGCAGCGGCAGTGGCGAAGCTTGTCACGGACGAGGAAGAGAACCGCAAGTGGCAGGCGGCTGCCTTGCGGCGCGCAGCGGATTTTTCCTGGGAGAAAGCCGCGCGCGCGACCACGGACGTTTATTATCGAGCGTACTGTCCACCCTGCCAGACGAAAACCGCGTCTGGTGTGGACCGCGGGGTGGAAACGAACAGAGCAAAGGTGTTGCAGGAAGCCGTTGAGCGTCCGGCACGCGTGATGCCGATGACAGCGGCGGAACGCTTCGCTAAGAGAGCAGGCGACATTGTGGGTGCGAGCATAGCTCTGCTCCTGTGCTGGCCCGTGATCGCGCTGCTGGGGCTGCTTGTGAAGTTACAGGACGGCGGGCCGGTACTGCATCGGCGGCGCGTGGTCGGCCCCAAGGGGGAATTCGACGCCTTCAAATTGCGCAGCATGCGCGTGGATGCAGACCAGGTCCTGACCGGCAATCCGGCGCTGCAGCGGGAGTTTGAACGCAATTTCAAGTTGAAAGATGATCCGCGCGTGACTTCGCTCGGCCGGTTCTTGCGGCGGACGAGCCTGGACGAACTGCCGCAGTTGTGGAACGTGCTTAAGGGCGAGATGAGCATGGTGGGGCCGCGCATGATTTCACCAGCCGAGCTCGCCAAGTACGGCGACGCAGCATGGATCTTCCACTGTGTCAGACCCGGCCTTACCGGTTACTGGCAGATTTATGGGCGGCAGGCCGTTTCGTATAGGCGGAGAGTAGAGATGGATTTGTACTACGTGCAAAACTGGTCGCCCGCTATGGACCTGGCCCTGCTGCTCAAAACGCCGATGCGGGTGCTGCGCGGAGCGGGAGGGTATTGATGGCCAACGTGCTGGTTACCGGCGGCGCGGGGTACGTGGGGTCGGTTTGCAGCGCGGAGCTATTGCGCCTGGGCCACGCGGTGACTGTCGTAGACGATCTTTCGACAGGCTTCAGGGACGCGGCGCCTCAGAGCGCTGAGTTTCTTGAGATTGATATTGGCGATCGTAGCGCGCTGCTGCGGGCTGTGACGCAGCGGCAGTTCGACGCAGTCTTTCATTTCGCAGCCAAGGCATTGATTCCCGAGTCGGTGAGCAACCCGGGGGTGTTCTTCGAGAAGAACGTCGCCACGGGCATCAGCCTGCTGGAGTCGGTGCGGAGCGCGGGAATCAGCAATTTTGTCTATTCCTCTTCGGCCGCGGTGTATGGAATGCCGGAGAAGGTCCCGATCACGGAAAGCTGCCGCACGCATCCAATCAATTCTTATGGCTTGACTAAGCTGATGATGGAGCAGGCGCTCGAGTGGTATGCGCGGGCTTATGGCTGGAGCGTGACGGCGTTTCGCTACTTCAGCGCAGCCGGAGCAACGGAAGAGCTAGGTGAGCGTCATGAGCCCGAGACGCACTTGATCCCGTTGCTGCTGGAGGCTGCGGCGGGGGAGCGAGAGGCTTTTGAAATTTACGGCGACGATTACGAAACGCCGGATGGAACCTGCCTGCGTGACTTTGTGCATGTTCTTGATATTGCCCGTGCGCATGTATGCGCGCTCGAGAAGATGAACGAGCCGGGGATGCGGGTCTACAACATCGGAGCGGGCGTGAGCTATTCGGTACGGCAGTTGTGCGACGCGGCGGCGGAAGTGACGGGAAGACAATTTCCTATTCGCGTAGGGCCCAGAAGGGCCGGCGATCCCGCGGTTTTGTGTTCTGACCCGCAGCGGATCATGCAGGAACTGAAGTGGAACCCGGAACACTCTTCACTCAAAGAGATTCTGCGCTCGGCCTGGCGTTGGAAACAGAAACAATCGCGCATGCGGGCGGCCATGGCATGAAGCCCGGGTATCCCATGAAGGCGTTCTTGCTGGCGGCGGGAGAAGGTACACGGCTGCGTCCACTTACGGAAAGCGTGCCCAAGTGCCTGTTGCCCGTTCAGGGCGTGCCTCTGCTCGAGATATGGCTGGAAACCTGCGAGGCAGCAGGAATCACCGAGGTGCTGGTGAACGTCCACGCGCATGCGGAGCAAGTGAAGGACTTTGTGCGGCGGCAGACCTCCGGAGTGAAAGTGCGCATCGCAGAAGAGCCAGTACTGCTGGGAAGCGCCGGAACGCTCAAGGAAAACAAGGACTTTGTCGCCGGAGAGAAGGCTTTCTTTGTTCTCTACGGTGACGTGCTGACCAATGTAGACCTGGGCGAGCTGCTGCGGGCCCATCTGAAAAAGAGCGTGGTCGCCACAATAGGGATTTACCAGGTGCCTGATCCTAAGCGGTGCGGTATTGTCACTGCGGATGCAAGCGATATGGTGACAAGTTTTGTGGAGAAACCAGCGCGCCCGGAAACAAATTGGGCGTTTGCCGGTCTCATGGTTGCTTCACCAGGAATTCTTGAGATGGTTCCCGACCAACGTCCGGCGGACATTGGATTTGATCTCTTGCCCAAACTGGTGGGCAGCATGGCGGCTTGCAAGATCGAGGACTACGTGCTCGATCTGGGCACGATGAACAACTACACGACCGCACAAACTTCCTGGCCTGGATTGAAGCAGGCGCAGATGAATATTGAAGAAACGCGGGGTAGGAATGCTCAAGGGAATCATATTTGACCTGGACGGCGTGCTGGTCGACAGCCATGCGGCGCACATGCAGGCGTGGAGGGAGTTTCTGCACGGCATGGGGCGAGACGTATCCGAGGGAGAGCTGGCTGTTGTGCTGGAAGGCCGCAAGCGCGAAGAGATCCTGCGCCATTTTCTAGGAGAATTGAGCGCCGGAGAAGTGAGGGAATACGGTACGCGGAAAGATGAATTGTTCCGTTGTTACGCCCGCGAACTCAAGCCGCTGCCGGGTGCAGTGGAGTTCTTGGAGGCGGCAACAGAGGCGCAATTGCAAATTGGATTGGCAAGCTCAGCAAGCCGCGCACGCGTTGAGCGCACGCTTCAGGAGCTGGGACTCGAGAGGCATTTCCGAGTGACCGTCTCCGGTGACGATGTTGCGGCGGGGAAGCCCGATCCAGCGATCTTCCGAATGGCTGCGCATGGCTTGAGGTTGACGCCGGAGAATGCGCTGGTGTGTGAAGACGCGGTGTGCGGAGTGGAGGCGGCCAAAGCTGCAGGGATGAGGTGCCTGGCCATTGCAGCAAACGGAAGGGCGGAAGCCTTGAAGGCCGCGGGCGCGGACAGGGTGGCGCCGGATTTCCAGCAGGTGAAGGTTGAGGACTTGAGAGGGTTGTTTGGAGATTGAGGGGCTTTCCGGACGTGGCACTCATTATCCCGATTTTGTAGAGAGGGACAAAAAGCCAGAATCACGGATTGTTCGTTCCTTGGATCGGGAGTGCCAGCCAAGCAGGCTTATGGGTTCTTCGTTGAAATTCCCCTGAATCAGCATGGCGAGGCACAGTCGCTCGGGATCCTTCGACGCGCCCTTAGTCCCCATTCCCCTTCGCAAGCTCAGGGTCAGGGTCCTTCGGGCTTGCTTGATTGTATGACGACAACGGCCTCCAAAGCGTCCCGAGTAAACTCGATTTGCTTAAGACCAAGAGCTCGAAACGAAGGAGGCCGCATATGAAGTATATCGGTTGTGACTTTCATCCGAGCTTCCAACAGATCGCAATGTTGGATTTGGAAAACGGGCAGGATGACAGCGGTTGAATTGCGTCCCAACAGCAACGCCGCCCCATGAGGGCGGCGTTGCTGTTTGTGAATGAAGGTTATTTACGGATGGATTTCCCAAACTCCGCGGCCGAAGCTGGCGATGCGGAGGAAGCTCGAATCGGGGGCCAGGTAGATGTCGTCCACTTCCACGAAGGGCAAGCCAGCGCCGAAGCGGCTCCAGTGCGCGCCGCCATCGGTGGTGCGATAGACGCCGAGGAAGGTGGCTGCGAACACCGTGTTTTTGTCGAGCGGACTGACCACGAGCCGGGAGACCGGAACATCAGGCAGGCCGGTGCTGGAGTTGACGAAGGTAAGGCCGCCATCGGTTGATTTGGCGACGCGCGAACCCGAAACGGGGCTCTCAGAGCCGATGTAGAGGGTAGTATTGTCCGCCCACTCCGCGGTGGCATTGAATCCCTGCCAGCCGGGCACGGTACCGATGAGCGCAGCCTGTGTCCAGGTTGCGCCGCCGTTGTGCGTGACCACGACGAAGCCACCGTTGCATGCCACAGCTACATGGTTCTGGCCATCCGCCGTAGGGCTCACGCCGATGCCGTGGGGCGTATCGCGGAAGATGCGCGCGGCATTGATGCCCGGTGACGGTGGAATGTCTGGAACGGGCGGCTTCGCGGTGGGAATTCCCGGAATAAGCGTGTGGCCGATGTCAGTCCACAACCCGCCGGCGTTGTCAGTCCGGTAAATCTGCCGGCTGGTGTAGTGGTAAAACACCTGGCCGGTGGGATCAGCCGCGGCGGAAGGCGCGGCGTACGCAGTGAAAAAGTTGGCGAAGCGCCGGTTGATGCCAGCACGGGCAAAAGCCCACTTGTTCTGAATGCTGGGCGGAGTGTGAATGTCCACGATGGTTGAACCGGGGAAGCTGGAGAAGGCCACGTCATGGGTTACCGCAGCGCGACTCCAAGCGGTACCGATGCCGTCGCCACCCAGGGTCTGCTCCCAGATATCGGTATTGCCGACGCGGGAGAAGGTCCCGTTGTCCTGTGTGCCGATGATGGTAAAGAAAGAATTGTTGGGGGAGACAGCGATGGAGTAAGCAAGTTGGGTGATGATGCCTTCGTTCTTGCCGTCGTCCCAGTTGGCACCGCCATCATTGCTGACGAAGAGGCCGCCGTCTGTACCAAAAAAGACCTGTTTTGTGACGGAAGAGATTGCGGCGGAGTGGTAGTCGGCATGGACGTAGGGCATTTTGAACAGGGCGAGCCAATCGGCAAGGACGCGCCAGGTGGCGCCGCCATCGGCGCTCTTGGCGGAAAAGAGCTGTCCGCCGAGGTACACCGTGTTGCGGTTGGGATCGTTGGGATCCACCAGCAGTGCCTGGTTGTAAAAGGCCTGCCCGCCCATCACGTTCATGTTGGGCGCGTCAGGATTGGGATTGAGGGGAGTCTTGCTGCGAAGGCCAACGGGAGTCCAGGTGGCGCCGCCATCGGTAGAACGGAAGAGGTCGAGTTGGCTGCCATCACGCTGGGTCGCGGTGAAGGCGAAGACAGTAGCGTCGCCATTCGCGCCCACGCCAAGCGTGATGCGTCCTGCCAGGATTGTTCCGGTGGGAGGAGGAAAGGTCTCTGACAATGACGCCAGAGGCTGCCAGGTGGCGCCGCGATCGGTGGAGACGGCGAGTTTGCCGACTCCATCCGTTGCCGCTGTTTGCGCGATGCCGACCACGGGAGATTCAGTCGCGGCGACCCAGCCTTTGCTGGTGTTGGCGATGCTCCAGACAGTCTGGGCGAAGGTGCCGACAACCGTGGGGTACAAGAACGGGGCCTGGAGTACGAAATTGAAAGTGGCGCCGCCATCGGCTGACCGGAACAGGCCAAAATCGGTTGCCACGAGCACCACATCCTGCGGTCCGCTGGTATCAACCTTCAAGTCGCGAACACTTGCGGCGGAAGTTGAGCCGAGTCTGAGACGCACGGCGGGGCCCCAGGTCTGGCCGCCATCCGTGCTCTTGAGCACGTAAGCGCCGGCTGCAGAGTTCCCGTCAAACGGGTCGCCAAGGCCGAGATAGATTGTGTCCGGAGTGCGGCCGAACGCCGCGGCGCCGCCGGAAGTGGTGATCACGCCATCGGTGAGTGACACCCAATCCGGCTTATTGTTCTGAAAATTAGTGGTCTTCCATAAACCACCGGATGAAGTAAGGAAATAGAGGATGTTGGGATCGGTGGGATGAGGAAGAATGGTGCGGGCGCGTCCGCTGTCCGTGACCGTGCGCAGCACGCCGTTTTGAACGTGGTTGCTCCTGAGCGGCCCGATGTTGAACCACACCGGGATTCCAGGCGCGGCCGCAATGCCGGGGAGCAGTTGCGGGTTAAGAGCGCGCTCAAGCTGGGCCTGAAGCATCATGTCGCCCACAAAATCAGGATTCATGCCGCGGCGTTGGCGATTGGCTTCCAGGCGGAGAAGAGCGTCGTCGGCATCTTCAGAGCCGGCGGTCCAGTCATGGTTGAGGAGATAAGCGCTGGTATAGCCCGAATCATTTGGATCGGAACCGGTTGGAGCAGGGGCATTAGGAACGGGAACCGGTTGAGGATCAGTGCTGCCGCCGGTTTGGGCGAGGGCGGGAAGAGTGAAGGCGAGCGCTAAAACAAGAAGGAGCGAGACTTTCAACCGCATAACACTTTTACCTCCGAGGGTTAAAGGCAAAAGTCCCGGGGCAGAATAGCGCGCCCGGTACTTACGCTGCGGTCTTAGATTCTACTCTCGCTAGCAGCAGCCGTCTCTCCGCGGCAACAATTATTGAGGTCAGCAAAACATTTATTTTTGTGGGCTCTAGTCTTGCTGTCTTAAGGTGCGACGAGAGGCGAAGTTTTGTAAAGAAGAGCCGGGTCTAAGAAATTCCTTAACGCTTCGGCTAAGGGTGACAACTGTCCACGTACAAGAAGTTGGATTGAAATACAGGAAGACGGACTGGTCATACAGGAAGACGGATTGGTCATACAAGAAGCCGGATTGCCGTTCACAAAGAAAACGGCGGGCGCAGAAGGAGCTAACTTGCAGGCCCGCCGTTTCTCTCCGAGCAGGGTGAACGAACGGCTGCGGATCAGCCGACCGCCACCCTCCTCAGTTCGCGGGACGCGAACCGGTTGACGGCGCGGGCTACCGGCCGGTTTTCCGGCCGAATCACCTGTGCGGCAAAGCGTTCCATTTCTTCAAGCTGCGGGCTGAATTGCAGCAACAAAAGATCAGCGCCGGCATCTTCAAATTCGGCAATGCGCTCGGAGACCTGCTCCGGCGTTCCTACCAGGCCGGAGCGCAGGCCGCGGTTGGAAACTGAGTAGTCTTCCAGGGAAAGGCGCTGTTCCAGTTGCGTGTTGGCGAGCCACTGCTGGTAGTTCTGGTAGCCGGCGGCGTTCTGCTTGACGTCGGTGATGCGGCGCAACTCGGCCTGTGCCTCGGCTTCGCTATCGCGAACAATGGCGTAAGCGGCCACGCCGAACTTCATGGGCGGCAATCCCCATTTCTCGCGTCGGGCAGAGAGATCGCGGATTTTCTCACGGATCTTCTGCGGCGGGTCGCCGTGCATGACGTAGGCATCGCATTTTTGCGAGATCAGGTTTTTAGCGGCCTCCGACTCGCCACCGGCGTAGAGGACAGGGCGGGGATGAGACACCGGTTTAGGTTGAAGGACCAGGTCATCGACGCGATAATACTTGCCCTGATAGCTTACGTGATCGCGGTTCCAGGCGTGGTCGACGATGTCCAGCCACTCGGAGGTGCGGGCGTAGCGGTCATCGTGCTGATCGAACTGCACGCCGTACTTCTTTGCCTCCTCCGCCCACCAGGAGGAGACCACGTTGAGCGAGAGCCGGCCGTTGCTGATGTGATCGATATTCGCCGCCTGCTTGGCCAGAAGAGCGGGATTGTGGAACGTGGGCCGGACGGCGACCATCAACTCCAGGCGATGCGTGACCGCAGCCAGCGCGGCGGCGGTGGACCAGGCGTCGAGCGAGGGGGCTTCCGGGCCTTTGATGTCGTTGAGGTTGAGTTCGGCGATGAGAGTGAGGTCATAGCCGATCTCTTCACTGCGCCGGGCCAGACGGCTCACATAAGGCCATGTGGGCTGCATCTGCTCGTCTTCCACATTACGCAGCCAGCCACCGAACACAGGGAGCCAGTATCCGTAGCGCATCACGCGGCCTCCTTTTCCAGGTAATCCACCAGGCGGACGAAGGGATCGAAGCCGACGACCTTGGGGCCATCGGCAACGAAGTTGGAGAGCGCGTTGATGTCGTAAAAGTAGAGCTGGCCGTCACGGTCGTCGATGATGTATTCGACGCCGCCGACCTCAATGTTGGCGGCGGTCATGATGCGCTCGACGGAATGGACAATTTCGTCGGGCGGGGTGTAACCCTCCACGCGAATGCCGGTCTTGGGCGCATCGAGCGGGCAGGCGGCGCGTTGGAGCTCCTCGCCGCCGCTGGTGCGGCAGATATCGGCAGGGCAGAGATCAAAGGTTTCGCCGGTCAGATGGACTTTGATGCCGTACAGGAACTTACAGCCCACAACTTCCACGCGAACAATATGGCCGTCGCGGGCGGGGATGAATTCCTGCACCAGGGCGGTGTTGTCCAGCCCGAGATCGAGCCGGTTTTCCAGGGCAGCTTGTCCGAGCTGTTCCTGGTTGAAAAACTTGGTGACTCCGGCGCCGCTGCCGCCGATGTTGGGCTTGACGACGATAGGGAAGCGCAAGCCATCCGAGGCAGCGACGGCATCAGCCGGCGAGTTGATCACGCGCGACTTGGGATAAGGCAGCCCGAGCGATTCCAACAGCGAAAGCTGCAAGGCCTTGGAGGTTTCATAGCGGAAGGCCTTCTGGCCGTTGACCACGCGCTTGCCGCGCTGCTCCAGGTGCGCCAGATAGTAAAGCGTGTAAAAGATGCCCTGGCCGTGGCCCCGGCGATAGGCGGAAGGACTCATTCGGTTGAATAGCAGCCCATAACCGCTTTCACCGTTCAGGCGGGCGGGATCAAAGTGATGCTGGGCGGCATTGATCTGGACGAACGCAGTCCCGCGGCGCTCCAGCTCCGCAAACAGCGGCTTGAACCAGTGGGGATGTTCGTAATAAATGGCAATCAGCGGTTTCGACTTTGGCATCTGCTCCCTCGCTTAAAGAGGTCCGCTTGCCGGGCAGCCAAAGAAAAAGGCCGCTCAGCTTTCCGAGCGGCCCTTGATAACTCTTCTATTTCTACAGCTTATGGAAGATTGCTCATGACCGGCCGCTCGCCTGGACACATACAACAACACATACACATGGCCATGACCATGCAGGCGGGAACCGGATTGGCGCTACGAGTGCGCATAGAACCTCATAAATCCTATAAGGGGACGGGCAGGGCGTCAAATGCTTTTTTGAGCCGTGGGGCCGGCGCGGACAAAAGTGACAGAGAAAACTTATTTTAACGATCTAGGGAATTTCCAGGTGAGTACGTTTCCTAGTGTTGAGGCCAGGCGCCAAGCCGCGCTTACTTAGGGCGAGGTCTTACGCTGAAGCCAGGAGAGACGAAGTATGGCCGCCCCAAAACTTGCCCAGTTTTATCAGTTTGACGGCGATTATCTGGTAGCCTTGTCCCGTGGAGATGGCGCCACGGAAAACCACTTTGTTACATACTTTACGCCATTCTTGCGGTACAAATTTCGCGCTCGACTGCGCAATCCGGGAGCAATCGGCGACGCGGTGAATGAGACCTTTTTGCGAGTCCTGGCCGCGGTCCATTCCAACGGCGCGGTGCGCTCTCCGGAACGGTTTGGCGCCTATGTGAACGCCGTGGCGAGCAACGTGGCGCGGGAATTCAACCGCCGGCAGCAACGTTACCTCTCGTTTCACGATCTCAACGCTGAGCCGCCGGATGAAGACGCCGGTCCCCACCTTAGTCTGGTTTCCCGCGAAGCGGGAGAAGGCGTTCAGCGGGTGCTGGGCCGGCTCTCACCCAAAGACCGCGATGTTCTTGCCGCCCTGTATTTGCAAGATCAGGAAAAAGATGACGTTTGCCGCCGTCTCGGGATCAGCCGCGGCTACCTTCGCGTACTGTTGTGCCGCGCCAAGAAGGAATTCCGGCGGCAGAGCCGGCTGGTGCATTGAAGCAGCAGCGTCGCTGAAGCAAGAGTAAAGCCAAGGGGGCTGTTCCCGCCGCGGAATGGGTTGGATATTAGGTTTGGTATGTTTCCAGACACCGTCGGTAGTCCCACCTTCACTCTTACACCGGGCCTGGGAATGTGTCGGACTTTGGGTGTGTCTGTTCCCCTTATGCCTCTACCTCGCCTGCCCCCTGGCCGGCGCTTCTCGCCGCTTGTTCCGTTCCTGTCTTGAGCTGCGGGCGCACCACCCGCGCGGGCAGGAAGACGGAAAAGCAAGTACCGCTTTTTCCTTTGGCTGTGCTACTACGCATCTGGATAGCGCCGCCGTATTTGTTGACGATTCCTCGGCTGACCCACAATCCCAGTCCGGTGCCTTTCCGTCCCTTGGTGGTAAAGAACGGCTCAAAGAGCTTGGGCCGGTCTTCTCGGGCAATGCCCGGACCGTTGTCGGCCACGCTGATGCGTATGCCGCTCGCAGCAAGGTTCTTCCAGTTGCGGGCAGCCGAGATGCGCAGGTTCAGCACCGGATTCTGCCCAACAGCTTCAACCGCATTTCCAAGCAGATTCAGGAAGACTTGCCGGATCTCTGTGGAAGAGCCGTGCAATTGTCCATCGTAGTCGTAGCGCTTGACCACCTGGATGTTTTTCGCTTCGATCTTCGCTTCGAAAAATCCCAGCACCTCGTCAAGCACTTCACGCACATAAAATTTCTCTGACAGCGGCCTTGCACGATACAGCCCGAGAAGGTTTTGCGAGATGTGTCCCACGCGTTTCAGTTCAGCGTCCGCCATAGCTACCAGTCTGCGGGCATCGTCTCCCAGGGTCATGTCTTGCAAAAGCAGGTACACCACGTTGGTAATTGCTTCCAGGGGATTGTTGATTTCATGGGCCAGTGCGGCCGCCAGCCGCCCGGTTGCCGCCATCTGTTCGGAGGCGCGCAACATCTCTTCCGCTTTGTGGCGAGTCGTCAGATCAAAAAAAGTGGCCACCACTCCAATGATGGTCCCGGTCTTGGACCGAATCGGCGCGGAACTGACCATCATAAAGACGTGACTGCCGTCTTCGCGTATCCACTCCACTTCTTCTTCCGTCACCACTTCGCCGGCCATAGACCGCGCGATCGGCCATTCCTTAGGCTGGTATGGCCCTGCGCCCGGGTGCAAGGCATAGGCGGCATAACCGAGGACGTCGTCTCCAATGGAGATCGTGCGACTCAGAACTCCATGCAGGCGGGTGTTTTCGCGAAGCAGTTTTCCTGAGGGAGCTTCCGCGATGATCAGCCCACATGCCATCTGGCGGAGGACCTCTTCAAGGTTGGAGCGTTCGATCGCAAGTTCGTCAATGGACAGCTTGAGGTCGTTGATGTCCAGCAGAGTCAGGACTGCGCCTTCTATCCTGTTGTCCGCGGTTCGGTACGGCGTGAGCCGGAGCCGGTGCCAGGTCCCGCCTTGGTCCTGGACCTCTTTTTGCCAGGACCTCACGTCCCGGATGACGTCCAGAAGCAAAGTCTCCAACTCAGGCACATTGATCTTCAATTTCAAATTCGTAATCGGCCGCGTGATGTCATTGGAAGAGAGCCCCAGCGCGTTTTCGGCCTGGGGTGTGTAACGGCGAATGCTCAAGTCCGGCCCCAGCATCACCATAGGAATATTCACGCTGGTCAATAAGTTGATCAGGTCGCTGGTCATTAGCGTGAGCTGCGCGTTGCGGTGCAGCATCTCTTCGTTGACGGTGTTCAATTCCTCGTTGGCGGACTCCAGTTCCTCCTTGGAGGTTTGCAGTTCCTCGTTGGTGCTCTGTAGTTCTTCGTTGCCGGATTGGACCTCCTCGTTGGCGGACTGCAATTCTTCATTGGTCGCCTCCTGCTCCTCAATAATGGACTGTAGGTAGTCCTTGCTCGCGGCAAGCTCCTGCGTGAGATGGACGATTTGTCTGTTTTTCGCGCTACGCGATTCCGTGGCCCCCGTCGGCTTCAGCTTGGAAGCTCTGGCGGTGGGCGCAGCCGGGACCGCCACATCTTCGAACACGATCAAAAAATTCTGGCCGCGGTCCATGGGGGCCTTGAAGGGGGTTACTTCGAGGTTCACCAAGGCAGGAGCGCCGTGGTTTTCGACCTGGACATTTTCCTTCCTGACCACCCCGCTCTTCTTCCGGGCCTTGCTCATGAGATCCCTGAGTTCGAAGATAAGCCCCGGGCGGGCCATCTTCAGCAGGTCGAGACTTGCCTTTCCGGCTGGGAGCTCAAGATAGCGGCTGGTGTGGCCGCGAGTCTGCAGGATCTCCAGGCGGTCGTTGACCACCACTGCCGCCGGTCCGTACCTTGCCAGCAAGAGCCGGTCGGCCTCTCTCTGCAACTCAACAGTGACTTTCAAAGCTGCGGATTCCGTGGGCAACGCGGCGCCGGCTTCCGCCCTTTTGGCGCGAGGTTCGTGGTAATCCAGGGCGAATTTGAATTGCACGGGCGTGGGCACCGGCCGCTTACGGTAGATTTTGTGCTTGTTGTCCGCCACTTCAAACAGCTCGGCCCCCGTTCCCACAATGCCTTCCGTGCTCCCCACCATCAAGAAGCCCTTGGGCTTCAGCGCATAATGGAATATGGGTAGGACTCGCTTCTGCAGCGCCGAACTCATGTAGATCAGCACGTTGCGGCAACTGACAATGTCCATCCGGGAGAAGGGCGGGTCTTTAAAGACATTTTGTGTGGCAAAAACGCACATGTCCCTGACTATCTTGCTGATCTGGTATTCGCCCTCAACCGCAGTGAAAAACCGGCGCAATCGCGCGGCGGAGACGTCCGTTCGAACGCTCTCCTTGTAAACCCCCGCCCGCGCCTTCTCGATGGCTTCCACGCTGATGTCGGTGCCGAAAATCTGGAAGGACGCGTTCGCGCGCATTTCTCCCAGGTATTCGGCCAGACATATCGCATGGGAATAAGCTTCCTCTCCTGTGGAACACCCCGGGACCCAGATGCGGATGGTGTCCCCCGGCGTGCGGTCCTTCAAGAGAATGGGATAAACCACTTCCTTGAGGGCGGCAAAGGCTTCAGGATTGCGAAAAAAGCTGGTGACGTTGATCAGGAGGTCCCGGTACAAACCTTGTACTTCATCACGATGCTGGTTCAGGTACCGGACATAGTCGCTGAACTTGTCGAATTGCTTGAGCGCCATGCGGCGTAAAATCCGGCGGCGGATAGTCCCCGGCTTGTACTCGGAAAAGTCCACGCCGCTGGTCTCGCGGAGCAGGCGGAAGACCCGGGCCATGTGGACCTGGCCCTCATCGTCCAGGCGATCGGTTTCCGCGGATCCAGGCTGCGCGACATAAGGATGCCTGCGGATGCGCATGAGCTCCTCGGCAATGCGATCGGGCGGCAGGACGAAATCAATGCAACCCGAAGCGATAGCGTTGTTCGGCATGCCGTCATACGCGGCGGATGAATCCTGGGCGAAAGTAATGCCGCCTTCGCCTTTCACGGCCGTCACCCCCAACGTGCCGTCCGAAGCCGTTCCCGAGAGGATCACGCCGATGGCATTGCTTCCGTGATCGGCGGCCAGGGAACGCAGGAAGATATCCACAACCATGTGCGGAGCGCGCGCCTCCACCCGCGGCTTGAGTCTTAACATCCCTTGCGAAAGCGTCATTTCGCAGTTCGGTGGAAGCACGTAAACGTTGTCGACTCTTACCTGCATCCCATCCTTCACGTGCAATACCGGCATCTCCGTGGCATGGGAAAGCAGCTCAGGCAGAGCGCTTGCATGTGTGGGATCCAGGTGTGGGACCAGGACAAAGGCCATCCCCGGGTCCGGCGGCAACGCCTTCAACAATTGTGTGTAGGCTTCCAATGCACCGGCTGAAGCGCCGACGCCCACAATTGGAAATGACAAATCCCCGGTAACCACCTGTGACTCAGGAGGTGTCGCAACTGGTTTTTTCACGGGAGCAGGTGCGCTGCTGGTTGGCTTCTTTGACTTGCTTGCAGGGAGACTTTTCTTCACGACCAAGCCCGCCTTCTCTGTGGTCTCCGATTTGCGAGGGGCGCGCAAGACCGCCTCATGACCATCCCGATCCTTTGCCCGTGCAACCTGGCTCGTTCTTCGAAAATCTTTCGCCTTACAGAAAGAAGGGGCTGATCCCAGGTAGCCTACGGTGGTTCAAAGCGAATGATGGCCCTTTGATTACTATGCTGTCTGTGCGCTTGGTCACATGAAACCAACCTGGTTCCGGCAAGTACACGATTTGATATCGAGAGTATCTGGTTGCGAACTATTGGTCTGGAAGCAGCAGTACCCGATTCACTCAAGGTTTGGCCCCTTCAACCTAAGCGCAAAAAGCCCCACCAATCTAAGCAATATAAACCTCGTGCAGCGAGCAATGCCACTTTTCAACCGCCTGCAAGGCCGGGCTTGCGACATCCATTTTGCGGAGTGCCTGCTGTAAGCTAACGCCATGGCAAACGGCTCACGGCGTAACCTTGCAACCATCTATTGCGCCGCCTGGCTTCGCTCGTTTGGCATCGGTCTGTTGGGAGTCATCCTGGGAGTGCTGCTCTTCCGACGAGGCTTTAGTTCTGCTGCGATTGGCCTGGTGATCGCCGCCGGTCTGGCCGGAGCCGCTACCGCCACCATTCTGATGACGTGGAAGGCCGATGTATTCGGGCGGCGGCGAACTCTAGTCCTGCTTTCGCTGCTTTCCGCTCTGGGCGCCGGCGCGCTCATTTTCCATCTCACACTTCCTGCGTTGCTGGCGCTTGCGTTTGTGGGGATGCTGAATGGCATGGGAACAGACCGCAGCGCGGCCTACGCGCTGGAACAGGCCATGATTCCTGGGCTCATCTCTGACGAGCAGCGTACATGGAGCCTGGCCTGGTACAGCCTGGTGCTCGATTCCAGTGGCGCGCTGGGCGCGCTTGCGGCCGGACTTCCCGCGCTGGAGCAGCGGCTCTGGCATGTTGATCTGGATGCGGCCTACAGGACTGTGTTGATCGGCTTTGCCGCCATCAACGTTCTCAGCGCGCTGCTCTACTTGTTTCTTTCCGCGGAGGTAGAAGTTTCG
>DASVFK010000357.1:0-8557 GCA_036380095.1 Candidatus Angelobacter sp. | reverse complement strand
TTGGCAGCAATGGCATCCCTCCATCCGCAGGGCGCAGGCGCTTTCCACGGTGTTGTTCGAGGGATGGAATGACGCTCTGCTGTTTCGCACGCTCGCTACCCTGCGCCTGGATGTGCCCATGTTTGCCAAGGTGGAAGAGCTGCGCTGGAAGGGGCCGGGCCCTGACTTTGAGGAGACTAGCCGGCGCATGAAGGCAGGCGAACTGCTGGGTCGCGCGGAGAGAGCAAAATCGAAGTCCCAGAGTGAGTAGTTGTGGGCGGCAATTTTCCGCTGACCTGTATTCACAGGGAAAGGCAACTGATCCTCGTTATAGATAGTCGTAGACTTCTTTCGATAGCAGGCCGCAAATGAACGCGCAATCGGACACCGCTAAGAACGTCCGCAAGGAAGCATTTCCAGACGACGCAAGAGACGGCAAAGATGCCGTATGTTTTACCCCAGGGTTCCCCGGGGCAACTTTTGGTGCGGGCGTGATCCACGCCTATCTGGCGGCGGACCGGGACCCGCCGAAGGTAGCGGCGGGAATCTCACTGGGGACCGTCTCCGCCGCCGTGATGCAGCGCTGCTACCGCGACCTGCGGAACGCGCGCAAGGATGAGGCCGGCGCGAAAAAAAGAGGAGACTCCAGGCCGGAACGGATTGAGTCCGCGCGCTGGCAATTTTTTAACAAGTATTTGTCATTCCTTGGCGATGAGCCTTTTTCCGTCTTGTGGAACGGCATCCCTGATCCGCCTGATTTTTCCGCGGACCTTCCGCCTATCAAAGATCCGGTGCCTGACTCCATCCAGGACGGCGCCGCCCGCGCAGCCTGGAAGGAACAAGAACGCGCTGCCCGGCGCGAACTCTATCTTTTCGTCAAGCTTGGCCATTGGTTTTCCAGATTGCCGGTCAAGACCAGCGCTCTCGCCACCACGCTGGTGACGTGGGTGCGGGCACAGGAGAACTATCCTTCTCCCAAGATCTTGCGCTTCCTTTGGTTCGCTGGCTGGCTGCTGTACGTAGCTGTTTCTTTGGTGCTGCAGGTGGTGCGCTTTCCCACCTGGTTTCCTGAAGACAGGTTTGCCAAGTGGCGCGACAATCCCGGCCCGAAGAACCTCGGCTTTTACCTGCGGACGGTACGCGGCTGGTTTAGCATCAGGCCGTTGTTCGGCAAGGGTGTTTTTTTTGTCTGCGCCGCGGCGCTGCTCTTGCTGGCCTTGGTCCTGGGAATGCTTTCCTCGATCCTGCTGGGCCGCATGCTGCAGGACGGTTGGTTCCTGTCGACCTTGGCCGTTCTAGCCGGCGCGCTGTTCATGTTCCTGACGGCATCCCTGGCAACGCTTTGGGTGCCAATGAAAGGAAGCTTCCCATTCCGGTCGGCACCCATGTGGGGCACGCTGATTGCGGTCTTTCTTCTGGAATTTGTCTTCCGCACGCAGTGGTTCTGGGACACCGAACCAGGAAAAACACTGCTGGCTCGAGCAGACACGAAGAGTCCTAATTACCAGGTTGTTCTCCTAGTAGCTTGCCTTTTGTACTTGCTCGTGTTGGTTCTGCTGGCAGCCGGCATTCTGCGCACGCCGGACCGGCGCGACGGCCTTATCAAGCACGTGCTTAGCAAAGTGGCCATGGAGAAGCACATCGTGCATGATTATCACCTCAAGCACGCGCTGGTCACGCTGTTTGGTGAAAACCATGTGTCGCCGCCCCTGACCAAAGACCCTTTTCCCATCGTGCTGGTGGCCAGCCCGCTGCAAACTTTCAGCAAGAAGGCAAGACAGAACAACCAGCTATGGGCCAGCTCACAGCAGGACGCGGCAACAACCAGGCGAGACCCGATGCTGGTGGATGTGCTGCGCGCGGCCATGGCGATTCCCGCAGTTTTTGATCCAGCCACAGTCAAGAAAGGGGACAGCCTGGAATTCTGGTACAAGTCGGACGGTCCGGCGGCCATAACGGGCCAGGCGCCTGAGCAACTGGACCTGGTGGATGGCAGCGTGATCCGCCACAATCCTTTACCGGCTTTTTTCCTTTTCATCAAGCAATCGCCGGAGCTCGCCCGCTCGCTGGAAAGCAGGGGGCCGGAGGAAGCCGCCGTCCACGTGGTCTACAACGTGCCGGCTCAGACGCAGGCCGCCAACAGCGAGGCTGCCCGGAAGATGCAAGATATTGTGGATGTCGCTTTCTTGAGTGTGAGACTGGCGCAGCGCCGCGACATCAATCTGGAAATCACGCAAACCAATTTTCTCGGCAATTTGGCCAGCGCCACCAACACGCTCACAGAGAAATTGCGAAAATCGGCGCCCGGAACGCTGGAGAGGATTCAAGGCGAATTCTCGGGGATGGAAGAGAATTACGCGATTTTCGCCGACAACATTGCGCCCAACACGGACTTGAGCTTCAAGAACCCGATTGCCCCGGAGCGCGAAGAGGTGGTCAAGCACGTGGTGGCAGGTTGCAAGGCCACCTTGGAGAGATTGTATGCCGGGCGAATCCAGGCCGAGGGCACACCGGAAAAAGAGGGCGTAACCATCCAATGTCCGGCGCTGCTGGCCGCCCTGCGGCGCAGCAAAGGCGGCGAATGCGGCGCCCTTCCCGGTTCCCCGGAAGTCTGCGGAAAGTGCGACAAGAAGCTCACGGTTTCAAACGAAACCTCAAGCACGTCGATGTTCGCCGATCGCGAAAAAAGAGAGTGGGCGGAGCGAGAGGACCTGCTGCCGAGCTTGCCGCAGCTTACGAGCGAGGAGCCAAGGGTCGTTTTCGTGGCCAGCGGCGGGGTCTTCCGCGGGCCCTTCCACGCAGGGATGATCAATGCGCTGCTGGCCCTGAAGGTGCGCCCGGACTTGATCGTGGGAGCGTCCGTGGGAACTCTGGTAGGCAGTGCCATGGCGGCCACCCTGGCGGCGGAAGAGCTCGGTCCCGACGAGGCGCCCAAGCTCCTTGGCGAGCTGGTTTCCGTGTTTCAGAACGTGGATGAGCAGATCGCTTTCACCAAGGTGCTCAAAAATGCGGCTCGGGAACTGGGCCTCCGCGGACGGAGAATCGATCTTTCGCTCGCCGAACTGCGGCTGAAGATCCTTGAGGGCAGCCGGTCTGACGTGGGGTTTGCGGTCACGGGCACGCCACCGGCGCTGATTGACGCCATCTCGGAACTTCTGCTGATTCCGCACCAGGAGACAGCCAAGATCGCGGCAGAATTTGTGGCCGGCCACTTCACGGACGCCCTGCGCCGGCTGGTGCGGGGCTTGAAACAAGAGACGCTGCGGCGGTTGGGCATTGTCCACGCTGTGATGGGGACATCTTTGCTGGAACCGGCGGCGCGACGGCTGATGGGCGCATCGCTCACGGGTCCCGATGGCAACCCGTGGTATGACATGACGTCCACTCAGCCCTTCCAAGCGCGAGAGCCGATCGCCGTGTTTGGCACCACAACGGACCTGCTGCAGCAACGGCCTGTGCTCCTGGGCCGGTACAAGTTCAACACGCCCAGCTACGACTATGTGAACGCATGCCTGGCCTCCAGCGCGTTTCCCGCGGTGTTTGCTCCCCGAGCCGACGAACAGATTTTCCCCGGCTGCGGTGTTCCCGGCACTATCTACTCCGATGGCGGCATGTTTGACAACCTGCCCATTGCCCCGGCCCTGGAACTGCTGGAGGCTTCACAGCGTTCATGGATCAACAGGAAAGGGCTGGATGCGATTGACCAACTCGGAGCCCGCGCCGGGCGGGCCGATTTGTTCATCACCGGTTCGTTGGACGTGAGCCCCTCACCCAAAGAAACAGATTTCGACAACCTGGTGGCCATCTACAAGCGGGCCGGGACCATGCAAAACAACCTGAAGATCCAGGCCTTCGAAGAACTCAGCAACTACGTAAACCGGCGCCTCAAGTTGCTGCACAAGTTGCTGGTGGCGTCTGGCGCCAGAACAGACACGCTCGAGGTCTTGTCCGGCAAGCCTGCCGATTACTACAACAAGCTGGTGAATGTGACCTTCTTGCCCGTCTATCCCACGGACAAAGAGCACCTGAACGGCACGTTCCAATTCTGCAATTCGCTGGGAAGAAAGCCGGAGACCATCAACCGGTCGATGGCGGACGGTTGTTTCCAAACCATGCGTGAACTGGCCAAGTCATTTGACTATGCCAAGGCTTCTGCGGAGACAAAATCCACTGACGATGCGAAAGCCGCCCGCGCCACCGCGGTGCAGGCATTGGCAGACAAGCAGCGGATTCCCAGGCTGGCCGTTCGGCAGCCAGACCTGGAGAAGGTCCGCTATCCAAAATCCGGCGCCAACGGGCTGTCCAGATGGGCAAGGTGGAGAATCAACCGCACGCTCAAAAGCCTGATGTCCGCGTGGAAGCCGGCCGTGAACCATTCCACAAAGGCGGGCCATGCCTGCGTCTTTTTTGCTCTGAACGAAAAGGGCAGGGACGACTTTGTGTGTCCTTTTTCCAGGACGTCGAGCGGCCACGCCGTGTTTGCGACCTGCATCGCTGACGCATCACACCAGAAATGGCACTTGCGCTATTTGAGAAAAGTCGTTGAACGCTTCGGACGACCAGAAGCGAAAAAAGACGCAGCGCGAACCGCAGGAGCGCCTCACTGACTTTCGGCCGCGAAGTAGCCAAGGCAAGTCTTGGGTTCGTAACGATGGGGCAAGGACGAGTCTTGAGCCATCACCGCAAGGTTGTCGCCGACAAATGCAGGGTCAGGCCACGCATACACGCGAATGACGGTGAAACAATCACCAAGGGGCGTTCTCGCTCGCAGGATTACCCAGGGGCGAGAGAAGGTGGCTGGTCCCTGGCGATAAGGGCTGCCACGGCGTGGAGGAACACTTCCGGGCCGTCGAGCGGGTTGACGTGAAGTTCAGACTGGCTCTGAGCGAACTGGTCGTAAGGATCGAGCAATAGCAAAGGGACTTTGCGTTGGTGGGCCTCCTGGACGAGAGCGCGGAGGTCGCTGGGGCGCACGGTGTGAGAGATGACCATGGCGCCGACGCAACGGTCGCGTAGCGCCGTGAGGGCGCCTTCCAGCGAGTAGGCTGGGATCACGTCATAGCCGGCGTGGGCCAGTACAGCGTTGCGAATTTGGGCAAGCGCTCTCTCATTGGCCACGGAAAGGACCGCAGGCCGGGAAGAGGGCTTTTCCGTTATTTGTCTGGGCACAACTTTTGCTTGGTATTCCGCCAAGCTTACCTGGTTCAGATTGTGCAGAGTATTCACCTCATCAACCACGAAAATCAATTAAAAAAAGGCTTATTTTCTGCCAGTTGCACCGGCTGCGTTGCAGATGGATTTCGGGGTGGCAACACGCTGGTTTGACCGCTTAAGCAACCTCTCTTACACTGGAATTTCGGGACATCGCCCTGAGAGTCTTCAATTTGCCATCCCCTGCGGGCAGCGAAGAGGAATAGCCACTTGGAAAACACCAACCACGAAAGCACCGCCGAACAAACCACGCCGGAGCCGACCAGCGTGACCACGGAACAAGCCCCCAACCCGCTGACGGAGATGTACAAGGCCTGCCGGCAGGAGATCACGGTGGAGATTCCTGAGGACGTGGTGAGCGAGGAGCAAGAGTCGCTGGTGAAACAATACGCGAAAGAGGCAAGAGTGCCAGGCTTCCGCAAAGGGAAGGTGCCGGCGGGCGTGGTGAAAAGCCGCTTTTCGGAACAGATTCGTGAACAATTGCTGGAAAACCTGGTACCGCAGTATTACCGCGTGGCGGTGATGAGCGGCGGATACCAGCCGGTCTCGACGCCGCACATTACCAACCTGAAAGCGGAGCCCGGCACGGCCATCAGCTTTACGGCGAGTTTTGACGTGATGCCGGAGTTCGAGCTGGGCGACTACAAATCAGCCCGGGTGGAAGTGCCCGAGATCAGTGTTTCTGACGAGCAGGTAGAAACGGAGATCAAAGGCCTGCAGGAGCAGCATGCCAGCTACGATCCGGTGAGTGAAGATCGCGGGCTCCAGGACGGCGATTTTGCCCAGGTTTCATTTGAAGCGCGGCCCAAAGAGGAAGCGGCGGCGGAAGGCGCGGCGGCAGCAGCAGCGGCGAACCCGGTGCAGATGCAAGACATCCTGGTGGAGATCGGCGCGCCGAATACGGTGAATGAATTCAATGAAAACCTCCGCGGCGCCAAAGCCGGAGAGGACAAGACGTTCGATGTTGCCTACCCTGCCGATTTTCACGACCAGCGCCTGGCGGGCAAAACGCTGAGCTATGCGGTGAAGGTGAACGCGATCAAGAAGAAAACGCTGCCCGAGTTGAATGACGATTTCGCCAAGGAGCTGAGCCCGGAGTTTGAGACCGCAGACCACCTGAAGAAGGCGATCCGGGAAAACCTGGAAGCGCAGCTCAAGCATGCGGCGGAACATGAAGGCAAAGAAAAGCTGATCGACCAGCTGATCGCGCAACATGAGTTTCCGGTGCCGGCGTCCATGGTGGAACACCAGATCGACCTGCGCCTGGAGCGAGGGCTTCGCGCGCTGGCGGCCCAGGGCATGCGCAAGGAGGACATGAAGCGGCTGGACTTCGGCAGGCTGCGCGCAGCGCAAGCGGAAGCGGCGATCAAAGAGGTGAGGTCGGGGCTGCTGCTCTCGAGGATCGCCGAGAAAGAAGGTCTCGAGGTAACAGAGGAAGAGCTGAACCAGGAGATCTTCCAGCTGGCGGCGCAGACGCACCAGACGCCCGACGAAGTCCGCAAGACGCTGGAGCAGGACCAGGGCGTGGATCGGATCCGCGCGCGCCTGCGCAGCGAAAAAGCGTTAAACTTTCTGTATAGCCAGTCGCAGGGTGGTGACGGCGGTCATCCCAAAGGTTGAGAGGCAGAGCAAAAGTCTATGGCACTTGTACCCATGGTAGTAGAGCAGACCAGCCGCGGAGAGCGCGCGTATGACATCTATTCGCGTTTGCTGCGGGACAATATCATTTTCATCGGCACGCCGATTGACGACACCATCGCGAACCTGGTGATCGCGCAGCTCTTGTTCCTGGAAGCGGAAGACCCGGAGAAAGACATCCAGCTCTACATCAACTCGCCCGGCGGGTCGATCACGGCGGGCATGGCCATCTATGACACCATGCAGTTCGTCCGCCCGGACGTGATGACCATCTGTTGTGGCCAGGCGGCCAGCATGGCAGCCACGCTGCTCTGCGCCGGCGCCTCCGGTAAGCGGTTTGCCCTACCGACTTCTAGGATTCTTATTCATCAACCCTTGATGTCCGGCCTTAGTGGCCAGGCCACCGATATTGATATACATGCCAGAGAGATCCTGCGCATGAGGGAAATTACCAATCAGATGCTGGCCAAGCATACTGGGCAAAAGCTTGAGAAAGTGGAAAAGGACGTGGAGCGAGACTTTATTATGAACGCCCAGCAGGCCAAAGAGTATGGGATAATCGACGACATTATTTATAAGCATAAGTAATGTGACTTTTGTCATAGACCCGGACCACTGGCCATGTAGTAAGGTTCGGTTAACACAAGGAGTTGCGCGTGAAGCCACGGTCGCCGGAAGAAACCCTTCGTTGCTCGTTCTGCCACAAGTCGCAAGATGCGGTGGCCAAACTCATTTCTTCCCCCAGTGATTACCCGCGCGCGTACATCTGCGATGAATGCGTGGCGGTCTGCAACTCCATCCTGGAAGACGACCGGTCAGAATCGCATGCCGCGGCGGCCCCCAACCATCTGCCTAAGCCGCAGGAAGTGAAATCGTTCCTGGATGAATACGTGATCGGCCAGGAGCAGACCAAGAAGAAGCTCTCCGTGGCGGTTTACAACCATTACAAGCGCATTCACATGAACCGCGCCAAGGGCGGGGAAGTGGAGCTGGCCAAGTCGAACATCCTGCTCATCGGCCCCACGGGCACCGGAAAGACGCTTCTGGCGCAGACGCTCGCACGCATGCTCGATGTGCCTTTCGCCATCGTGGACGCCACCACACTCACCGAGGCCGGCTACGTGGGTGAGGACGTAGAAAACATCGTGCTCAAGCTGCTCCAGTCCGCCGACGGCGACGTGGGCCGCACGCAAACCGGCATCATCTACATCGACGAAATCGACAAGATCGGCCGCAAGGACGAGAACCCCTCCATCACCCGCGATGTGAGCGGCGAAGGCGTGCAGCAGGCGCTGCTCAAGATCCTGGAAGGCACTATCGCCAACGTTCCTCCGCAAGGCGGACGCAAGCATCCCCACCAGGAGTTCACTCCGGTCGACACCACGAACATCCTGTTTATCTGCGGCGGCGCGTTCGTTGGCCTGGAAAAAATCGTGGCCCGGCGCATCGGCAAAAAGTCGATGGGCTTCCGCACCAGCGAGCAGAAAGAAAAAGAGTTTACGGAAGCCAGCAAGCGCGATACTGAGCTTCTGCAGAAAGCCGAACCGCAGGATCTGGTCCGCTTCGGCCTGATTCCCGAATTCGTCGGCCGCCTGCCCGTGGTCGGCATTCTCAACGACCTCGACGAATCCGCCCTGATCGAAATCCTCACGCGCCCGCGCAACGCCATCGTGAAGCAGTATCAGCGCATGTTCGAATTTGAAAACGTCAAGCTGCGTTTCTCTGAGGG
>DASVFK010000356.1:0-9207 GCA_036380095.1 Candidatus Angelobacter sp. | reverse complement strand
CCGAGAGGAAAAGACCCAAGGTGCTTTTTCCCGCGCCACCAGGCCCAAAAATCACTATTTGCAGAGTTCCTCGTTGGATCCAAAGCCTCAAACGCTTCAACGACCTGATGAGAAATTGTCTTTGTTCAAAGGCCGCCTCAGCAAGGCTCACAATTGTCGTCGGCTCTACAAACATTCGTGCATCCTCTCGCAACATCTTAACCTCAAATCGCTACGGTCGTTAGTGATTAAAGGGCTACCCACGCTTCCAAGGATCAGTCCAGCTTTTCTCCAGTTTGAGGCTGCAATGGTTCAGCGGGTGACAGACAGGAAATCCGATTGTGGTTCTTCGCTCCGCTCGTGATTATGATCGCCTACCTTCTCCAATCCAGCTCATCCACAAACGCTGCTGATTCGCGCCATCCGGGCTTCACTTTCACGAACAACTCGAGAAACACTTTCTTGCCCAGTAGGTTTTCCAACTCCAACCGCGCTGCAGTGCCAATGTCCTTGAGTTTCTGTCCGCCCTTGCCGATGAGGATCGCCTTCTGGCCTTCACGTTCGCAGTAGATGGCGGCGGCGATGCGGTCCAGCTTCTCGCTTTCTTCAAAGCGCTCGATGATCACGGCGGTGGCATAAGGCAGTTCTTTTTGCGTCTTGAGCAGCACTTGTTCGCGCACGATTTCCGCCGCGATAAAGCGCTCAGGCTGGTCCGTGAGCTGGTCCTGGGGAAAATATCGCGGGCCATCCGGCAGGGCGCGGATGATTTTGTCGATCAGAATGTCCAGCCCCTGCGCCTTTGCCGCTGAGATGGGAATGATCTCCTGAAACAAGTGCAGCTTGCTGTACTGGTCAATCAGGGGGAGCAAGCGGTCTTTTTGCAGCTTGTCGATTTTATTCAGCAGCAGAAACACGGGCCCGCCGGCTTTTCTTACCAGGTCAAGCACGAACTGGTCTCCAGGACCGAATTTCTCCGCGGCGTCCACGATGAGCAGGATGAGGTCGCGACTTTCGAGAGCGGCGTGAATTTCCTGCATCATTTTGCGATTGAGCCGGCTATCCGGTTTGTGTACACCCGGCGTATCGATGAAAACGATCTGTCCCGCAACACGGCCCTTCTGCGCCTTCACGTTGACCATGCCCTGAATGCGCGTGCGGGTGGTCTGCGGTTTTTCCGTGACGATGGCGATCTTCTCGCCCACCAGCGCGTTGAGCAGCGTGCTCTTGCCCGCGTTGGGCCGGCCGATGATGGAGACAAAGCCCGAGCGGAACGCCATATCAGGCCAGTGCCTCTTGCGCAGGCTGCTGCGGTCTGGCGCGGCAGATGCGCAGCTTCTGCACTTTACGGTCGGTGGATTCCAGCACCTCGAAGCGCAAGCCGTCGTCTTCAATCACCTCGCCCGGCTGGGGGATGCGTCCCACCAGCGAGCTGACCAGCCCGCCGACCGTGGAGGTTTCACGCGGTTCCAGACGCACGTCAAAAAGATCTTCCAGCCGGCCCACGTCGACCGTGCCCTTCACCACGTAAGCACCTTCGCTTTCACGGACGATGTCCGTGCTTTTTCCATGTTCGTCTCGCATCTCGCCCACGATCTCTTCCACCAGGTCCTGCATGGTGACGATGCCGGCCACAGAGCCGTATTCGTCAATCACAACAGCCATCTGCTGGTTTTCCTTCTGCATTTCGCGGAGGAGCTGTGAAGTTTTCTTGCTCTCAGGGACAAACAGCACCGGACGCAGCAGTTTACGCACCATGGTGTTGCGGGCCTCGGCGTCGGGAATCTGGATGAGATCGGTGGAAAGCACCATACCCTCGATGTTATCGATGTTGGAAGCGTACACGGGAACGCGTGTATGCGGGTGCTGTCTGAGCATGGGGGTAAACTGCTCAATGGTGGTATCGGCGGAGACGGCGAAGATATCAGGCCTCGGGGTCATGACTTCGCGCACCGTCATGTCGCCGAACTCCACCACCGACTGTATGAGCTGGCGGTCGCTTTCTTCCAGGATGCCTTCTTCCTGTCCTGCTTCGATGAGAGCATCCACGGCCTCGGAAGGATGCTCCGGCTCTTCCGGTTCGTGCGGCTCCGCCAGCGCAGCCACGGATAGCCCGAAACTGAGCATCACCGTGATGGGCAGCATGGCATAGATCAGCACGCGCAAAACGGGGACAAAGCGGACCAGCCACCCGCCGCGTGTACGGGTAAACAGCACATAAGGCAGAAGGCGATTGCACAGGATCACCACCAGCACCAGGCCGACGATGCCTTGCACTATCTCCGGCCACGTCCAATGGAGGTCAGAGAAAACCAGATAGCCGATCAGCAAGGCAATGCCCGCGGTGCTCAGTTGCGCGAGCAAGGAGATGGCCAGGGCAGCGCGGCCACTGGCGGAGACCAGCTTGGGCTCCACCAGCTGCTCAAAGGCCTCAATGTTTTCCTGGAACTCGCGGGTGAGGAACTTGCCTGACTCGGTGTAAAGGCGCTCCACGTATGAGACCAGAGACAAGAGTCCGCAGAGCAACACGATGGCGAGATAAACCAGGAGGAAGATCATGACTTGCTCCCGCGCCGAATGGAAGCCCGTCCGATCAGCGTTGCCGGCAGTTTCAGCCGTGCACGCAGTGTGGCTTCCTTGCGCGCCATCTGTCCTTCATCAGTCTCATGATCATATCCGGCCAGGTGAAGCATGCCGTGCAGGAGAAGCACTTTGAGTTCTTGCGCTGCTGAGTGGCCGAAGCGGCGGGCGTTGTCGCGGCAGATTTCGGCGCAGATGGCTATGTCGCCGCCGGCTCCGCCTTGACCGTTGTTGCGCGGGAAGGAGAGCACGTCTGTGGGCGCGTTCTTGCGGCGAAAGCGCCGGTTCAACTCCTGGATGCGTTTGCGCCCGGCGATGAGCACAGCCACTTCGCCCTGTACGCCCGTGAGTTTGCGGGCCTGGCGCAGAAATCGCTCCAGGCCGGAGCGGCCCACGCGGTCAAGTGTTTGTTCGAAAATGATCACAAGCTTGGCGAAAGCAAAACGGGAGGGCCTAACCGCCCTCCCGAAGTAAATTTTACCTTTTTTACTGCTGCAGCGGAGGTTCCTGCGGTTCCTGGCCTTCGCGGACCTCGCGCGGCATTTCCAGCGACATCTGCTGGTTCTTTGAGCGTTCATCGTAGGCGCGCACGATCCGCTGTACCAGGTGATGGCGCACCACGTCCTCTTCACCGAAATAGCTGAAGGCGATGCCCTCCACGTTTTTGAGCACCTCGGCGGCTTCCACCAGCCCGCTCTTGCGCGCGTTAGGCAGATCGATCTGGGTGACGTCACCGGTGATCACCGCCTTGGAGTTGAAGCCCAGGCGGGTGACGAACATCTTCATCTGTTCGGAAGTTGTGTTCTGCGCCTCGTCCAGGATGATGAACGAATCGTTCAACGTGCGCCCGCGCATGAAGGCGATGGGAGCGATCTCGATCACGTTCTTTTCGAGATATCGATCTACGCGCTCCGGGTCCATCAGGTCGTAGAGCGCGTCATAAAGCGGGCGCAGGTAGGGGTCCACTTTTTCCTGCAGGGTTCCCGGCAGAAAGCCAAGGCGCTCGCCGGCTTCAACCGCCGGCCGCGCCAGAATGATGCGGTTGACCTTCTTGTTGTTCAGCGCGGAGACGGCCATGGCCACCGCCAGGTACGTTTTGCCCGTGCCCGCCGGCCCGATGCTGAAGACCATGTCGTACTTCTCGATGGCATCGAGGTAGCGGCGCTGGTTCATGCCCTTGGGCTGGACCTGGCGCTTACCGAAGGCGCGCTGCCGGCCGGCTTCCGCCAGGCCGCGCAGCGTGGTGGAAGGGTCTTCCGCGATCACGCGCAGCATGGAGTTCAAATCGCTGGGCGCGAATTCATGGCCGCTGCGGCCCAGATGGTCGAAGTCAGTGAAGATCTGTTCGACGCGGGCCACGTCGCGGGCGGCGCCTTCAATTTGCACGGAGTCAGACTTGAGATCGATGGCCACTTTCAGGCCGTCTTCCATCACCTGAAGGTTCTCATCGCGGGTCCCGAAAAGTTTCTGGATGTTGGGGACGATTTCAATGTTCTTTTTCATTCAGTGTTCGCCGTTTCCTCCATTACCACACAACTGGTTCGCGGCCCTGCGGACGTTTCCCCAGAACTTGTAAAGGACAGGAATTTTCTTGGTAGCTGGAGAGGCAGAGTAGCCGGCCCACCGGAGCGCGGAGGCGATACCATTGGGCTGAGATTACCCCCGTTTGGGCGGCCAAGTCAACTACGCTGGTGTGAAGATTTGGTTGTTTCCCGGACCCGGCTGTCGCGTTGACTGAAACAGCTAAGTCCAAGTAAAATAAGCCTTCAGGCATACTGCCCATAAAGTCCAAGAGGAACCAAGCAACAACATGGCAAATCATTTTTCGGCGCTAAAGCGCGCCCGGCAGACGGAAAAACGCACGGCGACCAATCGCGCCAACACCTCACAACTGCGCACCGCGCTGCGCAAGTTCCGCCAGGCGCTGCAGTCGGGCGACTCGGCCCAGGCCAAGACCCATTTCTCCGCCACGGTCTCCATGATCGATAAAGCGGTGAAGAAAGGCGTGATCCACAAGAATACCGGCAGCCGGTACAAATCCCGCCTGAGCGCAAGATTGGCCGCGAAGTAGCCTGGGCTCATCCGGGCTCACCTCAAAGACCACAGAGGGGACAAAGGAAATCCCTGGCACCAGTCCCTTTCCAACGTGCGCTTTCCCGCACGCAGCACATGCGTCAATATTATTTCGGTTTTTGCGCCGCAGCTGCCTGCTCTTTAGCGTGCGCTACCAAGGCTTGAAAGTTCGGATTGCCGTGAAGTGATGCGAGATCTTCATCTTTTCCAATCTGCAAGGCAACTCCAGGCGCAAGCCCGCCGTCGATAGCTTCGCGCAAGCTATCCAGAGCTTCAGGCAGCTTGCCCAGGCGTGCCTGTGCGCAAGCCAGGTTGTACACGACCTCAGCATTTAACGGGTGTTGTGCACCGAGGACGCGGCGCTGAATCTCCAAAGTGTCCTGCAGTAACTTCTCTGCTTCGCTATAGCGCTGCTCGTTGAGCAATGAAAGGCCGATGTTGCCCATGGTGGTCAGTGTGGTCGGATGCTCCGGGCCAAGAATGCGGAGCTGAATCGCCAGGGTTTCGCGTTGTAACTTTTCTGCTTCGGGGTAACGCCCCTGGTTTTGCAAGGTCTGTGCCAAATTCACCATGGTTGCCAGGGTGTAGGGGTGCTCTGGTCCGAGAACGCGCTGCTCAGCGCCAAGTGTTTCACGCTCAAGCCTTTCGGCTTCATCGTAACGACCTAAGCGATACAAGGTCAGTCCCAAATTGAGCATGGCTATCAGCGTACGCGGGTGCTCCGGCCCCAGCACCCGTCGGTGACTCTCAAGCGTTTCCCGTTGTAGCTGCTCCGCTTCCACGTAATGGCCATCGAGCATTAACACTGCACTCAAATCATTCGCAGACATTAACGTTTGTGGATGTTCACGGCCAAGTACACGACTCTGCAGCGCATGGGCTTCCCTTAACATCTTCTCAGCCTCGGCGTATCGTCCGGATCGTGACAAATTCACGCCCAAGGCAACACGCGAGCCCATCGTCTTGGGGTTTTCCGGCCCAAGAGTCCGGGTCCGAACATCCACGGCTCGGGTCAACAGCTCTTGCGCCCTCCCGTAAAGCCCCAGGTTTCCGTAAACATTGCCCATTACGTCCATCATATCGGCCTGGAGTTCCGGGTCTTTAGCCAGTCCGGTGTCTATCTCCTTCGACGATTTGTCCAGGATTTCCCGGGCCGTGATGCTATTGCCCCGCGCCTCGCTGGGATCGGACACCTTGAACATCCCGGTCATGAACTGGGTCACGCGGTCGGCGCGGTCCCGTTCCCGCGTGATGCGGCGCAACTGCACGCCCTGCACGGTGGCGAAGCCCGCCAGCAGCAGCACCAATCCGCCCGCCACGGAGACGCCGATCCGATGTCGCCGCACATACTTCCGCAAACGATAACCCGCACTCGCCGGGCGCGCCACCACGGGCTCATGCTCCAAGTAACGGCTAATGTCTGCCGCAAGCTCTTGCGGCGTGCCATACCGCCGGGCGCGGTCCCGTTCCAGGGCTTTCATGGCGATCCAGTCCAGGTCGCCCTTAAGCAAGTTCGTCAGTTGGGCAGGGTCTGTGCCCCTGACGGCGGCGCTGGAACTGGAAGTTTCCCGGTCTTTGCCGCTGCTGATCCGCGTGCTGGGGCGCGGCGGATCGTCTTCGCGCAGTTGCCGCAGAATTTCATGCAGCGGCTTCTGCTTAGCGTCAAAGGGCAGAAAGCCGGTGAGCAACACATAAAGCACTACGCCCAGCGAGTACACATCCGTACGCGTGTCCACGCCCCGCGCGTCGGGGTCAGCTTGCTCCGGACTCATGTACCCGGGCGTTCCCAGAAAGACTCCCGGCTGCGTAACCAGGGTCACTTCTTCGCGGGCCTCCGGTTCGGCAGCCTTGGCCAGACCGAAGTCAATAATGCGCGGCACCGGCTTCCTGTCCACGTCCACCACCAGGATGTTCGCCGGCTTCAGGTCGCGATGAATGACGGCCTTCTGGTGCGCGTGCTGCACCGCGTCGCACACTTTCATGAACAGCTTGAGCCGCGCCGGAATTGAGAGTTTCTTCTCGTCGCAATACTCCGTAATGGGCAGGCCGGGAACGTACTCCATCACCAGGTAAGGCTGGCCTTCAGGCGTGGAGCCGGCCTCAAACACTTTGGCGATGGAAGGATGGTCCATCACAGCCAGGGATTGTCGCTCGTGTTGGAAGCGCTGCAGCAGCGAGCTGCTGAAGGCCCCGGCGCGGATCAGCTTCAGCGCGACCTGTCGCTTTACCGGCGCGGTCTGCTGCGCCAGCCACACCTGACCCATGCCGCCCTCGCCCAGCTTGTTGATGAGTTCGTAGGGTCCGATCGTCTTCGGGGCCGTTGGGCCCTCCAGCGCCGCCTGCGTCCAGGCATGCTGGGAGAGGTCGTTAGGCTGCTCGTGGGCGGAGAGTAGCGATTCGACCTCGCGCCGCAGGTCATCGTCCTGGCCGCAAGCTTCGCGCAGAAAGGCGCTACGCTCGCCGGGGTCGCGCTCCAGGGCGGCTCCGAAGAGTTCCTTCATCCTCTTCCATCGGTCTGTTTTGTCCATGATGCCCTCTGCGGCAAGACGGTGCCTCTCAAGATAAAACGCGCTTTTTGCAAGCTGTGGCCGCCATCGTTATGGCTTTGAAATTGAAGATCCCTTTGCAGCAGGACCACCTGCCCAAAGCCGAAGGTATTTCCTACTGGCTGAGATCGCGCCCCAGAGCGGCCGCGAACAGGCCCTTATTCTTTGCCCGCCGGTCGGTGTTTCCCATGGTCCCCTTTGCGCATCTCGCGCGACAGCCAGGCCTTCGCCATGTTCCAGTCACGTCCAATGGTTGAGGGAGAAATCCCCAGGAGCGCCGAGGTTTCATCCATGCTGAGGCCGCCGAAGAAGCGCAGTTCCACAATCCGGGCTTGCTGGGGGTCAATCTTTTCGAGTTCGTTCAAGCAATCGTTGAGCGCGACCACATCAGCCGGCTGGCTCCGGGCCACGTCCATATCTTCCGCCAATTCCACCTTGAATTCCTCACCTCGCTTGGCTGCGCGATGGCTGCGGGCATAGTCCACCAGCACCTGGCGCATGAGCTTTGCGGAAATGGCGGCAAAATGCGCGCGGTTTTCCGCGTGAAACGGCTCCTGCTGGGCGAGGCGCAGATAGGCTTCATGAACCAGAGCTGTGGTTTGCAGAGTGTGGCCGCCGCGCTCCCCGCGCAGGTAGTAGTGGGCCAGGTCGTGGAGTTCCTTGTAGATCAGGGGAATCAAGGTCTGGAGCGCCTCTTGGTCCCCCGCTTTCCACTGCACCAGCAACTGGCTTACGGACTGGGGCGATAACTCGGACAGATTATCTTCTCCCGTAACCCGCTGATTCCGCCAACGATAACCCTACCCGGGTGGCAAGTCAACCGGGTAGCTGGAAGCAGAAGAAACTTTTTTGTGTTTGGTGAAGGTTTCATGACTGGAATCGCCACGCCTTTTCGCTTTTACCAGTAGAGGGCAAGACCTGCAGATCGGCAAAAGCCGGAGCGGGACCTCACGGTAGGTTGGCTGGAGGATATATGAAAGGCAAAGCGTTCTCGTCTCGCGGGCTCAAGCTTGACCTAGAAGAAACACCGGAAGAAACGGTAGTTCGCTGCAGGGGAAAGATCACGGTTCGGTCAGCGCAGATGTTTCAGAGTGAGATCTGTGGCCGCGTGATACCTGCCTCTCGGGGAAAGGGTGTGGCTACTACTTGCCGCATTGTGCTGGATCTCTCCCAGGTGACCTACGTTGACAGCACCGGGCTCGGAGCCTTGTTCGCGGTCTGGAAGGCCGGCCAGAGCAGGAGCTGCGAGGTAGAGATCATCAACCTTGGGCGGCGGGCTGAAATGCTGGCCAGCGTCACCCGGCTCGATCACGCCTTCAGCAGAATCAGAGGGTTGTTCAGCAGCGCTGAGCGCTCCGCCTGAACTGTGGAATTCAGATTTCAATCAAAAAAAGCTTAAGGAGGACCATATGTCAGACATTCGGAAACATCTTGGAACCACGTTCCTGTTCGTGCTCTTTCTTGCTGCGCCGGCACTCGCGCAGACTGAAATCGCGCCGGACCAGTACCCCGCATCCGACGAGGTGGCGGCCCAGCCGGCTTCAACACACGCAACGCAATTGGACCAGCGCATCGCGGTACAACAGGCGATCCTGGCTGGTTATCGCGCACAGATCAAAGCCAAAACTGAGCAGGTGGCGGCTGCCTCGCAGGCGCTGCAACTAGCGAGCGGTGTGGGGGCCATGGAAACCTTCGTTGCTCAGCAAAAGGAGTTGCAGAAACTGCTGCAGTCACTGGCTTCTGCTGTTCGCGGAGCTGAAATCACACTGGCCCAGTTGCAGAGCGAGCTGGCGCTGAAGGCCCGCCAGGCACACCGCCCGGCGAAGCACAGTGCATTGGTAGCTTCCGCACACCCCGGCACATAGAACGAGAATTTCGGGACTACGAGCAAGGACGAATGCCGGGTGCTGCCAGAGAGCGGCTGGCTTGTGGCAGCCACCACAACTGAACCATGTCCAGGAAGGAGACAAGAAAATGAACGCAAGTAGAGTTTCTTCATTCGACTATCAGACGGCAGACCGGGAACGTTCTG
>DASVFK010000355.1:0-32219 GCA_036380095.1 Candidatus Angelobacter sp. | reverse complement strand
GGGCTGATTGGTCGCGGGATTGATGATGTCCAGCGAGCAGGTCATGGTGATGGTCGCGCTGACTACGTTGTCCGTGACGTTGACCACCATGCGCGTCTTGTTCTTTGTGTAGGTCGCGGCCGTAATCACCGGCACATCAGGTTGCGGGTTGATGGTGACGCTCACTCCCGCGGTGGAACTGAGTCCCGCGCTGTTCGTCACCTGCAGGCTGAAGGACATGACGCCAGCAGGATTCCCGGGCTGGATGATCGGCGAGACAAACGAGGCCACGGCGCCGGTGGGATTGGTGATGGTCACCGGTGTCCCTCCAGTTTGCGTCCACAGGTATGTCAGGGGCAAAGAATTGGGATCGCTGCTACCGGTGCCAATCAATGAGACTGTTCCACCCGAAGCCACCGGGTTGGGACTGGCCGTGGCCACGGCCACGGGCGGCTGCGGCGGAGGCGGCGGATTGATGATGACCGCAACGATCGCGGAAGACGATCCCGAAGCATTGGTAACGGTAAGGGTAAAGCTCACCGTCACGCTGTTCAACACCACAGGCGCCACAAAGCTCGCTACCGCTGAAGTGGGATTGATGAGGGCCACCCGCGTTGTATCGGCTGGATTCTGCAGCCAACTGTAGCTGATCTGGTTCAGCGGAATGCTGGCGCTGCCATCCAGTTGCACCACGCCACCGGATCCGATCGTGGTGGGCGTAGCCACCGCGCTGGCCACCGGCGGAGGTGGCGGGTTCGGCGGCGGTGGTCCGGTGCTGGTACAGGTAGTGGCAGGGGTGGTATCACCCGGCCAGGGAGCGAGTTGTCCCACTACGTTGCTGGCGTCCCACGGCCCAATGCCGTTCACCAGCCAGACGAAATCCTGGAGGTTGAGCGGGACCGGCGGGTTGCCGATACCCAGGTTCTCCGGGAAGATAAAGGTAAAGTCCGGCGCGCGATACTGGCCGGCCACGATGCCATTGGCCACGAACGGCCGCGTTGCGCCGGTGATGGAAACGCGCACTTCGCGGGCCGGCGGCAGGAAAGGTCCGGTGTTGGGTCGGAAGCGGTAACGTCCCAGGACGGCGCCCGTGGGCGGCCCAGGATCGGCTGCCAGGCCACTCACCCAGAAAGGTGTGCGATCTGTGGCCACACCGTTGCAGTCCGTATCAACCGCCGTGATGTTCAGCGACCGGGAGGGGTCGGTTGTGAAGCCCTCTACTCGTACCCGTGCGCTATCTTCTTGCGGGAAGTTCGGATTGGTAACGCCGCCCGTGCCCTGCTCAATCACGTCAATGGCCACGTAGGCGGGATCGGTATTGGGAGCCGTGTAAACACCCACGTTGGCCAGGACCTGATAGGCGGAGACGTAGTCGCCCGCATCATCGTGGGCCAGGACTCCGGCGAAGGTGACGTAGTCGCCGGGCTCCAGAGGCATCTGCTTGGTGGGGTCCGTGGGACCGACTCCGGGCGCTGCCATGTTGATGATGGTGGCAAAACCGCCGGGCTTGCTGTTATCACGCGGGCGATTAGCGGAAGGACACAGCTGATCATCGGCAGTCTTGGGGTCCGTCCGTTGTACGCACATGGGAAACGCAGTGATGCTGCGGACCGTTGGGTTATCTTCATCCATCGTGAAGCGCGTGTCCGGCGAGTGGGCCAAGCCGAAGCGCCCGATGGGATCGTTGATCTGCACCCGGCTCACGCCGCCGGAATTCATGATGTGCAGCTCGCCTTTGGTGTAGTCAATGCTGTCAATGAACCCCGATCCCAGGTTTAGCGAGTGCTGGGCAAGGAAAATCAGCCCGGCAATGTACTGGCCGTTGACGATGTTTCCTTGCACGTGCGCTTCATAAGTAGCGGGAGGGCCGCCCACGGGCAGGCGTTGCGCGTCAGCCAGCGCCATGCCGGTCTCCAGGACGTTGCCGGTGGGATTCTGAGAAAACACTTGCCCCCAGGACAACGCGGTGGCTGGCATTTCCACGATGGTATTGACGGGTACCGTAATCACGATGTTGTTGATCTTGATGGTCCCGCCACAGAGCACGCACCCCGCGGGCCCGTTCATCGTGGCGCTCTGAATGAGCCCCACCATGTCAAATGGGCCGGGAGGCGGCTGCTTGAGCTGGCCCCAGGCGGTCAACGCCATCGCCAGCATGATCAGCAAACTAACTAAGCGAACGAAAAGCCGTGAGTCGGCAGTTCTCTTGCGTGAACACGAAAGTGTCGCGGTATTCATGGCGCTGAACTCCTGTTTTGGACGGTATGGTGGGCCCATGACCCGCCCCGGAGCTTACGCCGTCGCAGCCGCAACTTCCGTCGAGTTGGGCTTCGGGCAAGTGCGAACGCGCTCGAACCAGGGAACTTGCACCAGGGAATCTTTTACTGGCTGCGATTTTTGCCTGAATACGGTCTTGCGTCTGTGACACACGTCACGTGTGATAAGCGCTAGTATCACGCTGAGGGTGTGAGGTTGAAGTTACCTGAAGTCTGGGGGTACTACCGCCTTAAGAATGCACTCTCCAGGGGGCCTGGCTTTTGGTTTTCCGCAGAACCCTGGAGCTCTTTAGATCGACTTCTGCAGCAGATCAAGGGTGAGTTGCTGCAGCCGCACGGGGTCGGCAATTTCCGATCCTTCAGCGACCAGCGCCAACTCAAACAAAAGCTCGATCGACTCGCCCACAGCTGGGTCCTCACCGTTCGCGTTGTAGCGCGCGTACAAACGCGAGATGATCGGATGGGCGGGATTGAGTTCCATGATGCGCCGCTGCTTTGGGCCTCCTCCCTTGCCTTTTTGCAGAAGCCTTTCCAAATGCGGACTGTACTCATGCTCCTCTGTGACCAGGCAGGCAGGAGAATCCACCAGGCGCGTTGACAGCCGGATCTGTTTTACGTATTCATCCAGTTTTTTCTGGCAGGCCTGAAGAAAGGCCGCATATTCCTCTTCCTTTTTCTTGACTTGCTCCTCAAGCTGTTTCTTCTCTTCTTCTGTTCCGAGATGGACTTTGCCTTTGGTAACAGACTTCAGACGCTTGCCTTCAAATTCGTCGAGGTTCTGGACGAGCAACTCGTCTACGGGATCGCTGAGATACAACACCTCATACGCTTTCTGTTTCGGGACCTCGAGATGGGGAGAGTTCTCGATGATCTTACGCGACTCGCCGGTCAAGTACAGAATTTCACTCTGCTCCGGCTTCATCCTCTCCACATACGCCTTAAGCGTGGTCAGCGCCTTGGGATCGTGCGAAGACTCGAACAACAGCAGAGGGAGCAGCTTTTCCTTGTGTTCATGGTCGGAGCCTACGCCCTCTTTCAACGCTCTCCCGAACTGTCCCCAGAATCTCTCGTACTTTTCCGTCTCCTTCTCGCTCATTTCGGTCAGCGCCTCCAGCACTTTGCGGGCCAGCCACTTGCGCATCTGCGTTATGTGACGGTCCTGCTGCAGCCGCTGGCGGGAAATATTCAGCGGCAAGTCGCTGGAGTCCACCACTCCCTTGATGAAACGGAGGTACCTCGGCAGCAAGTCCTCGCACTTCTCTATGACCATGACCCTGCGGGCGTACAGCTTAAGGCCGGCTTCCGTCCCGTGATAGAAAAGATCGTACGGAGCCTGCGCGGGGACAAATAACAGCGCTTCGTACTCGATGGTCCCCTCGGCCTTCAGGGCAATCACCTTGAGGGGGGCCGCCCAATCGTTGGAAAGATGCTTATAGAAATCGTTGTAATCGCTTTCGCTCACCTCCGTCCGATTGCGGGTCCAGATCGGCTTCATGGAGTTCAGCGTTTTAGTTTCGATCTTGGTTTCCTTGCCTTCTTCTTCTGTCTCTCCCGGTTCCTGACGCGGTCCCTCATAGATGATTGGATAGGCAATAAAGTCAGAGTATTTGTGCACGATCATCGCCAGCTTCCAGCGATCGGTGTAGTCTTCGATGCCGTTTTCCGGCTCAGGCTGCTTGAGATGGAGAATGATATCGGTCCCACAGACAGATTTTTCCGCATCCGCCAGCGTGTAGGAACCCTCTCCGGCGGACTCCCAGCGGCTGGCTCCCAGTTCGCCGGCACGCCGCGACATGATGGTTACCTTGTCCGCGACCATGAATGCGGAATAAAAACCAACCCCGAATTGCCCAATCAATTCGGCGAAGGCTTCGGCGGACTGCGACTCTTTCATCCGTTTGCGTAACTCCTGCGTTCCCGACCGGGCAATCGTTCCGATATGTTCGATGAGCTCCTGCCGGCTCATGCCGATTCCGGTGTCGCTGATCGTCAGGGTGCGGGCCGCCATATCGGGCTTCAGCCGAATTTCATATGTATGGCCGGCTTCCACCAGCTCTGGATTGGTCAATGCTTCGAAACGCAGCCGGTCCAGCGCGTCTGACGCATTCGAGATCAGCTCCCGCAAGAATATTTCCCTCTGCGTGTAGAGAGAATGAATCATCAGGTTCAGCAGCTGCGTGGTTTCAGCCCGAAAGTTAAATGATTCCATAGTGGGCGCAGTTGACATGACTTAGATCTCCGCAAACAGATTGTTTGTGAACAGCCAAGAGTGTTACTGGATTGCCGCGCGCGTCCCAGCCTTTGGGGACGTTGGCGGCAAGCCATGCACGCAGTTCGGTCTGGAATTTAAGTTCGGACTCGCTGAGGTTCAGGTCCATAGGAATTCCCCATTTTGGAACGCGGGATAAGTTACACGGGAAGAGCAAACAGCCGTAGACAGGGCAAGGCAATTGAGTTTTGCAAAGACAGAATCTTCTTCTCACCCATCAAACGGAAGCCTCCCAAGGTTGCCGGCCGAGGGGGGTGCCGCAGCCGGGAACGGTGACGCAGGCAAGCAGGGCCGCTGTTCGGCGCTCGCGCCTACTTCAACTTCAATTGTTTTTTCACCAACTTGGTCAGATCTTCACTCTTGCCGCGGCTGTGATAATGCTCCGCGTCCTTGATCTCGATTTCCTGCATCTTCTGGCCTGGGCCGGCGATCACTCGAGCCACCGGTGCATTCGGATCGCGCGGCTCCTGCGGTGGAATCCAGGTGCCGACCAATTTGCCTTTCTGGCTGATCACGATGACTTTGCTCATAGCGCATCCAATGAATTGATGTTGTACCGCACTGCCCGGGGACCGGGATTTTGAATGGTCGTTTGGTACACGACGCCGTGGTCGCTTGCCACTACTATCTGGTTGAGCACAACGAGCGTCGCCGGACCCGCGAAGAGGTCGTCGTTAATGTTGGGCGCCAGAGTCACAACCCGGCGGTCCTGGTTATTGAAAAGCGATATCGTCCACGTCACAACTGTACCGGGCTGTTGGGTGAAGAAACCGCCTATGGATACGAGAAGTGCCATAGATAAAATTCCTTTCTCACAAAGTTTTCGTCTTGCGGCTTTGAGCATAGCACACGAAAAGTAGCGCAAACGCCCGCCTTAGCGTTTCAGCGAAAAGACTGGTTCAATATTCGCAGGGGAAAATCATTTTACCTCAAGCACGCTCCTTGAGAGCATTTCTTGCCAGTCCCACACCCGTTGCTGCAAGCAATGCTCCTTGCCTTCCACGACCAATGCCGCAGCATAGCCCGGAGGAGCCGACAGGCCGTACATCCTCCAGCGCAATATCTCCTGAGGATCTTCATCTACCCGCAATAGCGCTGCAGCAACTCCCGGTCCAAACGCTACGTCAAAACTATCCAGCGCCAAAGACAAGCCAGCGCCCACTGCCTTGATATAAGCTTCTTTTCGCGTCCAACAGCTGAAAAATGCGCTGCGCCGCTCGTTCGGGGGAACCGCGAGCAATGCGTTTACTTCACCCCTCGACAAATAATGTTTTGCTATCTCGTCCGTTCTGATTTCCTGCCTGATGGATTCAATGTCCGCGCCAACAGCGGAATGCAGCGTCACGGCGAGAAGAGCGCAGTCACGCGAATGCGAGAGATTGAACCGTAGTCCAGATTCATTCAACTCCGGAGCGAGCTCCGGCTTGCCCCTTGCAGAATAAACAAGGGCCACATCTTGTGGCGCAGCGTTCAAATATTGAGCCAGGATCGTTCTCATCGCCGTGCGAGCAGCGATGAAGCGGTTTCTGTCCCTCGCAAAATGAAAATGCCCGGCACGCTGGTTCTCTTCCTCACACAACACGCTGCGGCAACGCTGAATGTGCTGCTCCGGCAAGGAAAGATCAACGGACCAGATATCGACTCTGCCTGGCGAAAGCGGCTGCGTCCGGCGCATAAGAGGGGCTACATCCCCGCCAAGCGTGATGCAGGAACCGCGCGCAGTACGTCGCTCGAAAGCGCGGCCATGAAATCCCGGTTGGGATTGCGAATGAAGAAATGGCCTCCGTTGACCATTCTTACCCTGCAACCGGCAGACGTTTGTTCCTGCCATGCCTGGCAACTGGCGATTGGAACATGTTTGTCTTGGAAACCCCCGTACACCGTGATGGGACATGGGAGCTTTTCGCCGGGCCGGTATTCGTAAGTTTCTACGATTTCAAAATCTGCCCGGAGAAGAGGAATGAAGAGTTCCATGAGCTCCGGATTGTCGAGCACTTCTTTGGGAGTACCATCGAGGCTTCTCAGCTCAGCTATGAACTCATCATGAGGGAGACAATACGTCGCCGATTCACTTCTGGGCCACTGCGGAGCATTCCGGCCCGACACGAACAGCTGCTCAGGTCCGGGGCCGCCCCTGCGAAACAATTCCCGGGCCAGTTCAAAGCCTATCAAGGCGCCCATGCTATGTCCGTACAGAGCATACGGAACATTGGTTTCACAATCCATCCGGTCGGCGACTGCATTCACCAGAGGAATAGCGGCGGTGAACGCCTGCTCTCTCAAGCGCCTGCCACGCCCCGGTAAATGCACAAGGCATATCTCGATTTGCGACGGGAGCCATCGTTGCCAGCCGCGGTACAACTCCGCACTTCCTCCAGCATATGGAAAACAAAACAGGCGAAGCGCCGGCCTGCTTGTCTGCGACAATGGCTCAAACCACAGCAAATCGGAATTGAGTAGAACGCTGGTCTTTGTCATGAAGAAAACCGGATCGTCACAAAAGCACCTTCAGGCCATTCAGCGCGAAGAACTACCCTGCCAATAAAGAAATCCCAAAGGCGATCGCCTCAGTGGCGCCCTTGCTACACACAACCGCCCTCTCTGGTTCTTCACTTCATCCGCGTTGTCCGCGCAATCGTTTGGCTGGATCACGCTATGCCAGTCCCTGAGCTTGCATCTTCTTGCGCAAGCTCAGGGGACGCATGTCTGTCCACACTTCTTTGATATAGCTCAGGCACTCTTCCTTCGTGCCGCTCTTGCCTGCATCGTTCCAGCCCAGGGCATTTTCCCGGTGGGCGGGCCAAATTGAATACTGCTCTTCATGGTTGACCACAACCTTGTAGAGTGTCCTATCTTCCTGTTGGTCAGGCATCGCAAGTCTCTCCTTTAGACATCTACCCCGATTACACTTTAGTTTCTTGTGTCTCTTTCTTCGAACAGCCTTAGGAAGCTGAAGCCGTCGCGTAGTCCACCTTGTTCACGGCATCGCTGGCAATCTGTCCATCGTCCAGTTTGATGATCCGGTCAGCGACCTGGTAATAACGATCATCATGAGTGATGACAAAGACAGTTTTCCCTTTCGCTTTAAGATCGAGCAACAATCGCGTATAAAACACTGCTTTGAACTGCGGGTCCTGGTCGGCGGCCCACTCATCGAAAACATAGATAGGCCGGTCCTCAAGATACGCCGTAAGCAGGCCGAGCCGCTTGCGTTGTCCCTGAGACAAGTCAGTAGTTGAAAGTTTTCCATCCACGATTTTGACCTTGTGCGTGAGCTTCAGTTGCGCCAGATATTCGCGCGCGTGACGATCAAGCTCAGGACCGACCAGCCCAAGCATTTGGTCGAATAGGTAAAAATCAGAAAACACCGCCGAAAAATGCTGCCGATAGAACTCCTTGTCCGCATCGCCGATGGGTCTGCCGTCCAGCAGAATGTGCCCCTTCTCCGGCGTATAGAGTCCTGAGAGCAGCTTCACCAGAGTTGTCTTGCCGCTGCCGTTGCCGCCGACAATAAACACCAACTCTCCGGGCTTGAAGCTCAGGTCGAGAGGGCCCAGAACGAAATCGTCGCCTTCGCCTTCGCGGTGATAAACATGCGTGACCGATCGCAATTCCAGCGATCGCCAATCTTGCGCGGACGCCTCCTCTTCCGCAACATTCTCCACACCCTGGCTTGATAGCGTAAACCCAAGTTCTTCCGTTTTTTTCAGGGCCACATTCGCACGGCTCAGTTGCGGCAGGGTGTTGAGGATGACCTGCAAAGGTGTCATCAGGTACAGGAGCGTAAGCGCATAAGCTACCATCATGCTTCCGTTCAAATGCTGAATCGCAGGCAAAAGAAAAAGTATGAGACCCACCACGACAAAAACCAGCGTTTGCCCCCAGCTTGAAGCGGCCGAATACAGGTTCTGGCCCGCGATATTGCGCCTTTGCAGTGAATCTGCGGTCATGCGCAAGGAATCTCGGATGAAGTCCTCCCGGCGGCGGGTATGGATCTTAAGCTCCTTGGTCCCTTGGGTCAGCGCGCGAAAATGCGTCTGCAAGATATCCGTATCCTTGCGCGCCAGTCCAAAGATCTTCTGCACCTTGATGATGGGAAACTGGTACGTGATAATTCCCAGGACCATAAAGCCAAGGACCATGGCAAGCAGCCGTGGAGAGAGCATCCCCATGTAAACCAGGCACCCGATGACCAGCGCCGCGTTGACGCAAATCTGCGGAATCATCAGGATGGCGTTGGTGATTGCCGGCACATCGTCAGTCAACGCGGCCAGCAGGCGCGGTGACCCGAGTTGCTCCAAATGGCGGAGCGGCGCCGCAAGAATTTGCATACATAGCTTCATGCGCAAGTCATACAGCGCCCCCTGGCCCAGCTTGTTCAGAAGCAACTCCGAGCTAAACCGCGTGACCGGCAGAAAGGTGCAAAGTCCGACGAAACTCCACATCAGCGCCGATGCAGGACCGTTGTTTTTCAGCACGGCATTGATCACGGCAAGCAAGGCGGCATTACATGCACCACTGAAAACTCCCGCGACGACGCTCAGCAGCACGGCTTTGCGCGAGTGCCTGAAGAAGAATGCGATCATTTTCATTTGCCTATCCACCTTTCCGGCCAGGTCACAACGGCCGCAACCGGCGCAGCCATGCCAGGCTCCAGGTCATTCCGCCGCCACTGCAAATTGCCGCGCTGTTTCCACAACCGAGCTCGGACAGCTAAGGAACCGGCGCAGCATCGCGGCCACAACGCCAGCGCGGTCATAGATCGAATAGTGCGTCGCACCAGGCAGCTCGATATGCCTGCACCTGGGGAAAAGCCCGGCGGCTTCCCGAGACTTTGCGGCCGATGCAACCTGGTCATACTCACATCCAACAATCAGGATTGGAACCTCTACCCGCGCCGTCTTCTCCAGAGTTGGACACGCGAGCAGGTCCAATATTTGCCGCGCGTAGTTCAATGTGGTTGTCACCGTGCGAAATGGCGCCAGCACATGCGTCCTGAGGTCCACATTGGTAAGCGAGAGCACCTGCCGGGCGGTGTTGTTCGTGTCGGTTTCGTCCATCAAGTTGATGTCGTTGGCCGGCGGAGTGGACAGCGAGCGCATGACCGATGGCGCCATCTCGGGACGGGCGTCCAGGAGACGACACAGCTTCTCCAGGTTTGTGGAGTATGGCGTCTCAAGTTCAGGGCGGCCCGCAAATTTGAAAACGCTGTTGAGAAACACCATGCCCAGAATGGATTCGGGCCTGCGGAGATAAAACTCCACAGCGAGCTGCGGGCCAGTGCACCATCCCACCACATAACAGCTGGTGATGTTCTCCTGCCGCAGGATGCACTCAATGTCCTCGAGGTGATCTTTCACTTGCAACGTCTCTGATTCCGACTCCAGGCCGCGTGTTTCCCAGAGCACAACGCGATATTCGTGCATCAATTGACCAGTCAAACGGCCCCAGAATTCCAAGCCCTGGCCTAACGCGTTCAAAATCAGCACATGCGGTCCGTCTGAACCAGCCACAAAATAGTCCAGCTTGCTTCCCGGCCTTTCAGTCGATCGCGGTGAAAGACTGGAGTACGGACTGGCAGCGCGCCGGTTCCGCTCCGCACGGTCGTTCGCCTGCTTTTTTCGAATCACACCCAGGACATTTTGCAGCGACTTGTCGTCCAGGAGCGCGGGCTCGCAGACGACGCCGGCCTTGCGTAAAAGGTCTTGGTTCCCGACAGGGTCAGGGCAGACGAATACCTCGTCCACAGCGCAAAACCGCTGTTCCAGCAGGCGGTCAATCGCATTCAATTGCTGGGGGGCTGCCACAACCGCCAGGCTCGCGCCATACAATTTTCCCAATAACCGGCCCAGGGTCTTTAAAGGGGTGTTCTTGACGCTGACAACGCAGTAGTGTTCCCCTAGGGTGGCTTGCTGCTGCGCCAGGCAAACCATGATTTCTACCGCATCCTCAACTCGCATCAGATTCACGCTTGCGCCAGGCTTCGCCAGCAAACGCAGACTCTGAAAATCAAAGTATTCGGGCAATCGCTCCTGTATCTCAGCGGTCACATCATCCAGAGCAGCCAGCAATTGCCGGATATCATTGCCGCCCGAACCCGCCCGAATATAGTTCTCCCCAATGAGGGCGCCTGTCTGAAACATCCGATGACCTGCACCATGTGGCTCGCACTGTCTGCCGATTCTCTCCCCCAGAATTGCCGCATCAGAAACAGCAGTCCCGGCCACATGGCGACCGTACATTGAATACACGTAATTGAATACATGCGCTTTGAGCCGCGGAAGCATCGACAGGGCATTACTGAGACGGTCAGCAGCGGTGTGCGGGGCCAGGATGTCGGCTGAATCCTCTCCTTCCAGCAACCACACTTCCTCCACTTGCGGCAACGCTTCAACCTCGTCACCGCCGCCATTGTCATCGCCAGCAAGCAGTGTGAATCTTTTTGTAAGGTCTTCCAGGCTTGTTGCAAGATCGCGGCCAGCACTCTTACGGTGGAATGATTCGTGAACCATGGACAAAAGTTCTTCACGGCTGAAGAAGCTTGTTTCTCCGGCAAGCATGAAGATCTGATGTTCAGAAGATGCCAGGAGACGAGCGGCAAGTTCGGCTCCAACAAAACCATCGTGTCCCAAAACGAGAATCTTGGCCACATCAATCTCCCAAAAGCTGCAAGAAAGGCGCTCATCCAGATGCGGTCGATGCGCGGGCCTTCACAACTACCCGATCTCAGACCATGCGCATTGTGTGATGCGCGAATGTATCTGCTGCGCCGCGACACAATACATACCAAAATAATCGCGAGAAGTAAAAGCACAATTGACTGCAATAGATGCTTGTGCTACATTCCCGTCTGCTTCTTGGTTGTTCCTAAGAAGACAACAAACCAGCAATGGGGCTGGATTTGGCGGCAGCCTGTTCTGAACTTCATTACCAACCTCACATCGGCTAGCTGGACTACTCTGATCACTTCACAACATACGGAACTTAAGCCCAGTGGGACCGCGAGCGTGCCAAAACGGTACGGTGTATGAACCAGGAAGCCATCGCCCTCAGTGAGCTGCGAACAGCGGTATTTGAAGCAGTCAATGCAAGCGCTATACCCCCGCGAGAGCCCGGAGAATCGCTGGAAATTGACATGCGCCTGGCGAATCTTGGAATCGACTCACTGGGCATTGTCATGCTTCTCTTGGAGTTGTCATCACGGACAGGCTTGAACCTGGAGCGCCGCAACGGCATGGCGCCGCTCAGAACAGTAAGCGACATCATCGACTTTAGCCTGCAAATGGCCCAGGGTACACCGCACACTGAAGCGGACTCCGAAGAGCAAGCTGTTTCCTGAGTGCACAAATAGCGGGCACCCAAAAGTACCTGGATTCAACAGTTGTGTTATTGCGATCTCGATGTGCGCCATCGTTTTCATTGCAAGCAAAACTTCGGTTGTGCGCGCTGGCGCTGTGCAAGCCAGCGCCGCACCCTGATCCTTATCCAAGAAGGGGCGAATCATGAATGTTCTACGCCGCCGCGATGCGGAAGTGAAGTATGAATACGGATGCGATTTGAGAAGGATTTACCCGTGGAGCGGAGTCGCGAGTCCGGTGTGGGGGACGGCCATCGCTTCTGTCCGGCCGGGGGAATCTACTCATCCCCACTCGCATGACGAGTTGGAAACCTTTCTTGTACTTTCCGGGAAGGGACATATGTTCATCGAAAGCGAATGCGAAGAACTGGTGGCCGGAGACGTTGTATTCATTCCCAGGGAAAAGCAACACCGGTTTGCTAATCTCTCGCACGAAGAGCCTCTGGTGTTTCTCACCATCTGGTGGGATTCACCCGAAGCCCGGCAACGAATGGCAGAGTTGCTTGCCACGGGCAAGCAGGATTCCTGAGTCCACTCTGGTCTTTCGTCGCTCTAGGACCTGTGCCAAACAACCTGAAACGGACTCACTTCTAAGCGTCAAACCAATCTCATACTCCGAGGCCAAATCATGTCCTCTCTTCAATTGATCGTGGCACCACCCCCAACGCCGAATGGAGACCTGCATGTGGGTCACATGTCAGGTCCATATCTTGCAGCCGATATCTACAGGCGCCGGGTCCTGCAGCAGGGCAAGAGGGCCGTGTACATGGTCAGCAGCGACGACCACCAGTCCTATGTCGATACCACAGCAAACCGTCTGGGCCTTACTCCTGAGGCGCTCATCGCCCAGGCGCGCCGGGACATTCAGAATTCCTTTGAGGCATACTCCATCGGCCTTGACCATTTCGGTCAGCCCTCGCCGGACTATTGCAGTTTCGTTACGAAGTTTTTTTCGGCGCTGGCATCCAAGCAGCTCATCCGTGTGGAGAAAGTGCCGGTGCTGTACGACACCGTTCAGCATAACTTTCCGGTCGAAGCCTTCGTATCCGGCTGCTGTCCCAATTGCCTGGAAGGAACATGCGGAGGAATTTGTGAGGGATGCGGCCATCCTAACAGCTGCACGGACCTAGTTGGCCTGGATACAAATCGCTACCAAACCAGGCCTGAAGACCGGTTGGTTTTCGATCTGGAGCAGTTTCGTCCTGCGCTCGATGATCACCTTCTCCGCCTCGGCACGCATCGTCCTGCGCTGTCTCGCCTGGTCACACAACTGCTCTCCGGTAGACTCAAGCCCTTCGTTCTGTCCTACAAGACGCCACGTGGCATTGACACAGCCGCCCTGGGCCTGCCTGGCCAGCACTTGAACGTGTGGGGCGAGATGTACCCCGGACACATGTACTGGCTGACGAAGGCCGCAGGCACCGCGGTATCGGACGCAGAATATGTCCAGTTCCTGGGATTTGATAATTCATATTTTTACATCATCGTGCACCTGGCCCTGGCCCTGGCAGCGAGGCAGTGCGGGTTTGACTGGCCTCTGCCGGCTGCCTTCGTCACAAACCAGTTTTACTACTTGGGAACGCGCAAGTTCTCAACGAGCAAAGGTCATGCAGTATGGGCGCGAGATTTGGCCGCGGAGTGCAACACAGACCTCGCCCGGCTGTTTTTGGCCCTTCATGGCCCCGAATATCAGGAAGCTTCATTCAGCCAATCGTTATTCAGCCAGGCGGCGGATGAGTTGGCGGCCAAGATCAACAAGCTGGCAGCTGCGTACAACAGCACACGGTCAAGACATCGCTCGGCGCAAGAAGTTCTCCCGGCGGAAGTTGTGCGGCTGATGTCACAAGAGGTGTCCCTGAAGGACTACTCAAACGGCGACTTCGCGCGCAGGGCCGTGCACTCTATCGAGTATCTTGACCACTGGCTGTCAACGAACAGCGAGGCCTCCACCACATCGATTCCCAGCGCACTGGCCCTGTGTTTGGAGCCTCTGTGCCCACTCTACACGGCTGAGATCAAAAGACAGTTTGCAATCCGGGAACATTCGTGGGCGCGTCCCGCCCAATGTCCTGACCATTCCCTTCCCGAAATCCAGGTGCAATATGCAAACGCTGCTGCATGACATAGTCGGAATCGGATTTGGACCTTCCAACATCGCTTTGGCCATCGCTTTGGAGGAAACCCGCTATCCAGGACGCGTGTTGTTTCTGGAGAGAAACTCTTCTTCGTTGTGGCAGGAGGGAATGTTGCTGGATGGTTCGGACATCCAAAACAATCCCTTGCGCGATCTCATCACGCCTGTGAACCCGCGCAGCCATTACACCTTTGTCAACTATCTTCATCAGACCGGCAGGTTCTGGCGCTATCTGAATCTGGGCACTCACTATCCGCTCAGAAAAGACTTCTTTAAATACATTTCCTGGGTAGCCGCGCAGATGCCCAATGTGAAGTATGGGGTTGATATCAGGCAGATCCGGCTGGAAAACATCGGGGACGAACTGCTATGGAGCATTGTTGCCTCGGACGGTTCCAAATACCTTGCCAGGCGACTGGTGCTGGGGACCGGCCGGAAGCCCAACGTCCCGAAGATTCCGGGGCTGGGCCTTTCCGATCACATTGTCCACCTCACGCAATATCTTCCAGCCGTGCGCAGATTAAGACCGGGGGCGACCGTAGCGGTATTGGGAGGATCGCAGAGCGCCGTGGAGATCGCTTTGGATCTTGCCAGCCGCGACGTCGGGTCGATCATCGCGATTCACCGCGGCTACTCTTTTCGCCTCAAAGACACGAGTCCCTTCAGCGACGAGGTGTACTTCCCCGAATTCATCGACTACTACCATGCGCTGCCTCCCGAAAAAAGAGCGCTCCTGGACGGCCAGGTGCGGCAAACCAATTATTCCTCCGCGGACGGCGACGTCATTTCACAGTTGTACCTGCGCATGTACGAAGATGAGCTTGATGGGAAAAACCGGCTGTTCATCTTTCGCAATCATGCGCTTGAGAGCGTATCTTGCGAACCGGACCTGGTCCTTGAATTGCGCGACATCTATACGAACTCACGAGAAGCGCTCCATGCTGACCTTCTGGTGCTCGCAACCGGTTTCCTGGATATCGGAAGAAATGGACGCGATGGAATGCCGTCCCTGCTGGCGCACGTGGCCGACCAGTTTAGCTGGACCGGCGGGTACCTCGATGTGGAGCGCGACTACCGCGTTCGATATATCGAGGAGTCTGAGGCCTTGCCGGACCTCTATCTCAATGGCTTGTGTGAATCTTCACATGGCCTTGGCGATGCCGGTTCATTCAGTCTGGTCTCTTTCCGCGCACGCGATATTTTGACGAGCATTGTTCAGCGCGCCAATCAGCGCGTGTCGCCCGTGCTGCACAGGAACGAGACGGCCAAGGCCGTGGGCGCAATGAGCCGCGAATGAGCCTTTACGCCTGAGCAAAAGCGCGCCAATGCTGTACGAGTATTGTGTTATCGGCAATGGCCTCATCGGCGCAGCAACAGCACTTGAGCTTGCCCGCAAATCCAAAGCTGTATGTGTACTCGGGGCGGCCTATGGACAACAAGACCGCTACTATTCGAGCCATGAAGATGATTCCCGCATCGCCCGCTTCTGGCACAACGACCCATACTGGGAGGACCTGGCTCGCTGTAATGCACCCATGCTTGAAGCACTGGCTGGAGCGGCCCGGCTGCCGGTATTCAAGCGTACACCCGTTTTCTACAGCTATCCCGCAGGAGCAGCTCCTGCGGGCGCGCGTTTGCGGATTTCCACCCACGGCCCCCATGCCACCCACTTTCAATATGAAGACATGTGGGGCGGCATTATTGACCCTAAGGCCTACATCGCCGCTCTCAACCAGCAGGCCCGCAAGCACAACGCCACGGTGGTCCAATGCATCGTTCAGGAAACGCGATGGAAGGACGGAAAAGCTGTGATTGGCACCACGGCCGGCGAAATCCATTCAAAGCGCATTGTAGACGCGAGAGGAATGCACTTTGACGGCGAGGCTGCAGGATTGGAGACCACAGTCGTGGGCAAGATCCTGCTGTATGTGGAGTTGGCCGCCCAGCGGCCAGTCCCGCCCTATTGTTTTGTTGACAGCAGCTGTCGTTCGGACCAGTTTGAAGACGTTTATGGGATCGCCTGCTACAAGGCGTCTGGGGACAGGCTTGTATCCAAGTTTGGTTTTTCTGAGCGCGAACCCGTGAGACTGCGCAGCGCCGAAGAGATCGCGGCATGGTTCCAGTCGGGCTACCGCTGTTATCCGTATCTTTCACAGGCGAAAGAATTGCTCAAGAACTTTTGTGGTGACAAGGCAGCCCAAGTGCATGCCAAACCATGTGCCTTCGTCACAACCTCTGACAGGCGGCCCATCATTTCACTGGACGAACATCTCTGCACGATTACTGGCTGCAACGGGATGGCGGCCAAATGCTGTCAGGCTCTGGCCCAAAAAGTAGTCGGGATGTGGAACGCATAGCCCCGCTGTGACGCAGGCCGTGGAGAAACAGCGTGATACTGTGACCGGCTTGATATTTGTCAGCACCAAGGTCTTATCCACAAACACAGGAAGAATCGCATGAATTGCCATGAATCAGGAACCGCTACCCTCGTATCCGGCGTGTCGGAGAGCCGTGTTGCCCCATCTGACCGGCCCGTGACTGACGCCGAGGCTTTTCGCTATTTTCCACGCTGGGTTGAAGCCGGCGACGCGATCTCCGTGAATGGCTATCGGCTGAAACCGTATTCAATGCATCTCTCTGACAAGAAAGAGAAGCAAGTGTTGCAAGATTCTGACTTGCGCAGCTTGCTGCACGCTTGCGTGCCTCCTGCTCCCGAACCGCTCGATCACGGCGTCGGTTTTGCCATTGTTCACTACGCCAGAGATGGTGACTATCTCCTGATAAGCCGCTGGTATGGCGGCAACATGCTCAAGCACGAACTGTTTCAGCTGTCCCAGGCTGCAAAGGGATGGCAGGCAGAGCCGCTGCGCTCCACAAATATCGTGGCGTGCGTCTGGGAGTTGCAGGTAGTCGCCTTCGAAAGGCAGTCGTGGGTGTGCACCGCAATGGCGAAGGGCGGAACAGAGGCTTCTTTCACTTCCTACCTGAACATGGTGCTTGAAGGATGGGTCTGATCCAAGGACAGATACGGCGAGTGCAGGAAGACGATCTTCCTCAATTGGTCCGTCTATGTGGCGACCATGCAGCCTATGAGGGCAGCGAATACCACGAAAATGGCCAACAACAAAGGCTGCGCACAGCTTTGTTTGCGCCACACCCGGTCCTTTACGGGTGGGTGGTTGAAGCCGAAGCCCGCCTTGCCGGCTTTATGACTGCCACCATTGATTACGCCACCTGGCCGGCTGAGTTCTTCTTGCACATGGATTGCCTTTATTTGAGCGAACCTTTCCGCGGACGAGGCCTTGGCAAGCGGCTGGTTGACGTACTGATGGACTTTGCACGGGAGAAGAGAATCTCCTTGATTCAGTGGCAGACACCTTCTCACAACGACCTGGGTATCCGGTTTTATGAACGGATCGGCGCCCGTTCAAAGGACAAGAAGCGGTACTTCCTGGATGTTCGGTCCTGACCATGAGCAGTCTTTTCTGCGGCCTTATTGAAAACTCGCTGAGCGAAATCGAACGGCGAGATCCGCAATATCTGGCGAGGTTCCCGTTGACCTTCCCTCGCGCCGAGTCCAGGGCAGATCGCTATCACGAACATCCTGTGCTGAACAAATATGAAAACGATGTACTACAAAAAGCCGTGAACGGCGCGGAGGCCTATTTGACGCAGCGTGGTTTGCCTCTGCGCGAGCCCCAGCAGGCGGATGATCCTGCCTCTTGCGTAATCTTTGACGCGTTGCTCGATGCTTTTGCCGCCGCCGAAGGTTTGCTGCCGATTCAGCCTTCGCCTCCGCCGGCGCGGCCAACTGAGCAGGTGGTGACCACGGAATATGATGACCGGCGCACTCCGGGCGGAAGACGGTACGTCATCCGCCGTCAAGGAGACCAGCCGCTGCTCATCGTAAACGCGCTGGGAATTCCTCTTCATATGTGGAACAAGCTGCTGGCTGACGCGTCCCACGATTTCCGAGTCATTGCCGTCGAGAACCGGTGTGGCGACCTGTTTGCGGGCGGCATGCAAAGTGATGCCGCGCTCACTCAACATGCTGAAGACATCTCTGACGTTCTGGACCATGAGCGCCTGGAGAGTTTCCACGTGCTGGGATGGTGCAACGGGGGCCGGATTGCCATCGACCTGGTAACTCGATGCAGTCACAAGGTGCTGTCGCTCACACTCCTGTCGCCAACTTTGCGCGGCGCCGAAAAACACTCTCAGCTTGGCAGCCCCTTCGAAGACCGTCTGGAACAGATTTTCACTACGGTAAAAAAGAGCCCGGCGCTGGCGACACCCTTGGTAAAGATGATTTCCCGATTTACACAGGCGCCTGACTGGGACGGACTGGCTACGGACCCAGTGGGCCGCGCGAAGGCGCTTTTTGCATTACCGGCGCAAGAAACCGCCGCGGCATTTCTGATGCCCATGAGCACTCCGCCATTCCTCTTGAACTATGCCCACCGTACCGCCGCCGATGAGGCTTACTCCATGTCTACAACTCTAAGGGCCCTTGCAGCAAGCGGGATTCCGGTGCTCTTGATCACCGGCTCTCATGACACCATGGTCAGCAACCAGGCCACTTGCGCAGCGTTGTGCAATGCCGGTGTCCGGCCCATCCACGCCGAAGTCAGCGGAGCGGGACACTATATTCAGGACTTGCAGTACCCATACTTCCTCTGGCTCTTAAAAGGCTTTTTGCGGCAACACAAAGTCTCCGGCGATTCTCTGCGCGTGAGAATTAACGATCCTGACGGCACAACATCTCTTCATTGACTCCATGCATCCTGAATGGCTATATCAACCCGGACACCAAGGGCCAAACAGCAGGCGTGTGCCCTTGGCCGAAATTTACACTTACGGAGCAACCGAGTTTGGACCACGGCCGGCAATCGCAGACGGCGATACAAGTTATACCTTCGAGCAGTTGGAACGTGGAGCCCAAAGAGTGGCTGCGGCTTTGCATGAAGCAGGAGTGCGGCCTGGAGACAAGGTAGCAGTCCTCACCTCGAAACGCGCCTATATCCCGATCTTCGCCGGCAGCATCTGGAAACTGGGCGCCGTCTACGTGCCCATCGATGCCCACAATCCTCCGGCAAGGTGCGAGCGGCTGCTGGATCAGTCTCAGGCGGCGGCCGTTCTGGGCGATAGCACGGATTTAGCAAAGTTATCGCAGCGGCCTCGAATGCTCCCCTTCTCGGAGTTGCTGGAACGCGCAAGCGACGAATCCGCAGCTCTATGGAATGACTCTCCCGCCATCCATGAAGAGGAACCGGCCTACATCATCTTCACTTCCGGCTCTACCGGAACGCCCAAAGGAGTGATGATCAGTCACCGCAGCCTGCTCGAATATTTCTATAACCACAACCAGGTGCTGCGTTTCACGCCTGATTCCAGAGTGCTCAGCTTCGCGCCATTTCATTTTGACGTTTCGATTGAAGACACGATTCTGCCGCTCTCCCTGGGCGCCTTTGTTTATCAGTACCGGGGAATGCCGATCGCAGCTCTTGCCCGCCGCGTCCTCACCAAGTACCGCATCACGCACATGATCGCTGTTTCCACCGTGCTTACGGTAATCACTTCAGATGCGAAGCCTCTGACTTCCCAAGTACTGCCGGACCTGGAAATGGTCATGACTGGGGCGGAGGTGTGTGATCCCAAGGTCATCAACACCTGGAAGCACAATTTCCCCGCTGCCAGGGTCATCAATGCTTACGGTCCAACGGAAGCGACCATCGTCTGCCTGACACATACGATTGAGGAACCAGAGATCCACCGGACACGGTCTTATCCCATCGGCAAACCGCTCGATCGCGTTGTGATCAAGCTCATGAGTGAAGAGGGAGAGATCACCGGACCCGGAGCAGATGGCGAGCTGTGGGTTGGTGGGTCGCAGGTAATGATGGGCTATCTCGGCGACTCCGAGGCAACCGACCGCGCAGTAGTGACGCGTGACGGCATTCGCTACTACCGGACGGGTGATATCTGCCGGTTCGATGAAAACGGAAATGTAGAGTTTGTGGGCCGGCGAGACGACGAGGTAAAGATCGCCGGACGCCGGATCAACCTGCGCGAAGTTTCACAACCTGCACTTGCCTATGGAACAGGCGCTTTTGCCGGCGTGCTCAGCAAGAATGGCAGCCGCCAACTGGGGCTGATCATTATCAGTGATGATGGCGCAGCAGTGCTCGATTCAGTGAAAGAACACCTTTCACAGCAATTGCCGGAGTACATGAGGCCGAATGTGCTTGCCTACGCCGAGCAACCTGTTCTCAGCTCCACCGGCAAGACGAATGAACAGCATCTGCTCACTCTGCTCAACACGGCGTGGCAGAACGAACCCGCGGATCAGTATGTATTCGGCGCCGGCGGGAGTTTTCAACCCCGGCGCCCATAGGCTTTGAATGGCACACATTGCTCTGGAAAACGTTCTTCCCATCTTGAAGTCATTCCTTGCAACCGTAGAGCCCGGGCCTGCACCCTCCGAGGCTGACCGGTTGTCAGACATGGGTCTGGATTCTCTGACCACGATCAACGTGATCGTCACGGCTGCGGAACATCTCGGACTGGACCTTGAACGTCTGGACGAAATTACGGAAGCCCCTGCCACCCTGGGAGACATCCTCTCCATTCTCAATCGCCTTGACAGCGGAAGCACGAACCTCAATTGATGTCCAATACTTTAGCGCCGGCATATCGAAATATCGTTGCAGGGCTTCGCCTGTTTCGGCCCGCGGTCCCAACTCCTGCCACCCTGCCGCAACTCCGCGCCAAGACTTCAGAATGGATCTCGCGCTGGCGGCTGCCCCTGTCGCACGATGTCCCGCAAGCGGAAAACACCCAAGGATGGACCATCTTCAAGCCTGCAGCGGAAACACAAGGCCATGTGTTTTATCTGCACGGCGGCGGGCTGGTCTTTTATTCCGTTGAGGACTTCAGCTCGCTGATGATGTATCTTGCCGCCGCATCTCGCTGCACTTTGACTGCGTTCCGCTACGCGAAGGCCCCCGAGCACGACCCGAATGAAATTGTTGACCTGGTCGCTGCCAGCATGGAGAAGCGTCTCCGTGAACTTCAGGCAGAACCGGTGACGCTGGCCGGAGACAGCATTGGAGGATACATTGCCCTGATGTTGGCCCTGCGCAGGATCTCGGGAAGGTTTAGCCGTTTGGTCCTGATCTACCCGGTTCTGGACATCGATCATCAGCGGCCCTCTTACGCCACCTACGGTCGCGGCTATTGCTTGAATGCAGACATGATGAGATGGTTCCAGTCATTGTGGCATGCCAAAGATGATGCAGGCAGATTTTCGCCATTTCACCTGACAGATAAGGACATAAGAAATCTGCCGGAAACGCTGGTGGTAAGCGCGGAGATGGACATTCTGCGAGATGAAGCGTTCGAGTGGTGCGCTGCTTTACGGGCGCAAGAGTTGCCGGTTACGCATCACCACATGCCTGCACTCGCCCATGACTTCTGTCTGCATGCGGGTGCAGTTCCCGAAGCGCGGGAGGCAATCGATTTTATCGCTGGCCGGTTGCGTTCGTGATGAATTTCAACTGAAAGCGGACCTAGATGAACAATCGTTGCGATGTTGTCATAGCAGGTGGATCGATTGCGGGATGCATACTCGCCATGTGTTATGCCCGGCGCGGCTTGACGGTCACGATCCTTGAACAGAAGGACCGTGATGACGCCTACAAGTCGTTATGCACCCACTTTGTTCAACCGATTGCATTGCCTGTATTCCAGGAATTAGGGCTTGATGGGCCTCTTGAGCAGCTCGGCGCACTCAGGACGAAGGCGGCCTTCTGGACGTCCGCCGGCTGGATTGATCCTCCTGACGATTACGGCGATGGTCCGGAAACAGCCTTTGCGTACAACATAGAACGTCGTCTGCTAGACCCTTTTCTGCGGAGCCATGCAGCAGCACACGCAAATGTGAATCTGAGGATGGGCCATCGGGTAACCAGGGCAGATCGCTCAAGCAACGGGTGGCTGGTTGAGGCGCAAAGCACGAATGGGACCGTTTCCATTGAAGGACGGCTCCTGGTGGCTGCCGATGGAAGACATTCTCGCATCGCAAACCTGCTGGGAAACAAGGCCGAAAGCGACGAGAACCAGCGTGCTGCTTTGTTCGGATACTTCGAAGGTATTGAGGCCCCGGCAAGAAACCGGTCGATCTTTGTCTTGAGTGAGCCGGACCGCGGTTTTTTGTATCCACTCTGCGATGACCGCACCTTGCTGGCCCTCTATGTCCCCAAGGCAACTGCGGATGACTGGCAGTCTAGCCGGGCCCCGCTGGAACAAAAGATCATTGCTTACTTTCAGCAGTTTCCTGGAATCCCTGATATTTCTCGAGCGCGCCTGGTTTCTCCCGTACTCGGATACGCCGATTATCCGAACATGACGAGGAAAGCGAGCTTCAGTGGCGCGGCCTTCGTGGGGGACGCTGCACTCTCTCTTGACCCGCTCAGCGGCGTTGGCTGCAGCTTTGCGGCCGTATCGGCGCACATGCTGGCGAAAGCCACCGCGCATGCGTTGTCGCAAGGCGAGGAGCTCGAGCCATTTCTGGCGTCTTATGACAAAAGCTTCATGAAGTTTTTCCTGCCACATGCCAGAGGCATCAAGGCGGATTCAGTGGTGGCGAAATCGCCTGAAGCCGCCATAAGCACGTATCGTTGCGTCACATCCAGTCTGGCCTTGCAACGAGAATTTGTGGATCTCACGGGCCGCATTATTTCTCCCGGACGATTCCAGGCTGCTTATCTCTCCACCCTGGTAAAGACCCGGGCACACGCCCATACAGCCCAATAAACGTTGTTACGTTCTTGCCGGGATCCACTCCGGCGTCAAGTCCGGCCACACAAAACGGCTTTTGCGAAGGAGGAGCAATGCGGCTTGCATTCGCGACTTTTGCCATACTCAAGCAGCCTTACGGTCATCCTGAAGTGCAAGAGTTTGATGACCGCACACCCGATGTCTTCAAAGAGGCTGAAGGCAGTCCAGGCTTCATTGCCCGCGCAAAGGAACTCAGCGGCTCGGAATTGAGCAACTTTGAGCGCGACTGGGGCCCCTGGGGGGTGTTTTGTGTTCCCCGGTTCTACACGTTGGGCAGAGACACGAATACTGACCAGCGCGCCTCCACCATCAGCCTGTGGAAAGACCTGTCCTCCGTATTCAACTTTGTCTATGCGGGATTACATCTCGAAGCGTTCAAGCGGCGCACGCAGTGGTTCATGAAACCGGAATGGCCCACGTACGCCATCTGGTGGGTCGGCGATGACCACATACCGCAGTGGCAGGAAGCGTGCCAGAAGCTGGAGCAACTCCATGACGAAGGCGCTTCTCCAGGCGTTTTTGATTTCAAGAACCCTTTTGATGAACATGGAAACCGCGTGGACATACATGCTTATAGGAAAGCAAAAGCACAGCCGCCGGCGATCGCTGAACCGCAAGACATCGTCACCGCGCGAAGCAGCTCGTAAATCATCGGCAATGAATGAACTAAGAGGAAAACAGCTATGACACAAGCTTTGGCAACCACACTTCGAAAACACCAGGGTAACGGGCAGCCAGGGGTACAGCAGGCGCAGACGGAGGTTTTCGAGCGCTACGAATCCAATATACGAACGTATTGCCGCTCCTTCCCCGCCGTTTTTGCCCGTGGCGAAGGAAGTTATCTATATGACAATCAGGGCGGCAAATGGCTCGACCTTCTCAGTGGAGCAGGGTCCTTGAACTATGGACACAATCATCCGGAACTGAAAAACGCGCTTGTGGAATACATCAATGCCAACGGCGTGGTCAATTCCCTGGACCTGCACACCACCGCCAAAGAGGAATTCCTTAACGCGCTGAACGAGGTCATCTTGCAGCCGAGAAGGCTTGAATTCCGATGCCAGTTCTGCGGACCCACAGGAACAAATGTGGTGGAAGCCGCCCTCAAGCTGGCAAGAAAAATCACCCAACGCAAAGGAGTTGTGGCTTTTTCGAATTCCTACCACGGTATGAGTGCCGGATCCATGGCAATCTCTTCCTCCCTGGGGCGCTACAGCTCGGAGCCATACTTCCATTCCGAGCGCGTGACCTTTCTTCCGTTTGAAGGATTTACGGAATGCGGTGATGAATTAGAGTTTGTTCGCAGACTATTGACGCGCAAGGGGAGCGGCATCCAGCCTCCCGCGGCATTTGTTCTCGAACTGGTGCAGTGCGAGGGCGGCATCAACATTCCTTCAGCAGAGTGGGTCAGACAGATAGCGGACCTGGCAAAAGAAGTGGGCGCCTTGCTGATCTTCGATGAAATCCAGACTGGATGCGGCCGCACCGGCAAGTTCTTCTGCTTCGAGCACTATGGAGTTGTGCCGGACCTGGTTTGCGTTTCGAAATCCATCAGTGGCCTCGGTTGCCCCATGTCCATCCTGCTGATCAATCCAGCGCTTGATCTGTGGGAGCGCGGGGAGCATACCGGCACATTCCGCGGCTTCACCTATTCCTATGTTACTGGAGCGAAGGCCCTGCGGCATTTCTGGACAAACGCAAGTTTCCTGGCCGGCCTGGAATCATCAGCCAGTCAGTTAGCGCACTCGCTCGATTCCCTGAAGCAGGAATTCAGCGCACACGTTTCGGCGGTCAGGCAGCTTGGCCTGCTGGCCGGCGTGCAGTTGCCCACACGCGAATTTGCCGGGCAGTTGCAGCAGAATTGCTTCGAGAGAGGCTTGATCGTTGAGTTCGTGGGAAGTGAACACAACGTTATGAAACTGCTTCCTCCACTCACCATCAGCGCCGGGGAACTCGAAGAGGCAACCTGCATTCTGCGTGATGCCCTTCACGCCACTGTGCGCGGCACCGCCGATGCTGCCTGATGTGTTAGCGCCTTCTCTGGAGAGTCTCAGCGGCGCCTCTGTTGCCTCTGCAGCCTGGGAGCCAGGCGACTTGGTCTGGTGTTCCGTCTTTTCGCCACGGCTCGCGGACGGAAACCAGAGCATTGTGGTTCGCCTGGATTCCTGGCCTGAGAAGACACGACTTGGAGCGATCGCCGGGTTCCTCGGGACTACGGAAACAACCTTTGTCGTGCTGAAACACCGCCGGCTGGAGATTCGCTGGTTCGCCGGGTCACGCGAGGTTCCCCTGTGTGGACACTGTGCGCTGGCTGCCAGCTCTGTGCTGTTGCCGACATTGAAGGACGGCGAGCTGTTAGAGGTGGCAAATCTGCCCGGGAGATTGTGGCTCTCACGCCAAGGAGTAGAGCCTTACATCGTGTTCAGGGACGTCCCACTCATCGAGATACCTGCTGAAACCGTCCAGGTGGGCGTGAAGTTGCTGAAGGCGTTCGATGCCGGCCGCGACTACTTGCTGATTGTGGAAGATGAGCAGGCGCTAAAGGACTTTGATCCCAAACAAGCGGGCCTTGAGCGCCTGGAAAAAATTGGATGTATCCTTTCCAGCCGCTGCACGTCAGGCAGGGCGGCATTTCGCTTCTTCGCGCCACGCGCCGGCATTGAGGAGGACCGAGCATCCGGCTCTGTGGTCCCTGCTTTGATGGAGTACTGGGCGCGAGAACAACCCGGGGAACAAATTTTCAGTCAAGAATCCGGCCACGGAATCAAGATCCGGACCCGATGGCTGGGCGACAAAATCGCGGTGACCGGCGAAGTATTGCAGTTTGCGCGCGGAACGATTTCGAGTGCTGCGCTGGAAAAGATCTATTCTGCTGCCTGATTCAAGGCAGGGACTCAACAGGTTTTTGGGAACAACTCTCTGATCCGATTCTCGCCAGGACCCTCCTCAACTCTTTCCTCCGCAAGTTCAGTTCAATCACAACAGCGTTCCTACCAGGCTTTTTTGCGGCATTCAACGGGGCCAGGTTACATTGCCGCCAATTCTAGGACCACACTTCCTCAATGAAGCCTGGCGGCCGGCCAGCATTGAAAACCCCGTGGGTTTGGTCCGGAGTTCAATTACGCTGAGGCGCTCCAGCTTGGGCAGGCCGCGATAAGCGCTCAACAGCTTGTCCGATCCAAGCATGTCCTTCTCCGACAAAGTGACGTCCGGGTTGCCCAGCCCGTCAAGGTCAACAAGGCTGCTCGAGTTCCTGGTGGTGATCCCGTTGATGGCGACCCAGTCGATTCCTGCTTCCGCAAACAAGTCCATGGCTTCTCCGAACCTGTAGGCGTGCACAATCGGGTTCAAAAACGCATCGACATCCAGGGTTATCTGGCTGGTGTCGTCTTGTGACAGCAGACCACTTCCGTATTGCTCCGGGTTAAGGCTGATCTTGAGTTCAGCAAGGAGATTGATGCCTGCATCGAGGCTGGCCGGACCAGACCCTGCCAGGGTCAGCACCAGCTCACGCTGAAGAAGGCGCTCAAACTCCCCAAACCGGTGGTAAAGCCAAAGCAGCACCATCCCTTCGGGGGAAAGTAAGCGACACAGCTTGTTGACTCCGCGCGCGGGGTCGGGCAGGTGATGGACCACACCCGTCGAGATGATGAGATCAAACTGGTCCAAAGCGTCCAGTTCGCTGATATCGCCCTGCCAGAACCGCAGGTTCTTGAGCTGGTGTTTTTCAGCAAGCTGAAGGCCTACTTCCAGCGCCGTGGCGGAAATGTCCAAGCCGGTAAACTGTGTCTTGCGATAGGCCTTGGCCAGAGCCGCCAATCGATGTCCCGTGCCGCAGCCGGCATCGAGGACCTTCCAGCCTGCCAGGTCCTGCCCAGGGAACAGAAACCACAGAACACCGACGATATCTCGAAGGAGAGAGGCGCCGGCGTTTGGGCTGGGATAAGGATGTTTGTCGTAAAGCTGTTTGACCGCAGCAGAACTGGCCGCAGTATTCATGACTTTTCCTCCAAGGTTGGTCCAAACGAGAAATTTAAGAGGTTGAAGAGCCCGTCCGGAGGCTCTCCGGTCCGGGCGCATCCGACAAGAAATCTAGACTTGAATTGAGGACTGCTGTAATGGTTGCTTCGCCGGCACACTGGGCGATCTTGCACCGGAGATTTTATTCGTGGCGCAGGGCGACGATCGGGGTAATTCTGGCGGCGCGTCGCGCCGGTATATAACACGCTACTAGCGACGCCAGCACCAGCAGCCCGCAAACCCCAGCCAAGGTGAAGGGATCCGTGGGCGCCACTTGAAACAAGAATACTTTGAGTGGACCGATCATCGCGGCGGCAACCAACAGGCCGGCGACGATGCCGAACAACACCAAAATCATCCCCTGCTTTACCACCAACCTAACCACATCAGAGGGCTGTGCTCCCAGCGCCAGGCGAACTCCAATTTCTCTCACCCGCTGGCTGACGGAAAGCGCCAGTATCCCTGTGATTCCGGAAATGGCAACAATCATGGCCAAGATGGCGAAAATTCCGAGAAGCCGGGTCATGAGCAGCGGAGAGGAAAGGGTGTCATCGCGCGCCTGCTCCAAGGTCTCAAGATAACTGATCGCCGTCTGCGGCGCAGCTTCATCAACCGCTTTTCGCACCTGACTAATCAGGGTGTTGGGATCTCCCGCGGTGCGAACCAACAGGCTGCCCCAGACCGGGACTTGATCAAGAGGATAATACACCTCGTCAGACAAGCTCTCCCTCAAGCTGAATTCTCTGGTGTTTCCCACAACACCAACTACCGTGAGCCAGGTCTTGCCTCCATCCCAGGAGAGTCTCTTGCCGATTGCATCGCCCTCCGTGAGCCGGTGTTTGGCAAATGCCTGATTGACGATAACTACGCCGGGAGCAGTCTTGGTGTCAGAGCGCAGGAATGCTCGCCCCTGCAAGAGGGGTATGCCAAGGGTCTTGAAATAGTCTTCCGTTGCCACGCGATAGGCGACCAGGGGCACAACATCGCCGGCCTGTAGCGGCTTATCTTCAAGTTGAATTCGTGAAGTGAACATCCCGATCGTGTCGAAACCCTGAGAGATTGCATCCGGATCGAGCGGGAAGCTGGAGCTGACGGCGGCACTCACCACACCGGGCAGGGACTCGATCTTTTCGGCGATGGCATGTCCCACGGCCACCTGGTCTGCCGGCGTCGAGTACTTGGAATCGTTCAGGTCAAGTGCCATGGTCAGAACTTTCTCCGGCACAAAACCAGGCTGCACATCCTGCAGTTTCATCAAGCTTCGCACCATCAGGCCGGCGCCAACGAGCAAAGCCAGGGAGAACGCCACCTGGGCAACAATCAGGGTGTTTCGCGCGTGCTGTTGTCCGCGTCCCATGGTCTGCCTGCCGGCGTCCTTGAACCCGGCGCTTGACTGGTATTTCGAAGAAAGCGCCAGCAGCGAACCGGTGATCACGCTCGCCAGAACAGCCGCCGCCATGGCGAACAACAGGACCCGCACATCGATGCTGATATCGCCGGCCCGGGGACTCAGACGAGCGACAAACTGGACCAGAAGCCCGTGGCTGCCGTATGCGAGCGCCAACCCCAGTACGGCCGCGAACAAACCTAGAATCAGACTTTCTGTGAGCAGTTGCTGAAACAGACGTTTCCTGTTTGCCCCAAGGGCGGAGCGCAAAGTAAGCTCCTGGTCGCGCTGGGAGAGGCGTGCAAGAGTGAAATTCGCCACGTTGGCGCAGGCAATCAGCAATACAAAGCCTGCGGCAGCCAGCAGGACCCACAAGACAGGGCGCGCTTTGCTAGTCAATTCCTGAGACAGAGGAAGAACGAAGGCGCGGAAGCCAGACTCCTTGGGATAAGCGTCCGGGTATTGCTGCTGGAGACGGTTTGCAATCAACTGCACATCGCTGCCCGCCTCCTGCATCGTGACACCAGGTTTCAATCTGCCAAAAAAACGAGAGAACCGCCTGATGCGGGTATTGACGCGTGCCGGCACCATCCGGAAAGGACATGAGGTCGAGGTCATGTAGACGTCGTTCTCATCGGGATATTGCGGCAGATGCGGCAACACGCCAATCACCGTGTGCAGCCGGTCATTCATTTTGAAGGTCTTGCCGACAATGTGCGGATCGCCGCCCTGGCTTCTTTGCCAGTACTCATAGCTGAGCAATAGAACAGGCGCAGCTCCGGGCTGCTCCTCCGCTGGCACAAACATTCTTCCCAGAACAGGTTTCACTCCGAACAAATCGAAAAAGTCTGACGATACAACTCCCGCCCGCACGCGTTCCGCACGCCCGTGGTCTTGCAACACAAAACGCATGTTGTGATATTCCACCAGCCCGTCAAACGTGCGGTTTTGCTGGCGGTAGTCGTTCATTTCCACAACGGAAAAAACCATGACCTCAGAATCTTTTTTCGCAAACTGCTGCTGGAGGATGGCGATCTGCCCGGGGTTTTTGTAAGGCAAGGGACGCAGAATGATCCCGTTGAGAATACTAAAGATCGCCGTATTGACCCCGACGCCAAGGGCCAGAGTTATCACGGCGATCGCAGTGAAACCCAGGTTCTTGCTCATCATGCGCAGGGCGAAGCGGCTGTCCTGTTTCAGAACCTGCCAGCGTTCAGCCAATGAGGGGGAGAAGGCTTCCGAAGTGGTATGAGTAGACCCTTTGAACATTCTTGTGCTCCCGACGGCCCGCGCATGATGCAAGACCAGGCCTGTTGCTCTTGCTTAGCTCACCGGCCACAGACCAAGCGCTGAGACTGCCGACCAGTGCACCTTCTGATTTCCACAAAAGCTCAAATCCGCCGTTTAGGCCGCTATTGTATATCCTGTAGTCCTTCGGGCAGGGGGGCTTTTGTGGCTTTTCGATTTTCAGAAATTCATCACATGCCAACGACCATGGCCGCAGGTAACATACGAATCCCTGTCTCCTCCACTAGAATTTCCTTCTCGCCAAACAGTCTCTCGGCTCTGATGCCACGTTCCTGGCATAACTGAACCAGCCGGTTCGATTCCACGATGGGGCGCGACTCCGCGGTGTATTTGATGCTCATGATGTAGTTCAGCCATGGTTCCTGGCCCATGGCGTAGACGTACACTTCGCGACAATGAAAAAGGTCCACGATGCTCTTCCCTTGTTCGAAGTTGGAGCCGGCCAGCCGCCTCGACTCGTCCATGGAGCGGTCCATGCGTTGCGTGAGCAGCGGCCCGTACAGCCAGCTCAGAGGCGCTCCATCGCATTCCATACCAAGGAATAGCGCGTCCACATCGCCAACCTCGCGGTGAACGTGTTCATACAGGCGCGGCTCGATGTTGCATGAATCTGCGGCAAATAGAAGCGTATGGGGCCCGATTCTCACCAGCCAGGCCATCTTGCTAAGAATATCGAGGTCTGCATGTTCGCCAAAGAACGGCAAGCCGGTGATCGCCACGTTGCGGTCCCGGATTTCCTCCATCTCGGAAATCTCAATCACGTTCTTGAACCCGCAATTCTCAAGCATCAGCTTCAAGGACGGGTCCTGGAGATGGCCGCCGCCATTGCGCGGGACGATGATGTTCTTGACCTTATGGCGAATCTGCAGCAGCGTCTCAAAGAGCACATGGTCCTGGTGGTCGTGCGTGATGAGCACATAGTCAATCTTTTCGGGCAAATCGAGGTATGTGTAACGCGAGATGTCATTCTCATAGGTATAGCTGAGCACCGGGTCAAACAGCATGGAAACGCCCTTGGACTCAATCAGGATGCATGCGTGGCCGAAGTAGCGCCAGCGCACCCCGCCCCCGGCGTAAGGCACATAGGGAGCAGGCGGCTCCGCGGTGAGGAATGACTGCATCAGCTCATCCTGGTCGTCCGGCAGTTCCAGGGACTCTTTGATCGCGGGCCAGGGCTGCGGTTGATTCTTGAGCTGGAACAAACGGTCGACTGAACCATGATCGAATGGGCTGCGCAGGTGCAATGTGCCGGGAGATTCGAGCCTTGGCGTACTTAAGACAAAAGGCCGCGCATCATTCTGGATGACCGAGAGAAAGAGGCTCTGCTGCGAACGATCATAATACTTGCTCCGGTACAACAGAGGCTCAACCAGCCGGAACGAGGGATGGTTATTCAGGTCGTAGACCAGTTCCACATAGCCCCTAAGAGTGTCCGGCACCTTTTCATACAGAGGCTGGAGCGAGTGCCCCTTGGCGCTCTCACGTAACATGGCGTCGAGAGCGTTCAGGGCTGAAGACAATTCCAGAAGATGGGCCCGCTCCTTTTTGATGCGATCGCGCAGCGCCCGGATTTCGTCCACGCGCTTGCCATCGTGATCAATGAATGGGCCGCCCAGCATCTTGGGGTTCTTGGCCGCGTTGGCATGGATCTGGGGATTGCTGATGTAGGAATCCATGATCTTCAGGTGGCGCTCGGTGATGTTCCGGGCCGCAGTAGCCGGTGGAATCAAATGGGGCCACGCATACCAGTGATCGATGAGAGGTTCTACTTGAATGTTTTGACGGAGATAGAGCTTTTCAGTGTGTGCCATGGCGCCTCTTTGAATGTGTGTGAATCAGGAGATCATCTGGGCCGGCGAGATCTTCTTTCTTCTGGCCTGGCCTAAGTGACTTTGAATGTGCGCACCAATCTGCCTCACAAACGGTTCGGTGAGAAGCTGCGCGTGTTGTCCGGAGACATGATTGACATCAAGCGACCCGGGGACAAAAGTCTTCCAGACGTCGACGTTTTCCAGGGGACTTCCTTCTGCGGCAAACAAGATGACTTGGCCAGAGTAAGACGCTGGAAGGTACATATTGGCCGCCGTCAGATTGTTCTTCACGACCGCCACCCTGCGCCGGGCCAGATCAAAGCTGTAATCGGAAGGTACAAGGCCGCGCTTCTTGAGTTGTTCAAGCGCATAAGCCAACTGCTCGTCACCCGACCGTCGCGAGAGTTCTTCCTCATCGTCGTCGAGGCTTCCTTCTGCCATGAGCTTGATCAAGTTCAGGTCCGTGGGATTCCACGGCGAGCGGCCCGGAGCGGCCGTATCCAGCATCATCACTGCTGCCACTTCTTCGCCGATCTGCGTGAGAATACGCCCTGCTTCGAATGCCAGGTGGCCGCCCGAGGACCTGCCTAGCAGCCAGTAAGGTCCATTCTTTTGTACTGACCGGATCAGCTCCACGTAGTATGCGGCCATGGATTCAACCGTGGCGTGTCGAATGGATTCCGTAGGCGAAAAACCTTCTGACTGAAGACCATAGATCGAGACACCGGGGAGCAAGTCGATCAGCGATCGGAAGGAAGAAACTCCTCCACCCAGAGGATGGAAACAGAACAGGATTTCTCCGCCATCGGCAATGTGAATGGGAACAAGGGATGACGGAAG
>DASVFK010000354.1:0-4207 GCA_036380095.1 Candidatus Angelobacter sp. | reverse complement strand
CTTTCGGTCCGCATTGGCGGCACTGATTTCACGCCCGGCGGCTTCGTGGACTTCAACAACATCTTCCGCACCGTGAATACCGGGAACGTGATCAGCACCGGCTTCAACGCTATCCCGTTCAACAACACGCCGGCCGGCCAGATGACAGAGTTCCGCTCCAGCGGCCAGTACTCGCGTTTGAGCTTGAGAATTACCGGCAAGTACGGCGAAAACAACGTCCTGGGATACATCGAAACCGACTTTAACGGCAACGATGCAGCCAACGTCTTTACCACCACCAACCCGCACACCTTCCGCCTGCGCCTGTTCTATGTAAACGTGAGACGAGGAAAGTTTGAGTTCACCGGTGGCCAGGCCTGGGGCCTGATGACGCCGAATCGTGTAGGCGTTGGTCCCAACGGAGGCGATCTTGCTCTTCCCGGCGCCACGGACGGCAACATCCACGCCGGAGTGTACTACTCACGTGACGGCCAGTTGCGCATCGCGTTCAAGCCGAATGACAAGTTCTCCTGGGCGTTTGCCGCGGAGAACCCGCAGCAGATTACCGCGGGCCAGGTCACGCTGCCCGTCGCCTTCCCGGCGGCCGGACAACTGGCGAACCAGCTCGACGGCAACGCGACTCCAGGCGTCCCCAACGCATTTCCTGACCTCGTGACCAAGATGGCGCTTGACACCAAGCTGGGCGCACGCGCGTTCCACTTGGAAGCGGGCGGCATGATCACCTCGGTGAAGCTGGCGGCGCAAACATCCCCCATCGTAGCGGGCACACCCTTCAACAAGCACACCAAGACCGGCGCAGGCTTGCTGGGTGGACTGAACCTTGAAGCCACCAAGAAACTCCGTATCCTCGGCTATGGCGCGTATGGACCCGGGGTAGGCCGCTATTTCATCGGTCAGGGACCGCAGTACGTTGTGGCCCCGGTTGCCCTCACGCCTACCTCCTTTGACTTCGCTATCTCCATGGTCCACGCAGCTTCCGGTTACGGCGGTCTTGAATTCAAGGCAAGCCCCAAGACCACGCTCGCCGGCTACTATGGCGGCATCTACTATGGGCGTAACTCGTTCGCAGACATCTCGTCACCAGCGGCAGTTAAGCCCATCATCGGCTTTGGCGGCACAGGCTCCGCCAACACCAACAACCGTGCTATCCAGCAAGGTAGCTTCGTCCTGACACAAACCCTGTGGAGCAACCCGCAGTACGGAGCACTGGTGCTCATCAATGACGCCAGCTACGTCACGCGCGCACCCTGGTTTGTCTCCAAGAACGCCGTCACCGGCGCCCTCACGGCTCCGAAGAACGCGCACTTGTTCATGGACAAAGTGGTCCTGCGCTACGTAATTCCGTAGGCCGGTTTTCAACCCTTACTTGCACCGAGCGCCGGGCCTCCCGGCGCTCGTTTTTTTGTCGCTTCGCTCCAAACCGCTAGAGCGCTTTTTTCCTGTTTACTCTCTCATGCTCCTGAAGCCGCGGGCTCGGCACGCAAGTCGGCCTCGCCCTCAACGGGTCACACAATGTCGCTTCGCTCCCAACCGCTAGGGCGCTTTTTTCCTTGGCTACTCTCTCATGCTCCTGAAGCCGCGGGCTCTCACCCCTGCGCGCGCAAAACCGGCGCGCCCGCTCAACGTGGCCGGGGGGCATCTCGCTCCAGACCGCTCGAGGGAACCAGATGGAAGCGTTGCGCCCTGCCCCAGGCGGTCCAACGCCCGCCCGGCCCTGACCGTCCCATTTCGGCCCCCGTCCCGGCTCCCTGGGGGAATCAAGCTAGCCTCTCTTAGAAAACCCTAAGGCTAAAGTACTCTGTACGTAAGGCGCGATATGCGCTAAAGTTCTGCGCCAATTGCAGCAAATGTGGGGACCGCAGGTTCCCGTGAGGGTTGAAAACTTGAAACGATCAGGAGGCAAAAGTTCAATGAGACTTTTGAGAGGGATAAGTCTACTGGCGCTGGCGTCGAGCATGGCGCTGGCGCAAACAGGTTCAGGGAGCGGGCAGGCCCAGAATTCAAACGTGGCAGACGAACTGAAGGCCCTGCGTGAGGCCATTGTGGCCCAGCAGGCGCAGATCACTCAGCAGCAGCAACAGATGTCGCAGCAGCAGAAACAGATTGAGAGCTTGCAGCAGGAATTGCAGGCAAAGAACACGGTCGCGCCGCACGTCGAGAATGCAGCCTTGACCACAACGAGCACAGTTCCATCCGTGGCCGTAACGCAAGGGGACGTAAAAAAGCCGACGGAGTCGCCTTTGTCCTTCCGCATCGGAGGCACTGACTTCACGCCCGGCGGTTTCGTGGACTTCGGCAATGTGATTCGCTCCACCAACACCGGCGGCAACCTGAATACCGGTTACGGCTCTATTCCCTTCAGCAACACGGTGCAAGGCCATCTCACCGAATTCCGCTCCACTGGCCAGTATTCGCGATTCAATCTGAAGATCGCGGGCAAGTACGGCGCCAACAACGTCGTCGGCTATGTCGAGAGTGATTTCAACGGCAACGACGCCGCCAACGTGTTCGTGACCAGCAACAGCCATACCATGCGTCTGCGCCTGTACTGGGTGGATTTGCGGCGCGGCAAGTGGGAGATTCTGGGCGGCCAGGCATGGGGCATGTTAACCCCCAACCGTACCGGCGTTTCGCCCTACAACGCCGATCTGGCAACCACGTTCAACGCCGACGCCAACATCCAGGTCGGCATTAATTACACTCGCGCAGGCCAGTTCCGGGCCGTGTACCACCCCAATGACAACTTTGCCTGGGGCGTCGGTCTGGAGAACCCGGAGCAGTTTGTGGGCGCGGGAGAAGTAATCTTCCCCTTCGCTTTCAACGCCCAGCTCGGGCCGCAGTTTGACGCCGCCAACAACACGGCGACGCCCAACGCTTTCCCGGACGTCGTTACCAAGATGGCCTATGACACCAAGGCGGGCGGGCGGAGCTTCCACATTGAGGCCGGCGCCATTATGACCTCAGCCAAAGTGACTGTTCTGCCCGTCGGGGGAACAACGTTCGTACATCATTCCAAGACCGGCGGCGGCGTGCAGGGTGCGTTTAATTTTGAGCTGGTCAAGAACTTCCGCGTGCTCGGCAATGCTCTGTACGGGAATGGCGTGGGCCGTTACATGATCGGCCTGGGACCGCAAGTGGTGATGGTTCCCATAGCCCTTTCGGCCACCACGTTTGACGCAACTCCCTCCATGGTGCGCGCACTGGACGGGCTTGTCGGTGCTGAACTCCAGGCAGGCCCCAAGACGCAGTTTGGCGCCTATTACGGTGGGGTCTATTTCAAACGCAACGCATTCCCGGATGTGACCTCGCCCTTGTTGGTTAAACCGACCATCGGCTTCGGCGGGATCAACTCACCCAACTCCGCCAACCGCGCCATCCAGGAAGGCACCTTCGACTGGACGCAGACGTTCTGGAAGAACCCGCAGTATGGTGCGGTTAACCTGGTCACCCAGTGGTCTTACGTGACCCGCGCCCCGTGGTTCGTGGCGGCCGGTGCTCCCAAGAACGCCCACCTGGGCATGGCCTACGTCAGCTTGCGCTATATCATCCCGTAGCTCAAAACTTTCAACTTGATTACAAAAGCGCCGGACAAGCTTCCGGCGCTTTTTCATGTTCTGCCGGCGCGTGGAGTATGCAGGCCCGTTTCGGCGGGCGCATCGTAGAATGAATGCGTGGCACGCAAAGCATTCTTCCGACTTGCAACTCGCCTTCTCCCTGCCGCCTTCATTCTTGCCACGGCTTCTGCGGAAGTTTCCGCCAAGCATGCGCGCGTGGAGTTGCTTTCCCGCCAGCAGAACGCTGCGCCCGCCTCTGATGTTCTGCTCGGCGTTCACTTTGTCCTGGAGCAAGGCTGGCACATTTACTGGATCAATCCCGGCGACTCCGGCCAGCCGCCCGTCTTCCAGTGGCAACTGCCTGCCGGCTTCGCCGCCGGCGAGATCCAATGGCCGCGTCCGGAGCGCATGCAGCCTTCGCCTACGCTGGCAGATTACGGCTACCACGATGACATCCTGCTGCTTGTGCCGGTGAAAGTTGCGTCTTCGGTCGCCGCAGGAAAGCCGGCCGATCTCACGCTGGATGCGAAATGGTTGATCTGCCGCGAGATCTGTATTCCTGATCACGCACAACTTAAACTTTCTCTGCCCGTGGCACGCGAAGTCCAGGACAATCCCGCAACGGCGGAGATCTTTGCCCGCACAGAAAAACT
>DASVFK010000353.1:0-7225 GCA_036380095.1 Candidatus Angelobacter sp. | reverse complement strand
CGGAACTGGAGCCGGTTGCGGCGGAGACGACACATGCGGCGGCGGAGCCGGTGGTGGAGCCGAGACACGTGGCGCCGGTGGAGTCTCCGCTCGCGGCGCTGCAGGCGGCGGTTGTAGCCGCGGCGCAGGCGCAGGCTGCGTTACCGGCGCAGACGGTGGCTGCTGACGAGGCACCTGGGCCGGGGCGGGATGCTCTCGCACTGCAGGCTCCGGCGGTTGCTGCCTGGGCACAGCGATCGGCGCTGGACGTTCGCGTACCGGCTCCGGTGGCTGCTGTCTCACTGAAGGTTGCGGTACCGGCGCAGGACGTTCATGCACTTCCGGCGCACGCTGACCTACAGCGGGCTGGCGCGGAACCTCACCAGGCCGGCCCTCCCGTGGTTGAACAGTGCCCGTTCCCGGCTGACCAGCGGCGGGTGCTTGTGGTTCGCGCGGCTCCATCCTTATAGCTCCAGATGGTGCGCCGGATGTGTCGCGGCGCGGCACGCGGTCTTGAATCTCCTCACTGGTGAAGACGCGACGTCCACGCTGGCCGCGGTCGGTTTCCGTCCGCGGCACTTGGAACCTGCCGTCGTAATCGCCTGGCCGACGGGACGGCGGCCCCGCTTGTCCTGGAGCCGGCGCCGGTCGCGAAGGAGGCGGTTTGACTGCCACCGGAGGCGGCACACCTGGACGTCCCGTGATTACCCGCCCTCCCGGAGGCCTTGGCGGACGATAGTCATGCGGCGGATTGGTAATGCGCGGACGCAGCCACCAGCCCTGCCAGTTGCCCGGCTGCCACATCCATCCCCGGCCGGGAAGAAAGATCCATCTTCCGTAGCGGTACGGCATCCATCCCCAGGGATACGCGGACACCCAGCAATAGCCATAAATGGGCGACCAGCTCCAGTAACCGTTCGTATAAGGGTCCCATCCCAAGCCGAGTCCGGTAGGCTGCCAGAGATAACCATAGCCCGGAACGTCATAGTACGTGCCGTAGTAGTTGAGGTCGTTGGCTCCGTATTGATAAGGCGACTGCGTGTAGTTGCCGCCTGAAGAAGCGTATGTCTTGAGATAATCGTCGCGCTGCTGGCTCCATTCGTCCAGATCGTCGGCCATGGCGCTCTTCTCCAGGTTGTACTGCTCCATGTCGTTTGGATCGAGCACGAAGGTTTCCTTCGCGCGCACCGCCACTTCCGCGCCCGTGGAGTAATCGGCCACGGCGACGTCGCCCTTCCACACCACAATCTCCAGCGGATTGGCGTTGGTGGCGGTCACGCGGAAGCGCCCTGAATGCCGGAGAAAGATGGTCTTGTTGCGCACGGTCACGGCAAAGTCGCTGCCTTCTGGCTTCTTCACGGTGAATTCAGCTTCGCCCTGGTCCAGGTCGATGGCCGTCACGGTGCCGCCTTCAGCGTTGCGTCCGAGTTGAGAGAACGTGATCTGCGTGTCCGGCGCCAGCCGCACGGTGCTGCCGTCTTCAAACTGCACCTCCGTCCAGCCGTCCGAGCGCGCCAGCAGACGGTCTCCTTCCGTGATGGGCATGTTCACGGTGGCGTTTTCAAAGCCGCGGTCGTTATCGATCTGGACCGTGCCTTCAATGTGGCTGAGACGCACGATGCGAGCATGGGAAACGATGTCACTCAATTGGTCCTGGACATAGCCCTGCTCGTCCTGGGCAGGCGCGGCCGGCACGAGGAAGATGCTCAGCAGAAACAACGAAACCAGGAGCACACCTTTATTTCTCGGCATAATGACTCCTTGGGGCTTACATGGATTAGAGCACCGTGGCCGGGGTTAAGGTGCGCCGGTTGTAGTTAATTGATAGTTCTTGATGGTTCTTTGATCTCTTAGCTGTTACGGACTGGCCTCGTGTTCCCATTTTCTGTGCACCGGCATGCCCACACAGAATTAGAAGCGCTTTACGCGTGGGACGGCGGTGACGGCCATCACGGGATGGCCGCCCCTCTGGCGCGAGACCACTCAAATCGCTTCTTCGACAGCATATTTTGTGGCCACAAAGGGCGCTTCCTGGGTTGCTGCCTCTCTTCTTCCGGCGATTACGCTTAGCCAAACGCGAGCTGATTCGATCACGATCACGCTCACCAGCACGATCAGCAGCCCGCAGACCGCGGCATCCAGGCGATCATTGAAGACCTGCCGCGTGGCCGCTGCGCTCGCGGGACCTGCAGCGACCTTGCGCGCGTGGGCCAGCAGGCCGATCAGCGCATTGGCGTCAAACATCTTGTGCCACGAGGCGGAGAATGTCACCGCGATCAGCCAGCACAGCGGCGCCAGGGTCACCCACATAAAGCGGGCGCGGCCCATCTTGACGATGATGGTGGTGGCCACGCACAGTGCCACCGTGGCCAGAAGCTGGTTGCAGATGCCAAAAATCGGCCACAACGAGTTGATTCCGCCCAGCGGATCGCGTATGCCTTGCCACAAGAACCACGCCCACCCCGCCACCACCAGCGCGCTGGTCACCAGAATGCTTGGATACCAGCTCGTGCGGCCCATGGGCTTCCAGATGTGGCCGAGCGCGTCTTGCAGCATGAAGCGGGCCACTCGTGTGCCTGCGTCGAGCACGGTAAGGATAAACAGCGCCTCAAACATGATGGCGAAGTGGTACCACAGGGCCATCACCGCCGTGCCTCCCAGCGAGTCAGAGAAGATCTTGGCCATGCCCAGGGCAAACGCGGGCGCGCCGCCGGTGCGGAAGAACAGAGTCTTCTCGCCCACGTGCGCGGCCAGCGTGTTCATCTGCTCCGCCGTCACGGGAAAGCCCCAGTTGGTGATGGTGGCGACCGCGGCTTGCGGTGTGCCGCCGACCATCCCCGCGCCGCTGTTCACCGCCAGGTAAGCGCCGGGTTGCAGCGTGCATGCGGCGATCATGGCCATAATCCCGACGAAAGATTCGGCCATCATCGCGCCGTAGCCCACCATGCGCGTCTGCGGCTCGCGCGCGATCAGCTTAGGCGTGGTCCCGCTGGAGATCAGCGAATGGAACCCACTGATGGCGCCGCAGGCAATGGTGATGAAGGCAAAGGGAAACAGATTGCCGGCAAAGACCGGGCCGGAACCGTCAATAAATCGCGTGAGCGCGGGCATCTGCAGCGTGGGTCGCACGGCGATGATGCCCAGCGCCAGGATGAACACCGTGCCCAGCTTGACGAAGGTGCTCAGGTAGTCGCGCGGCGCCAGCAGCAGCCAAACCGGCAGGGCCGATGCGGCAAAGCCATAAAGAATAATGAGCACGGCAATTGTCGATGCGCCCAGCGTGAACACGCCCGCCCAGTAATGCGAATGCGAAACCCACTGGCCGCCAAAGATCGCCAGCAGTACCAGCAGGAAGCCGAGCGCGGAGGCCTCCAGCACGCGTCCGGGCCGCAGGCGGCGCAAGTACAAGCCCATGAGCAGCGCGATCGGAATGGTCATGCCGATGGTGAATATGCCCCACGGGCTGTCCTTGAGCGCGTTCACGATGATCAGCGCCACCACCGCCAGCAGAATCACCACAATGCTCAGCACGGAGATGAACGACACGGCGCCCGCGGTCTTGCCTATTTCTTCGCGCGCCATCTGGCCCAGAGATTTGCCGTCGCGGCGCACGGAGAAGAGCAGGATGACAAAATCCTGCACGCATCCGCCAAGCACCGCGCCCACCAGGATCCACAGCGTTCCCGGCAAGTAACCGAACTGCGCCGCCAACACCGGTCCTACCAGAGGCCCCGGCCCGGCGATGGCTGCAAAGTGGTGCCCAAAGACCACCCACTTGTTGGTGGGCATAAAATCGCGGCCATTGTCGAGACGCTCAGCGGGCGTGGCCCGCATGGCATCCAGCGCCAGCACCTTGGCGGCGACGAACTTGCTATAAAAGCGATAGCCCAGAGCGTAAGTACACAGCGCAGCCGCCACCAGCCACATGGCGTTGATGGCCTCGCCGCGCCGCAGGGCCAGAGTGGCCAGCGCCAGCGTGGCCAGCGCGGCCACCGCAGTCCAGAGCAGGACTTTTGCCAGCTTCATTCAGAGACTCCAATGGTGCTGCCAGATTCCCAAACTCGCGGGCATTGTACAACGCTGGCGCAAACCCAAGCCGCTGCTGAAGCCATCCAATGACAAAAGAGACTATTGAGGGACCACAAATTCAAAGACCCACCACGGAGACACCAAGGCACGGAGGAGATTGGAAATTGGTGCAGCCTTTCAAATTCATATCAATCGTTGCTTTCGTGCTGAACTCCTGGTGTCTGGGGCAACCTCTGCAAGATTCCGACCGCCACGACCCTGTCCGCATCACGCGTGGGCCGGTGGTGGAGCAAGTCACCGATACCACCGCCATCATCGCCTGGTCTACCAACGTGAACGCCGGCACCACGCTGCGCTACGGCACTGAGCCTGATCAACTCGACCTGACCGCCAACATGCCCTGGGGCGGCTTCACACATCGCGTGTATCTCAAAGGCCTGAAGCCGGGCACAACTTACTTCTTCCAGGCGGAATCCGGCGAGGGACAAGGGACGGGCAGCAAAGCGCAGGCGGCAGTGGATCGCTTCCAGACCAGAAGCCAGGCGGCAAGAACTCCCGCCGGCGAGAACGGTCCCACACCAGACTGACCTAGCGGCTTCGTAATCGCTCTTCCAGCCGGCCCGTCAGCATCAGCGCCAGCATCCTGAAGTCGCTGATGAATGACCAGAACGGATGGCTGAAGGTCGCCGGCTTGTTTCCTTCGATGAGGAAGTGTCCGGTCCAGGCAAAGCCGTACGCTACCACCGGCCACAGCAGCGCGTACCAGGGATGGCCGAGCGCGATGGGCACGATGACCGTGCACAGCCCCAGCAGCGTCCCGGCGGCGTGCATCAGGCGGTTGCGCCGGTCACTGTGTTCGCGCAGGTAGAAAGTGAAGAACTCGTCGTAGTTGGCAAAGTCTCGTGCGCTCATGGAGGGCGGGATTTTAGCACAAGAGAATCGGACCATCAGGACGTCGGGCCATCGAAAGGTCCCTTTGCTCTGTCCATGGTAGGGGATGCCGGTTTTAATCGACGTTCAAGACTCGCGCACTAGAAACGCGTTCAAGCACTCAGCATGGCATGGAGAGTCTGGATCCGGTTAAATATCTCCGAAAAATTCCCGTAGATGTGCTCCTCGGCCTCAAACTTCGCCTGATTGTTAGCAACAAACTCAAGTGTGGGCAGGAGATCAGGCATAATCGCCAGGATGTGGCTCGGCTGGCCTTCAAGTTTTTCTAGAACAAGGCGAATGAAACAGCTCGCGGCGTCTGATGCATCAATCGGATGACCAAAATCCCCGAAGTTAATGAAGTCTCTAAAGCCAATCATGTAGTACTCAAACGGTATCTTCGGCATCCACCGCAGCTCATCTGTGGTTTCAATCACATTATTGCGGAAGCGAGACTGCATCTCCTCATTTGTTCGGCCTGCGAACACACGGTGAGAATACTCTTGGTCGAGATCGTCCTGATAATTTCCCCAATCACTTTCGGTTGGGACACGCTGACGCCGCAATCTTGCTCGAATCTCTCTCCTGCGTGGTCTCTTCATCTTTGGGCTCAAGCATACCTAAAGCCGCCTATGCTGCCCAGTTCAATCAGAGGCTCGAGTTTGATCTTCGTGCCTGCTGGCGGCATCCAGCTACCCCGCTCGCTGCGTTATTTCGCCGCTCACTGGCGGCATCTAACCGCTTGGATTCCCTATTATTTAGCGGCCTAGCCGGGGTGATAAAATAGGAACTCACATGCCATTAAGAACGTTGTTCCTGAATCCGCCGTCTTTTGAGAATTTTGACGGTGGCGCCAGTTCGCGCTGGCCGGCCACCCGAGAGATTGAGTCGTATTGGTACCCGGTGTGGCTGGCGTATCCCGCCGGCATGCTGGAGGGATCGCGTCTGCTGGACGCGCCTCCGCACCACGTCTCCGCGGAAGATACGATCGAACTGGGCAAACAATACGAATTCCTGGTGTTGTTCACCTCCACGCCCGGCTTCCCCGGTGATATCCGGCTGGCCACCAAGATGAAAGAGGCGAACCCGAAGCTGAAGATCGCCTTTGTGGGGCCGCACGTGACCACGCTGCCGGAGCGCTCGCTGATGGAGTGCCCGGCCATCGACTTTGTCTGCCGGCGCGAGTTTGACTATTCCGTGGTGGAGTTCGCCCAAGGCAAGCCACTCAAGGACATCATCGGCATCAGCTATCGCGACGCCAACGGCAAGGTGGTCCATAATGCTGACCGGCCCGATGTACAGGACTTGGACGCGCTGCCTAACGTGACCGACGTTTACTATCGCGACCTGGACGTGCGCCGCTATAACGTGCCCTTCCTGCTTTATCCGTTTGTGGCTCTGTATTCCACGCGCGGCTGCCCGGCACAATGCACCTTCTGCTTGTGGCCGCAGACGCTGAGCGGCCATCCGTGGCGCAAGCGCTCCACAGACTCCGTGGCCCGCGAGATGGCCAAGGCCAAAGAGTACTGGCCGTGGGTGAAGGAATACTTCTTTGACGATGACACGTTCAACATCAACGGCCCACGCACGGTGGAGCTGTGCGAAAAGCTCAAGCCGCTGAAGCTCACGTGGTCGTGCACATCGCGCGTGACCACCAGCTATGAGACGCTGAAGGCGCAGCGCGACGCCGGCTGCCGCCTGCTGATTGTGGGCTACGAGTCGGGCGATCCGCAGATCCTCAAGAACATCAAGAAGGGCGCAGACGTGGAGCGTGCGCGCCAGTTCACTAAAGACACCAAGAAGCTCGGGTTGGTGGTGCACGCCGATTTCATCCTGGGCTTGCCGGGCGAGACGCGCGAATCTATTCGCAGGACCATCGATTTCGCCAAGGAGCTGGATTGCGAGACCATCCAGGTTTCCATCGCGCATGCGTACCCGGGCACGGAGATGTACGACTTCGCCAAAAAGAACGGCTTCATCGTGAACGAGCACCAGATGGTGGATGAAGGCGGCCACCAGTTGGCGCATATCGAATATCCCGGCCTGCCGCGCGAGTACGTGATGGAAATGGTCCACAAGTTTTACGACGAGTACTATTTCCGCCCCAAAGCCGTGTTCCGCATCGTGCGCAAGGCGGCCTTCGATTCCGGCGAGCGCAAGCGTCTCTACAAGGAAGCCAAGTCCTTCATGAAGCTGCGCGCCGCGCGCAACCGTGCCGCCAAAGAGATGCGCGCGCAGAAACAGGCCGGACAGAAAGAGACGCGCACGGCCGACGTTGCCGGAGACT
>DASVFK010000352.1:0-4505 GCA_036380095.1 Candidatus Angelobacter sp. | reverse complement strand
ACAGGACCGTGGAATCGAGCGGCGTAAAGATCGCGGTTCCTTTGCACAAGGAGTTTTACGGAATGAAAGAGTTCGCCGTGCACGATCCCGATGGATACGTGATCATTTTTGCCGAGCAGGTAAAGTAGATCCCGTGCTTCTTCTGAAGTCCCGACCGCCGCGGCGGAGGGGTCCCTACTGCTACATTGTCGCTTCCCTTGAGCGCGTCTCGGAGCTATAGGGATTCCTCACCCCGGCAAACTGCGTCGGGGTTCGGAACTTCGGGAAAGGCGCGATTTTCGGCGGACGGGCTGGCGGATTACTCCAGGTGTGTCAGTTCGCGGAACACCTTGTATCGCTCATCGATTTCATCCCGCGTGAGCTTCTGCAGGCGCTCGGTGCCGAAGGCTTCCACGGCAAATGAACCCATCACGCCGCCATAGAACATGGCACGCTTGAAGATATCGCGCGTCAGGTTTTCCTGGGAAGCGATGTAGCCCATGAAGCCGCCGGCAAAGCTATCGCCCGCGCCGGTGGGATCGGTAACGGCTTCAATCGGCAATGTGGGCGCGCGGAAGGGATGCCGGCCAATGCCGAACGCTCCGTCCTTGAAGAAGACCGTGGCGCCGTACTCGCCGTGCTTGATCACCAGCGCCTGCGGGCCCATGGTCAGGATTTTCTGTGCCGCCCGCGCCAGGCTGGGGTCGCCCGCCAGCATCTTGGCTTCCGTGTCATTGATCAGCAGCGCGTGCACGTGTTTGAGCATCTCGCCCAGATTCTCGCGATGGCCGCTGATCCAGTAATTCATGGTGTCGCCGCCCACGAATTTGGCGTGGTGCATCTGCTTGCGCACGTTCACCTGCAACACCGGATCGATGTTGGCGAGAAACAGGTAGTGGCTGTCCTTGAACTTCTCTGGGATCTGCGGATTGAAGCTGCCGAAGACACCGAGCTGCGTGTCCAGGGTCTTGGCTTCATTCACGTTTTCCCCGTATTCGCCGGACCAGAAAAAGCTCTGTCCTTTTTCCCGCGTGATGCCGCTGATATCGATCTTGCGGGCGTGGAAAACGGCCTCTTCTTTTTGCGTGAAGTCCTCTCCCACTACGCCGACCACGCGCACCTGGGTGAAGAAGCTGGCCGCGAGAGAAAAATACGTCGCTGCGCCGCCCAGGATCTTGTCTGTCTTGCCGTAAGGAGTTTTGATTGCGTCAAAAGCAACGGAACCGACCACGAGCAGTGACACTAGGCTTTTGCCTCCTGGGGCTTGAGGTATTTATCCAGCAGCAGGCTGAGTTTCTGCCGCGTAGCCGCCGGCATCTTCGCCGGATCGGTCAGGATGGCGAACTGCAACGCCGATCCGCATTTGCACTTGCGCTCCTTGGGCATGAGGGCCACGGCCTGCTTGACGACTTTGGCGGCGTTGTCGGCATTAGTGTGGAGCACTTTCACAATCTGGTCCACGGTGACCGAATCGTGGTCAGGATGCCAGCAGTCATAGTCGGTGACCATGGCCATGGTGGCGTAGCAGATCTCGGCTTCGCGCGCCAGCTTGGCTTCCTGCAGGTTGGTCATGCCGATTACGTCCGCGCCCCAGCTCCGGTAGAGGTTCGATTCCGCCTTGGTGGAAAACTGCGGCCCCTCCATGCAGATGTATGTACCTCCGGCCTTGGCCACCAGTCCATTGTCCTTTGAGCCTTGGACGATGGCAGCAGAGACCTCAGGACATGTCGGATCGCCGAAGGCCACATGGGCCACGATCCCATGGCCGAAGAACGTTGCCGTGCGGTTGAAGGTGCGGTCAATGAACTGGTCTGGGACCACGAAGTCCGTGGGCTTATGCTCTTCCTTGAGCGAGCCGACGGCGGAAACCGAAAGTATGCGCTCCACGCCAAGGTCTTTCATGGCGTAAATGTTGGCGCGAAAGTTGAGCTCGCTGGGCAGAATGCGATGCCCGCGTCCATGCCGCGCCAGGAAAGCTACCTTGCGTCCTTCCAGCGTGCCCAGCACGAACGCGTCCGAGGGTTCGCCGAACGGCGTCTGCACCGTGACTTCATGCATGCCGGTGAGGCCGGACATGGTGTACAGACCACTGCCGCCGATGATGCCGATTTCAGCTTGCTGCAAAAAGAATGCTCCTGGATGGAATTCCGAACTCAAGATTATAACGAAGGCGCTTGCTGCGATTCGCACTCTACCGATTGCCGGCGGCTGGGACATCCTGCTGCCCCTGCCTCACTCCCGCCTCAAGCAGCTTGACGGCGTTCTCGGGATCAAAGCTTTCCACCGCAACCACCATGTTCCCCTTCTGCTGGATGAAGATCGGCCCATCGCTCGAGGTGTAGCGGTCGAGTCCGGGTTTGGCGGGATCGGGCGGCAGGTGTTTCAGTCCGTTATAGCGCTGTGGCAGCGCGGAAGCATAGATCCTGGCAAACTCTTCCGCCGCGCCTGCGCTGGCCCACTTGGAAATGTAATAGAGGGCCACGTGCGCGGTTGAGTTCTTGTCTGCAGGTTTCTGGCCTTTGCGCCCGGCAGCGTAATATGCTCCGCCGCGCCACTCCGGACTCAGGTATTTCGCCTGCGACTCAGCGGCGTAAATCTTGAGCAGGACAAGCACATCAAATTCGCCCACAGCGCCCGCGTCATATGGCTCGTAGTCCTTTTTCAGGAAGCCCATATCGGGAAGATAGAGCGGGGGCACGCGCCTGCCGGCCAGATATTCCTTGGGCTCCAGGATCTCGCGCGTGGTCTCCGGCATGCGATCGAGCACGCCGCCGTACGCCAGCTTCTTGCCTCCCGCCAGCAGCAGTTCTTTGACAAAAGTCGTCCCCTGGCGATAGGGAAAGATCAGTTCTTCCTGCAGCAGGGGCGGCGCGCTTTCGAAAACCGGGCTGCTTTTTTCCTTTTCCATGGCGCCCTGCATCAGGTCCACGATGTGCGGCGAGTCTTCCACGCTCTTGCCCATCGGGGACAACATGTAGTCCAGGAGCACGATCATGCCCTGGCCTTCCAGCACGGCGCTGCGGGCGGAGGATTTCTCGTCGTTGTCCAGCAGCTCTTTCAGGTTTTCGAGGCCGCGTCTTTCAATTTCTTCTTCGTGCTTGCTCATCTTCTCCAGGTCATAGCTCTGGTCCTGGAGCGCGTGCGTGAGTTCGTGGGCCATCACCGCCTTTTGCATGTCCGGCGCAATCCAGTCCAGCAGGTTCATGGTCCTGGTCTTTTCGTCGTAATAACCGGCGATCTGCTCGGTAAGCAGCTTGATCAGGAAGTTATGCAGGTTAAAGTCGCGCGGCAGCAGCCCGAACTTCTTCAGCACCAGCTCTGAGCGCTCAAAGCGGATGCGGTCAACATCGCTTTCGAACTTCTGGGAAAGATACTTCTCCACCTGCTCGCGATTGACAATCTGCTTCTTCACGCTGTGCTTCACGGGCAGGAGCGTGTCCTGGCTTACGAAGTGCAGGACTTCGTCCACGGAAGCCAGCAACTCCTTTGCTTCCGCCGGGGTCAACAGGTGGTCTTTCTCCGGCTCTTCCGTCTCGGCGTGCGCGCCGGGAACCGAAGGCGCATTCTGCTGAGAAGAAGGGGGCTGTTGTCCTGGCGCGGGGGAAGCCTGTGGTACTGGCACAGCTTGTGGCGCCGTCGACTCTTGGGACTGCAGCCGGCACGCGCCGCCGACCATGAACATGAGGATTGCTAGGTAAACCAGGAACTGTCTTTTCATCGAGTGGTAAATGGAGAGCTTAACTCCTTCTTGGATGCAGCCATCGAGCGGCCAAAGCCGGGTGGAAAATCCATTGTACGCCCGGCTGATTCATTGGATGTGTGCAGCAGGCCTGAGGTAAGCAGGCGGCAAAAACGTGTGCGCAGCTGAAGAGAAGCGACAAGGCCTGCAGCTGAGGGTCCGGTGGCACGCAACTCCGGAGCCCAGAATCGTCAGTACCACCCCCAAGGTTACCTAGGTACCGTTGTTTTGTCCTTATTTTGCCGATATAAGAACTTCATTATCTGGGGTACTCCCTTTGTTTAGAAAGAAAGTCGCTATGGCAAGTCTCAGATTTTGGCGTCGAAAAGTGTTGCGTACAGCCTGGTTAGGCCTGTTTCTTTTGTTTTCCAGCGCTCTCCAGGCTCAAGAGGATGGGATCAAGCCTGTCCCGGTTTTCACAGGTTCCACCGCTTATTTCACCCGGGTGACAGGCGGGCAGTACCAAGACGCGCCGGCTGTCAGCCCTCTGTTGTTGCTGCCCATGGGCGACAAACTGCTCTTTGAGGCCAAGGGATCCCTGGCCGATACGTTTCAAAAAGACGCGCAGGGCGACTATGCAGGTACGGTTTCTTACGGTTTGGTTTACGCCCAAGCCAATTACATCACCAAGTATGTAACCGTTACGGGCGGCAGATTCACAACGCCGTTCGGGATCTATGCCGAGCGGCTGGCCCCCAACTGGATCAAAGCCTTGCAGGTCACCCCGGTGATCGTGCCGGTCACGAGCCTTTCTTCTCTCGGCGGTATGCTGCGAGGCGGCTTTCCC
>DASVFK010000351.1:0-24562 GCA_036380095.1 Candidatus Angelobacter sp. | reverse complement strand
GCCATCGAGCGTGAGAGAAGTCTGCGGCGTTCGCAAATAACTGTTGTGCAGGGCAAGCTGTCCGGCCCTGCGGGAATAGCCGGCGTGGAGCACGCCTTCCAGCGGCGTGGCGGGATTCTGGCCGAGCGCGCCTCGAATGGTTACGTTGCCGCGCGCTTCCAGGTCCTTCAGAGTTTTGCTCCAGCTGCCTTGGGCCTCGGCGTTGATGGTGCCCGTCACGTGTGCTTCTCGCACCGGGTTGCTCGCTGAAGCCGTTTGCAGCAGGCTGAGAGAGACGTCCTTGAGTGAAGCTTCAATTCTGCCCTGTCCCGCACCGGCCAGATCGCGGACCATGGCACGGCCTTCCAGCCTGCCGCCCAACAGTTGCGCGCGCAGGTTTTCAACCTCGGCCGTGCCATTCTCAAGCTTGTACTTGGCTGCAAGATCTCGGACGGTCGTTTGCAGCGTGGCCGTGTGCAACGCGAGTTCTGGGCTGCTGATCATTCCCCACAAGGAAACGGACTCCAGCAAAGAACGATCGGGCCGGCTTTGATAACTCAGGAAGCCGGTAACGCGGACCTGGCCGGCAGGCGCCTCAAGGCCCTTTAGAAACTGCGCAATGTCGGAAGTTTCCAGCAGCGCATCGTAGTTGGCCCGGAGCCGCGGGTGGCCTGCCGGATCGCTCAAGTTTTCCAGTGTGCCATTGCCGGAAAGCGTGGACTTCCCCGCGGTGAGTTGCAGGTGCTCCACTGCGATCTTCTTCGGAGCAGCGCTGAAGACGGCTTCGAGGTTGTGCACCACGGGCGCGTAGTCGCCGTAGGTGATCTTTCCGCGAGCGTAACTGATCTCTCCCAGGTACCTGGTCTGCTCGGGAACAAAGCCTGCGGTCAATTCCAGATCGCGCACATCGGCCTCAAGCCGGCTCTTGCGATCGTTGTAATAGACCTCTCCCTGCTGCACCACCAGGCGGTGCACGCCGAGATCGAAGATGCCCTTTGCGCCGGTCCCGGCCGTGCGCTCCGGCTTGGGCAGATTGTTCTCGCCGTTCTTGTTGACCGCGAGGTGCACTACAGGGCGGCGAAGCGTGACTTCGCGGAAGTGCCACTTGCGCCCGAGCACGGAGTCCACTGCAATACCGATGTCCACGTGTTGCACGCGCAGCAAAGGTTCCGACACGGCAGGCCCTGCACCACGCACCGCAAGATTCTCTAGCGCCAGGCCCATGGCGGAAAGATTCAGCTGGAAGTCTTGTGCCTGCACCCGCGCTCCCGAGGATTCGTAAATGCTCGCCTCCACTTTGGCCAGCAGGTACCGGCGGAAGCCGGGGCTTTGTTTCACCAGCAGGACAAACGTCGCAGCCAGCAGAACCATCAGGGCGAGCATGCCGGTTGCGGTCCACAGAATGATTTTTCTTGCGCGTTTCATGTTGGCACCCTCAAAACGCCTGGCCCAGTGTGATGAACCATTGGGTTGGGTTGATACCCGGCACCGGGTTCAGGTTGTGGCCGATGTCGAGGCGAATGGGACCGATGGGCGTGGAATAACGCAATCCGCCGCCCACGGAGTTGGTGTAAGTTGTCCAGAAATTTCCCAAATGCCCGTAAACGTTGCCGCCGTCGTAAAACGCCGCTGCTTTCAGCTTGTCCGTGATGCCCAAAGGAAAACGGAGCTCGGAGTTCAGGATCAGGAGTTGCGGTCCGCCCACCGGCACGGTGATGTTGGTGCAGGTGGCCGGATCGGCGGGATTGTTGCAGACAGGGACCGGCCGCTGTGGGCCGGCGCCGTTCAAAGGGAACCCGCGTAACGTGCTGCCGCCACCGGAGAAGAACGTTGTGCTGATGGGAATGGGCTCGCCGGAAAGAGAAACCTCCACCCCCAGCCGGATGCTGTTGGCCCACACGCTGCTCTCAGCGAAGACCGGCCGGTAATACGCCAACTGGCCGAGAAACCGCGTGAAACTGGCGCTCGATCCCAGTTGGGTCGGGTTAAAATCCACCTCCGCGCTCTGGTAAAAACCCTTGTGCGCGTCCAGCACGTCATCCCGCGTATCGCGCACAAAGGATGCGCTCAGGGTGGAAAGCTGCACATTCTGGTCTTGCGGCGGCACCAGGCCGGGGATCAGCAGGTTGGAGAGGATGGTGTGACTGAAGTTGTAGCGAAAAAAGACGGACTTGGTTTTGGCGGCATCCATGTAACGCTGAAACTGGAGCCCCGCCTGAGCGATCTGCGAGGTATAGAGCGGGTTTTCCTGGTTGCGATCGGCAGAGATGGTCGCGCTGGCGGTCCACACACTGTTGCGGAAAGCGGGATCAGCCCAGCCGGCGGAGGCGTGCTGGTCCAGTCTACCCGCAAAGGCGCCGAGCGTGAGGGACTGCGCCGTGCCGCGAAAGTTTCTGCGGGTGTATTCAATCGATCCCAGCGGGCCCCAGAACGTCTCTTCGCTGGTTTCAAAGTTCGAAGGAAGCTCCACCACCGGTAATCCCGGCACGGCAACCGACCCACCCGGCACACTGCCGCCGCGCCGGATCACGGAAAATCCGAACCCATAGCTGATGCTGTTGGTTTTGGCCTCGTGCAGTTTCACCACAACATCAACCTGGGGCTCGCTGTTCACGGGACGCCGCGTGTCCACGCTGGCCCAGTCGAAAATGCCCAGACCATAGAGCTGGCTTTCACCCCGCAGCAAGGCGCTCTGGCCCAGGGGCTTGCCCACCTTGATGTTGACCGTGCGGGCTATGAGGTTGGGCCGCGTTCTCACGGCCCCAATCTGGTCCACCTGGGCCGTGTAGATTCTGGACCCTTCTTCAATCGTGTACACCACGTCAAAGCGATGTGGATTGCCTTTTACCGCAGTCACACGTGAGCTGAAAACCATGGTCAGGAAGCCCTGGTCCAGGTAGGCTGCGGTGATTTGGTTGCGGTCCTGGTTCAACAACTGCGGCGAATAGGGCTTGCCTTCCTCCAGCGACAGTCCCTTGGGAGCGAGCACCGCGCGGGCAATGGATTGATTGCCCTCCAACCGCAACGAGGCCACCAGGTCGCGAGGCCCCTCTTCCACTTCAAACCTGAGCCGCAGGTCGCCGCCCTGCCGGTCAACCTTGGGCGTTACCTTCACTGCTCCGTACCCTGCCGCCTGATACAAGCCCTCCAGGTTGTCCACGCTCCGGGCAACCAGCTGGCTCGAGTACTTTCCATGGGAGAAAAAGGGCAAGTACACCTTCGCCCTTCTGACCCCAACCTGCGCCTGAAGGTCGCGTTCAGAAAAGTGATGGTTGCCGGAAAACTCGAGTGCCTTCACTTTGCCACGCTGGCCTTTTTCCACGTGGTAGACGATCGTCGCCCCGGAAGCGGTCCGCTGGACGTCGCTTTCCACCTTCACGTCAAAGAACCCTTTGGATTGGAAATGGGAAATCAGGTTCTGCTGACCTTCGTACACCAGGTCCGGGTCAACGGTATTTTCCTGGAAAATGGGAATCAGCTTTTTTTTCGTCCGGTTGCGGAGGCCAGCGCCCGCAACCGCGACATTAATCAGCGGACCCGGCGTGATGTGGAAGTTGAGATCGACCCGATTGGTCGCCGGATCATACCGTGTGGAAACCAGCTGTACCCCCGCGGCAAGGCGATGCTGCTTTGCCATCTGCTCTTGCATGTAGCGGGACGCCGCTTCCACGCCGCGTGGAGAGTATGTCCTTCCCGGTTTGATGTAGGCGCTGCGAAGCCGCATTCTCCGTGACTGCAGGCCGCCCTTGAGTTTGGCCGCCTCTTCCTGAGGAATGCCTTCAATCACGATCTCGCCATAACGTGCCCGGCGTTGCAAATCGATGTGAAAGATCACATTGACGAGCCGCTGCGTCTTGTCAGTCTGCACCTCCGGCGTAACCGTGGCGGCAAAGAAGCCTGACTGGTACAGGAATGCCAGCAGGCCAGACTGCGCCTCTCCGACGCGCCCCGCGGTAAAAGGCTCTTGCCGGGGAAAATTTGCAGCCTGCAAGAGGCGCGTGTAATTGAAATGGGTGATTCCCGGAAACCTGAAAATGCCGAAGTAGGCCGCCGGCTGCATGACAAACAACACACGCAGACCGTTTCGTTCCGGCAAGATCTGTACCTCAACCTCCTGGGACATGCCCGCCGTCTTCAGGTTTTCGGCCGTTGCATCCACTTTCTGCTGTTCATAGGGAGCGTTAATCGGCTGTTCGATCAGCGGCCGCACAGTGGACATGTCGAGGTCTGGCCTTCCAGCGATTTCCACTGAGGTCACCAGCTGGCCTTCGTAGGAAATGGCGGCTTGGGCTTCCTGGGTGTTGCCCTTCGGCAACACCTGACCTGTCTGCTGCGCAGTCCTGCCGGCCACAAGGGGGAAACACGGGCCTGGGAGGAGCAGCAACCCGAGAAACAAAACGGACGTTCCAATTCGATACCGGAAGGATCTCATGTCGCCGGGCCACGGGTTGTCTGCGCGAGCGGAATCTCCCGCGACAGCTCACTGAGCTATGCACGATTAGATTGAATTCACACCTGTGTTGTTGCATGCGCGCCGCTTTTCAAGAGACAGCTTTTTCCCTTTTCATGCGCCTTCAAGGCGCGCCAGCTTCTCTTCAATTTCCTTGAGCGCCTGCTGTAAGGCGTGCGTAAGGGCCGGATTCGCGGCGAGGGCGATGCGCTGCAACAGGTATGTGCGGGAAAGCTCCAGGCGCTGCCGCTCGCGTCCCACTGCCTGTTGCCCTGAGGTGGGCCGCAGGTTGGACTTGGACCGGCTTGCTTCGGCGCTTTCGATCTGCGATTCGACCGACTTGCTTTCCCATCCCCGGGCCATCTCACGATTATAAGGGCCGGCGGCCTCACGCCGCCTGGCTCGTCTTGTGGGTCTGGTAGGCGCGGATGGCAAATTCCAGGTGCTCCTGCAAGGCCTCTCCTATTTCCAGCATGTCCGCAATCACCGTGCTCAGGTCCATGCGGATCAGGTTGCGCTGCAGTACAAAGGAAATCACGCGCTGCAGCAAGCGCACCTCAATCACAATCAAAGGGATGTGGCAGCCCTGTTCGGCGCGCTGTCTGCCATAAGCTGCGCCCAGCGCCTCGGCGGCTTCAGGGAGCTGCTTGGCGCCCGTGTCCACACGGTCCGCCAGCGTCTGGACCAGCTCGTGAATAAACATGGTCCGCTGCTCATCGCCGCCGGGCAGCAGCCTTAGCTCGGGATGCGTGCGGGCCTCGCGCAGCCAGTTTGTAACGATTTCTTCCGTGTTCTCCCGCAGCAGCTCTGCGACCCGCTTCATCGGGGTCTCCGGGGCCCTGGGCCGGCGCCGCTCCAGGCGGCTCTGGATTGCGTGCAACAGCGCGGGGACATCAGTCGGCTTGAGCAAATAATCGTCAACCTGCCCGCGGATGGCTTGCAACGCGGATTCAAAGTCGGGATATCCGGTGAGAATAAAGGTTCGGGCTTCCGGCTGCACGCGGCGCATCGCGCTCACCACCGTAAAACCATCACCCGGCTGTCCAATGTTTAAATCCGCTAGCAGAACATCAAAGGCCTGACGATTGATCAGTTCCAGCGCTTCCGGGACCGAACCTGCTGTTGTGACTGCGAACCCGTGCCGCTCCAGAATCGGGGCCAGCGTGAGCCGGATTCCCGGCTCATCGTCCACAAAGAGGATGCGAGGCGCCATGACAGTCACAGCTAGTTAGATGTGACTAAGTACTCCCAGTTTGTACCCTCTTATGGCGGCACGAGGACGCTTTGAAACATGGTGTCCAAGCGGGCCTGCTCAGGCCTTGATGGCGCACAAATCAACAAGGACAGGGGTCATTTGATCCTGGTAGTGGGTCAGTTTCATCGCGAATTCATCGCTAACCAGCCCCAGCATGCGCAACACCGGCGAGCCGGGGACCCCGGTTCGCGATGACGTCTGCCTAAAGGCACGCCCGCCGCGGCGGGCGAGCGAATCGCTAGACGCTGATACTGCTAGTGGGTCATTTTTTTCAAACTGACCCACTACCCTAATCCTGGTTCCTGAAGGAGTATCCCAGCGTGACTCCGTAGCGGGACGCACGGGGCCCACTGAACTGGACGTTGTTGTGAATGAAGTAAAAATTGGCCTGGGGCTCAATAAAAAAGCTGCTACGCGTAAAAATCCGAAGGCCCGCGCCCACGTGTATCAGAAAGTGGTTGCTGCTGGTGAAATTCGTACAGCCAAAAGCCGTGCAATTGAAGAACGGCTGGTAAAAACGGATGGACTCCCAGCCAACTCCGCCTTGCAGATCGGCTTGCGCCCTTTTACCGATATTAGGCGCATAGACCCCATTGAAGTCGGTAAAGATAGGCCGATACGGTTGGAAAAAGATATCGACATTCTGGTGGGCCCGCCAGGCGATCTCGCCGCCCACTCCAAAGTTCTTTTTGAACAGGAAATCGCCGCCAAAAGAGGGATAGCCGCCGCCGCTCAGGGACTGGGGAAAATGGTCGGGCAGGCTGGCGCTGGAAGCCGGTTCTCCGATTACAGTTCCGAAACCAAAGCCCACATCGAACTGCTGGGCTTGCGCCGCTCCGGCGCACAGAAAAGCCACACAAAAAGCCGCAACGAGCAAAGATAGTCTTTTCAAGTTAGTCTCCAACCTGTCAGGTCAAGGCCGAATTGAACCAGAACCATCCAGTCTTAGACCCCTAAGTATGTGATTCCGCGATTATCTACCAGCACTGCTGTCATGTCCAGCATGGCAAGGTGCCTCTCCGTAACGATGGTCGTGAGACCGGTCCAAAATTGCTATTCTGGAAAGTGACCTTCACCTGCCAGGTAATCCTTTTCGATCTCGATGGCGTGCTGGTGGATTCCACTCCCGCAGTCGCGCAGGTGTGGAACGCCTGGGCCATCCAACACGGCTTGGACCCTAAAGTTGCGGTGGCCACCGCGCACGGCCGCCGCAGCATCGAGACCATCCGCCTGCTTGCGCCGCACCTGGACGCGGAAAAAGAGAATGTGCGAGTGGAAAGCATGGAGATCGAAGCAAAAGAAGGCGTGGTGGCGCTGCCCGGCGCTGCGGACCTTCTGCACGCACTGCCACCAGAGCGCTTCGCCGTGGTCACCTCCGCTACCCGGGCTCTGGCCCTGGCGCGTCTGCACTATGCCGGCCTTCCCGCGCCGGCCAACCTGGTGTCCGCCGATGACGTCAGACGCGGCAAGCCATCTCCCGAACCTTATCTCAAAGGAGCTGCGCTGTTGGCCCGAACTCCCGCGGATTGTCTGGTGTTTGAGGATGTGCCCAACGGGATTGCCGCTGCCCGTGCAGCAGGGATGCAAGTGGTAGCCATCACGACAACCTTCGCCGCGAAGGACCTTGCCGGCGCCGATGCGCGGGTTAATTCTCTGGCGGACGTAAAGGCGGAATGGACTTCCGAGATGATATCGCTGGAACTCGAAGCCTTTTGAGCATGGTCCCACGATTTACAATTACCCGATCTTGATACGCTACGTAAGGAGCAAAGTTTCATGCAAAGAAACGCAAGCGCACACTGGAGCGGCGGGCTGAAAGACGGCAAAGGCACACTCAGCTCTCCGAGCGGAGTCCTGAAGAACACGCCGTATTCCTTCGCCACCCGCTTTGAATCGCAACCCGGCACCAACCCGGAAGAACTGATTGCCGCAGCGCACGCCGGCTGTTTCAGCATGGCGCTTTCGGCACAGCTCGGCAATGCGGGAATGACCGCACAAGCGATTGACACCACAGCGACGGTGACCCTGGAGAAGCTCGAGTCCGGCTTTGCCGTGACGTCCAGCCATCTGGTAGTGAAGGTCAAGATCCCCGGCGCCGATAAAGCCAAGTTTGAAGAGGCTGCCAAGAATGCCAAGGAGGGCTGTCCCATCTCCAAGCTGCTCAACGCCAAGATCACCATGGATGCGCAACTAGAAACTTAAGAGCGGCAAAGCCTCTGCCGGTCTGGCGCTAACAACCGGCCGCGGTGCTCGTCTAAACTGTTCGTCCACTGCCGTTCACGAATGGAGATTTTCGCCATGCTGAAAAGCTTCCTCTCCGCATTCCTGTTTGTCGCTTGTGTAGTCATGATCGTGCCTGTGATGCAGGCGCAGTCCTCCGTGCTCGACCTGCCACGGCAGAGCCAACACGCAAAAGTCATGCAGCGCGTCGGCATCACCGACATCACCATCGACTACCACCGTCCTCTCGTCAGCGGCCGCAAGGTCTGGGGCGGCCTTGTGCCCTATGGCGACGTCTGGCGCGCCGGCGCCAATGAGAACACCACCATCACGTTCAGCGATCCTGTCACCGTGGAAGGCAAGCCCTTGACGAAAGGGACCTACGGTCTGCACATGATTCCCACGGAAAAAGAATGGACCGTGATCTTCTCCAAACAAGCCGCGGCCTGGGGCAGCTTTACCTATGACCAGAAAGAAGACGCGCTGCGCGTCACGGTAAAACCGCAGGCAACGGAGATGCATGAAGCCCTGGCTTACGATTTTGACGACGTCAAGGCCAATGCCGCCACCATCACGCTGCGCTGGGAGAAGATCGCAGTGCCGTTCAAGGTGGAGGTCAGCACGAATGAGATCGTCACCGCCAGCCTGCACAATCAGCTTCGCGGCCTTTCCCAGTACACGTTTGAAGGATGGGACGACGCCGCCAACTATTTCCTGCAGGCCAAAGTTAACCTGGACGAAGCGCTCAAGTACTCCGACCGCTCCATCGGCGTGGAAGAACGCTTTGACAATCTCATGACCAAGGCGAACATTCTAGAGGCCCTGAATCGCAAGGAAGACGCTACGGCGGCGCGCAACAAGGCCCTCCCGCTGGGCAATCCGGTCCAGATCCACGGCTACGGACGCCAGCTGCAGACGCAGGGCAAGCAGCAGCAGGCTTTTGAAGTGTATCGCGTGAACATGAAGAAATATCCCGACCATTGGGTGGCCCACAACGAGGCGGCGCGCTTGGCTTGCGCGGAAGGCAAGTTTGACGAGGCGGCCAAGCACATGAAGCTGGCTGTTGCCGTAGCGCCTGACCAATTCAAGGCGCCCCTGGAAGGTCTGGTCAAACGACTGGAAGCCAAGGAAGACATCAACCGCTAGTTCCGTGCATATGGGCTGCGCAACGGCAAGCGCAGCCCATATTCCTCTTACCGCTGCGCTATCATGGTGGCGAACTCATCTCGGTTCGTCCGGAGACTCGCGCATGCGCAAGTGGTTTCCCACGATCTTATTGTTCGGACTGCTGGCCGTTCCTTCCAACCAGGCACAGAACACCACGCCTGACCCCGGTCCCATGGCCCGCCAGGTGCGCTCGGAGTTTCTCTGGGCCTGGGACGCGTACAAGAAGTACGCCTGGGGCCATGATGAACTCAACCCCATTACCCGCACCGCCCACGACTGGTATGAAGTTCCATTGCTCATGACCGCGGTGGACTCGCTGGACACCATGATCATGATGGGCCTGACGGACGAGGCCGACAAGACGCGCGAGTACATCGCGAAAAACCTCTCCTTCAACCAGGACATTTACGTCAAAAACTTCGAGATCACCATCCGCATGCTGGGAGGCCTGCTCAGCAGTTATCAGCTCACGGGCGACCAGCGGCTGCTTGACCTGGCGCAAGAGCTGGGCACGCGGCTGCTCCCGGCCTTCAATTCGCCCACCGGCATGCCCTACATGTATGTGAACCTGAAAACCGGCAAGACCAAGGGCGCGGAGAGCAATCCGGCGGAGATCGGCACGCTGCTGCTTGAGTTCGGTACGCTCAGCAAACTGACGGGCAAGCCCATTTTTTACGACAAGGCCAAACGGGCGCTCACCGAGCTTTACAGCCGCAGGTCGAAGATCGGACTGGTAGGTTCGGCGATCAACGTGGAGACCGGGCAGTGGACTGATACGGCCAGTCACATCAGCGGCGGCATCGACTCGTATTACGAATACCTGCTGAAGTGCAAGATCCTGTTTGGCGATAAGGATTGCGAGCGCATGTGGAAGTCCAGCGTGCAGGCCGTGAACAAGTACCTGGCCGACAATACTAAATCCGGACTGTGGTACGCCCAGGCGGACATGAACACGGGGAAGCACATCAGCACGCAATTCGGCGCGTTGGATGCCTTCTTTGCCGCGGTGCTCGCCCGCGACGGCGATGAAGACCGCGCCAAACGCCTGCAGGAATCATCCTACAAAATGTGGACCACCTTCGGCGTGGAGCCGGATACGATCGATTACTCCAACATGAAGGTGCTGGCGCCGGGGTATCCGCTGCGGCCGGAGATCATCGAGTCCGCTTACTATCTTTATTTCTATACCAAAGACGCGCGCTACCAGGAGATGGCGTCGACCTTCCTGGCCGGCCTGGTCCGTTGCTGTAAGGCCGATGCAGGCTACTCCGCGCTCAAAAATGTGGAGACCCGCGAGAAATCCGACCGCATGCAGAGCTATTTTCTGGCGGAAACGCTCAAGTACCTTTACCTGCTCTATGCGCCCAGAGAAACTCTGGACCTGAACAAAGTGGTGTTCAATACCGAAGCGCATCCTCTGCGGAAAACCTGGCGGTAAAAAAAAGGACCGGGCAGCGCTCAAGTTGCTGCCCGGTAAGAGTTGCTGCCTGCTTGGCCCTAACCACACCCGAGAAAAGGAGGTTGCTACGTTGACTTCCTCACAAGGACCGGAAGCTCCTCGTGCGGAATCTTTTCATTGCCCACTACATTCACAGAACCACGATCCATCGACTGCTCTAACTGGCCGCGGACTTTTTGCGCCCGTGCCCTGCCCGGAAAGCAAACTTCATATCTTTATTTCGGCGAGAGGAGGACATCCGGCTTTTGGAAGAACCCCCGCAGACTTCTTTCTTCCCAGCCCTGCCTGACGATGTCCTTCTCTCTCTCGCCCAAGCATTAGCTCATTGCCACCAGCGCTCGGCTAACGATCACCTTCTCCGACCCAACTTCAACGCCTCTCGTAGCTTGCGCCCAACTAGCGTCCGTCTGCTTGTTCTTATTGCAGGGGAGTGGCCAAACCGCCGGACTGTGTAAGTTATTGAAACTGTGTAACCCTTTGCACAGGCTCCAGCCCAAGCTTGTGACAGGATGTCACAGCCTTCAAGACAGGCTGTCACAGGTGTGTTAGACCCAGGGGATTGTTCGGCGTTGATCTCTGTTTCCCGCGCAGAATTTCAGAGGCGACCACTCAAGATTCGGGGATCTTCTTTCAGGATGAGAGATTTTAATGAAAGCCTAATCGCCTTCTAAGTTACAGACCTTAATTTGCATGCTGGTTTTCAAAACGTAACGAACGAATTCCGGGAGTTCAAAACGGGCCGTGAGTTCGTTGAAAGGAATCGTTTTCGGCTCCGTGCCGGGAGCTGCGCACTGTAAACCTGGTTGCCAGCGCCCGTGAAGTTGCGGCCTGGCACATTGGAAGCCGACGGGGAGTTCAAATCCGCGGAGCTTGGGAAACGCATGGTTCCTGGAGTTTGGTTCCCAGTCGGGATGACTGTGGTGGTTGGGGGCTCTGGCAAAGGCCGACCTCCGGCTCCCGCGTCACGACCCCCGCTATCGATGACGCCGGACGGCAAGGTTTGCCCTGTCGCGAAGCCGCTGGAGACTCGACCCAGCGTCTGCAAGCCAGGGCCAGGGGAACGGTATAAGCGACTGCGGCGCGATTTGGACAGGCATGTGGTTCCTCCCCCAAAGCGTGTCGTTTCTGATTGGTCCAAACTCGCGCGGTGCTGTGCCGGGATCGTTCCTGTGCCCCTCCTCGCAATTTGCAACCATGACGAAATACCGGAATCCCGTTTAGCCCGCCACCAAAGAGAGGCTGGCGCTTTGCCCCGCCAGCCTCTTCTTCTTTCTTGAGGAGTTCTTGAATCGTCCATTCTCATTTTTCTCTTGCGAGATACACCTATGCCGAATCTCCGAAGCCAAGACTTGGTGAGGCTGAGCGGGTGAGGCACCGGCTCCGCTGCACTTAGTGATCATCGACCAACATCGTCTATTGCCCACGAATCAAGCCAATGAGGGCCGCGCCCACTATCAGCCACACTGCGTTCACACGAAACCGGAACAGCAACACCAGGCTCGCCACGGCGATGACCGCGGTGGTCCAGTCCACCAAGGCGGCTTTTCCCAGTTGCCAGGTGACCACACCCATCAGCGCGAGCGAGCCGACAACCACTCCATCGAGCGCGGCGCCCACTACCGGCGAGCGGCGGAGGCGCGGAATCAGAGGTCCGCTGGCGGCGACAAGCAGAAATCCGGGAAGAAAGATTGCAACCGTGGCAGCAACGGCGCCCGGAATACCGGCCAGCAGGTAGCCGATAAACGTGGCGGTCGTGAATACCGGGCCGGGCGTGACTTGCCCTACGGCGACGGCATCCAGCAATTGTTTTTCGCTGAGCCAGCCCAGGCGGACGACGAAGTCCGCACGCAGAAACGCCAGTAGCACATAGCCGCTGCCGAACAGCACAGCTCCGGTCTTGAGAAAAACCAGGAACAACCGAAACAAACTGAACGAAGCCGGCGCAACGCCAGCCGCAAACAGAGATGCCAACGGTCCCGCCGGCAACAGCGGAGCCAAGACTGAGCGCATGCTCGCCGCTCCAGTCTTCGGTCTGAGATGCGGCAAAGCGGCCAGCAAGCCCGCCGTCGCCAGGATGACGAGGTTGTTAACGGAGAGCAACGCAAGAATGGCCGAGATCGTCCCCAGCAAGGCCAGGAAGCTGTTCTTGACCGCCGATTGCGCCAGCTTCCAGAAGGCCTGCGCCACAATAGCGATGACAACAGCCTTCACCGCATAGAGCATCCCGCCCACCTGAGGCAACACGCCGTAGCGCACATACGCCGCCGCAATGGCCGCAACCAGGATCGCTGCGGGGATGATGAAGCAGCATCCGCCCACGATCAGGCCAGGCCATCCTGCCTTGCTCTGGCCGATGAAGATGGCCATCTCCGTGGAACTGGGCCCGGGAATCAGGTTGGCCGCACCCAGGCGATCGAGAAACTCCTGGCGCGTGAGCCAGCCGCGGCGCGTGACGAATTCCTCTTCCATCAACGCAATGTGCGCCGCGGGGCCGCCGAAAGCGACGGTCCCAAGCTTGAGAAACACCACCGCAATTTCCCACAAGCCCACGCGCTCACGGGGAGCCGAGGAAGTGTTAGCGGCTGTGGGCCGGCTCACTGTTGCGCAGGTAGGCGTCAGACTTGTTCAGCCAATCCTCACGCGGCGGGAAGAATACATCGAGGTCGACCGTATCCTCCAGGGCTTCCGCCTTGTGCGGCATGTGTGGAGGAATGCACAGCACCTCGCCCGAACGGACCACGATCTCTTTGCCGTCAATCCAGAACTTGAGCGCGCCTTCCAGAATGTAGGTCAGCTGCTCGTTGTGGTGACTGTGCTCCGGCACCACGCACCCTTTCTTGAGCAGCACGCGCGCCAGCATCAGGTTTTCGCCGGTGATCATCTGCCGGTCCAGCAGAGGATTCAGTTTTTCGAGTTCAACCGTCTTCCAGGGGATGTGCTTGAGCATAGGGCGGCATTTTAACCCAGAGACGCGGCGATGCACCACGCAGTCCTGTGGATTGCCGCCGAAAGACACTGGAGGGACCTGGGTTAGGCAGAGCGTTCGAGTTGCACCGCAGTATCGTCTGCAGCTTGGGGTCCGATGTCCGGCGCGCGATTGCCTTCCATCACCCGGTCCACCACTCTGGTCACGCGCGCAACAAAAGCCGCGGGATCTTCGGCCGGCTTCGGCGAGCTGGCGCAGCGTAAACGCCGCAACATCGCGGTGGCCTTCTCCAGACGCTTGCTTTGCAGAGCAAGATCTGCTCCGGCTGCAGGCCTGGCCGCCGAATCGATGTACCGCCAAAGGAAGTGAGAGAGTTGTGTGACCACATCGGTCAAGTCAGACACCAGCGTGGCGTCAAAGACCTGGCAGACGACCCGGCTATGCTCGCCGGCGCCGGGTGTCTGCGAATTCGCCCGCTGCAACTGCAGGCGAAGCTCTCGAAGTTCCCGGGTGAGCCGCTCCATCTGTTGAGAAATGTCTCTCATTGTCTCTTCTCTGCTACTGCAATTTATTGAAATGCAAAGACAAGCCGGAAGGAAATGGCTCAAGGAAAATGTAGCTGGACTGCTGGTACTTCAGTTTCAGTGCAGCTTGCGCTCCAAAGCTTTTGGCAAGGGCCTGTGGAAAACAGGTAAATTATCTTAAGTTATTGATGGGAAGGGCATTATACCGGCCCAAGCCGCGCTTTCCCGGACCTAAGGGCAGCTTGGCGTGAAGGTTCGAGCCAAAGACACTTTAGAACTTTCTTACCCATATGCCCTAAGAGTCGGGCAGAAATTTCACCAGCGAAACTATGACGAACATCCTGTAAAATGGCGAGATGTACTCCCCCGTTCCCGAGACTCTTGCCTGGGCACATCCAGTGGTCCAAGAGTGGTTCGTCAAGAAATTTGGCACAGCCACCGAACCCCAGGAGCAGGGCTGGCCGCACATTCTTGCCGGGCGCACTACCCTGATCTCCGCGCCCACGGGTTCGGGCAAGACGCTGGCAGCGTTTCTCACCTGCATCGATGCGCTGGTACGCAAGGCCCTTGCCGGCGACCTGATCGACACCACAGAGATTCTTTACGTCTCACCGCTCAAAGCGCTGGGCAATGACATCCAGAAAAACCTGGAAGGCCCGCTGGCGGAGATCACCGCGCTGGCCGGGGAAAAAGGCCTGCTGATGCCGCAGGTCCGCGTGGCCGTGCGCACGGGAGACACGCTCCTGCGCGAGCGCCAGGCCATGCTGCGGCGGCCGCCGCACATTCTGGTGACCACGCCGGAGTCGCTCTACATCCTGCTGACGGCACAGAGAAGCCGCAACATTTTGCGCGATGTGCAGACGGTGATCGTGGATGAAATTCACGCCGTGGCCGACGACAAGCGCGGCGCGCACCTTACGCTCTCGCTCGAACGGCTGGACGCGCTGACCGGACGACGCGCGGTGCGAATCGGGCTTTCCGCCACGCAGAAGCCCATCGAGATTGTGGCCCACTATCTCACCGGCAACGGCCAGCCTGATCCCGTGGTGGTCAATATCGGGCACAAACGCGCGCTCGATCTGGCGATTGAAGTCCCCGGGCAGGAACTTGGTCCCATCGCCAGCAACGAACTGTGGGACGAGATCTACGACCGCATCACGCAGCTGGTGCAGCAGCATCGTTCCACGCTGGTGTTTGTGAATACGCGGCGGCTGGCGGAGCGCGTGGCTTTCAATCTGGCGGAGCGGCTGGGCGAGGAGTTGGTGGCGGCGCACCACGGCAGCCTGGCGCGCAAGCTGCGGCTGGAAGCGGAAAACAAGTTGAAGGCCGGCGAAGTGAAGGTGCTGGTGGCAACGGCATCACTGGAGCTGGGCATCGACGTGGGCCATGTGGACTTGTCCTGCCACATCGGTTCGCCGCGCTCGATTGCCGTGGCCCTGCAGCGCTTTGGCCGCGCCGGACACTGGCGCGGCGCAGTCCCCAAGGGACGATTCTTCCCCACGACGCGCGACGAACTGATCGAATGCGCCGCGCTGGTACGCTCGATCCACCAGGGCGAACTCGACCGCCTGATCATCCCGGAGGCCCCGCTGGATGTTCTGGCACAGCAGATCGTCGCAGCCTGCGCGGCGGAAGAATGGGACGAAGACGAACTATTCGTGCTGGCCAAGCGTGCTTATCCCTATCGCGAACTTGAGCGCAGCGACTATGACGACCTGCTGGCCATGTTGTCTGACGGTATTGCAGCGCAGCGTGGGCGCTTCGGCGCACATCTTTACCGTGACCGCGTAAACCGCAGGCTCAAGGCGCGGCGCGGCGCGCGCATGATCGCCATCATGAACGGCGGCGCCATTCCTGAGACCAACCTCTATACGGTGGTGGCCGAACCGGAAGGCACGATGGTGGGCACCCTGCATGAAGACTTTGCCGTAGAGAGCATGAAGGGCGACGTGGTGCTGCTGGGCAACACCAGTTGGCGCATCCGCAAGATTGAGGCCATAGGGCGCATCCTGGTGGAAGACGCGCACGGAGCGCCGCCTTCGATTCCCTTCTGGCTGGGCGAGGCCCCGGGACGCACGGAAGAACTCTCACACCAGGTGGGCTGGCTGCGGCAGAAGATCAGCGAGCTCACGCCGAACACCGTTCCCGGCTTCGTCAACCAGAAATCGCCGGAGACGCTGGAAGCCGTTGAATGGCTCAAGCGCGAGTGCGGCCTTTGCGATTCCGGCGCGGAGCAGGCCATCGAGTACATCGTCACAGGCCGTACCGTACTGGGCGCGGTGCCCACGCAGGACACCATCATCGCCGAGCGCTTCTTTGACGAAGGTGGCGGCATGCAGCTCGTGGTCCATGCGCCGTTCGGAGCGCGTATCAACAAAGCCTGGGGACTTTCCCTGCGCAAGCGTTTCTGCGTGTCCTTTAATTTCGAATTGCAGGCGGCGGCCACGGACAACGGCGTGAACATCGCCCTGGCGGAGCAGCACAGTTTCCCGCTTTCTGATGTCTTCAACTTCCTGCACGAAAACACCGTAAAGGAAGTACTGCAGCAGGCGGCGCTGCTCTCTCCGCTGCTGGAGACGCGTTGGCGCTGGGACGCCAACCGCTCGCTGGCCCTGCTGCGCTACTGGAACGGCAAAAAAATTCCGCTGCAAATACAGCGAACGCGCTCCGCCGACCTGCTGGCCTCGGTGTTCCCCGATGCGGCGGCCTGCCAGGAAAACGTGGATGGCCCCATCCAGGTGCCTGATCATCCGCTGATTCGCGAGGTGATGAAAGACATTTTCCATGAAGCGCTGGACCTGAACGGATTGAAGAGCGTGCTGCGGCGCATCCATTCCGGCGAACTCAAGTGCATTGCCGTGGACACTCCGGTGCCATCGGTTTTCTCGCATGAGATCCTCAACAGCAACCCCTACGCGTATCTCGATGACGCGCCGCTGGAAGAGCGCCGAGCGCGGGCCGTGGAGATGCGGCGGTCGTTGCCGGAAGCGGTGCTGAAAGAAGTAGGCGGGCTTGATCCTGCGGCCATCGCCGAAGTCCGCGCGGACGCGTGGCCCGACGTGCGCGATGCCGACGAACTCGCTGATGCGCTGCAAACGCTGATCGCTCTGCCGGAAGACTTTCGCGCGCCGGATGGGCGGGCTTCGGCCGAAGTATGGCTTCCCTTCTTCGAACGCTTGCAGCAATCACACCGGGCCACCAGAGCGCTGGTCGGCGACGACATAAGGTTCTGGGTCCCGGCAGAAAAAGCTAAAGCGTTTCGCGTGCTCTATCCGGAAACGCGTTTCGAGACAGAGCCGCCAGAGCTGCCGGGTGAGACGCCTTCGCGCGAGGAAGCGCTGAAGTCCATGGTCACCGGCTGGCTGGCGCATCTTGGCCCGGCAACTGCTTCCGGCCTGGCAGGCTTCCTGCGCTTGCCTACGGCTGACGTGGAGAAGACGCTGCTGCGAATCGAATCTACCGGGCTGATTCTTCGCGGTAACTTCGAAAAGCTTGGCACAGACGAACTGCAATGGTGTGAGCGCAGGCTGTTGGCGCGCATCCATCGTCTGACGCTGGGATCATTGCGAAAACAGATTGAGCCGGTGACCGCGGCCACGCTGATGCGCTGGCTCTTCCGCTGGCAGCACCTGGCTCCTGGCTCCCAGCTTCGTGACGAGCGCGGTACCCTCCAGGTTTTGCGCCAGCTTCAGGGCTTTGAAATTCCCGCCAGCGCATGGGAACGGCAGATCCTGGCGCGGCGCGTGGGCAACTACGATCCCAAACTGCTGGACCAGCTCTGCTTGACCGGCGCGGTAGGCTGGGGACGCATCTCACCGCATCCGGCCATGCTCCAGGAAGCCGGCGACAGCGTGCGCCGCGTGGTGCCCACCAGCGTTGCCCCCATCACGTTCTTCGTGCGCGACGACGCCGATTGGATGGCCCTGCCCAGCGTGCATACCGCGCATCACGAAGCGGAACTGGGCCTGAAAGGGCTGAGCCCGGGCGCGCGGGAGGTGAACGAATTCCTGCGCTCGCGCGGCGCTTCATTCTTTGCGGACATCGTGCGCGGCACGGACAAATTGAAGTCGGAAGTAGAAACCGGATTGTGGGAACTGGTGGCGGCGGGCCTGGTCACGGCCGATGGCTTCGACAATCTGCGTTCGCTCATCGATCCCAAGCGCCGCTCAGGGCAAGGTTCGGGCAAGACGACTCGCCCGCGGCACAGTGCAGGACGATGGTCATTGCTGCATCCGCTTGAAGGCGACGATCCTGCGCGCGCGGTGGAATCGGTTTGCCGCATGTTGCTGGAGCGCTACGGCGTGGTCTTCCGCGAAATGCTGGTGCGGGAGAGCATTCTTCCCCGCTGGCGCGACCTGCTGATCAACTTCCGCCGCATGGAAGACCGGGGCGAGATCCGCGGCGGGCGCTTCGTGAGCGGCTTTATCGGCGAGCAGTTCGCCCTGCCGATTGCCGTGGAATCACTGCGCGCTTTGAAAAACGTTCCACCTGCGGGTGAGACCATCACTATTTCCGCTGCCGACCCGCTGAATCTTGCCGGCATCGTTGTGCCTGGCGAGCGCGTACCCGCCATCTCGGGAAAGCACGTGAGCTTTCGCGATGGCGTTGTGGTGGAGACTCCGCAAGCGCAGCCGCTTACCCTGGCAGGCCGGCCATGAGCGATGGCAACGATCTGGTTCTGGGTGAAGACTACTACCTGGAAAACGGCAACTGGGTCTTCACCGCAAAATACTTGCTGCGACGCGGTTACTGCTGCCGGTCAGGGTGCAGGCCTTGTCCGTATGGGTATGTGGGGGAAGAAGCCGGACCTGGGCGGAGTGTTGCCGATTCGAACTGATTATGTCGTGGCGGAATTTTAGCAATTAGCAATTGGCAACTAGCAATTAGCACAGCTAAAGCAGAGCGCATACTTGGAGATCCGGCGGCGCCGCGTCTCTACGACCAGTTTTTCTACATATGCGTAGAGACGTGGCGCCGCCACGTCTCAAGCGTTCTCACCATTTACATCTTCTGCTGCCCCGATTAGACACATTGTTTGAGACGCGGCGGTGCCGCGTCTCTACGACCAGTTTTTCTTCACAATTGTTTGAGACGCGGCAGTGCCGTGTCTCTACGGGGCATTCCCAACCTGCCTACTCATACCGCAACGCCACCACCGGATCCAGCCGGGCCGCTTTGACCGCGGGATAAATTCCAAAGAAAAGTCCAACGGTGCCGGAGACGGTGACTGCAATCACCACAGCCCAGACGGGCACCGACGAAGGAAAGTGCGCAAGCTGCATGAGGAAGCTGGCAATGAGAGACAGCAAGACCCCCAGGACGCCCCCCACACCGGTAAGCGCGACGGCTTCCGTTATGAACTGGAGACTGATGTCGCGTCTGCGCGCGCCGATGGCCTTGCGCACGCCGATCTCGCGGGTGCGTTCCGTGACCGACATGAGCATGATGTTCATCACGCCCACGCCGCCCACCAGAAGACCCACGGAAACCACGCCGATCACGTATTGAAGGATCTTGGACATGATATCGGCGAACTGGTTGCCCAGTTCTTCCGCGCTGCTGATGCCGAAGTTGTCCGGCTTGTCCGGCGGGACGCGACGGCGCTGGCGGAGCAAGCCGTGGACCTGGTCTTCAGCAATGCTCTTCATTCCTGGCAGGGCCATGGCGATGACCACGTTTTCGTCGTCCTTGGGATAGTGCTTCTTGTAGGTGCGGTAGGGGACCAGGACCTCGACGTCGCCCGCCTGGTTGAGCGTGTTCTTTTTCTTTTCGAAAACGCCCATGACACGGTAAAAATTTCCGTCCACCAGCAACTGCTGGCCTTCGGCGCGCTCATCGGGGAAGAGGGCTTTTTCCGCATCAAAGCCTAGAATCACCACATCCTCGCGATGCAGGTCTTCCATATCGGTAAAGAAGCGGCCTTCCTTCATCTTGCCGTTGACGACCTCAGCATAGCTGGCGGTGACGCCGCGAAAAACGATGTTGGTGAGCTCATGGTTTTTATTGCGGGCGGTGCGGATGGGCTGGGGGCCGTTGCCGACATGAAACAGGGCTTCCACCACCACTTCCTTGATGGCGGGCAACTCTTCCTTCATGGCCATGCCGTCTTCGTAGGTGATGGGCTTGCGCATGCGCTCTTCCGGGCTGAGCCGGCCGAAGTGTATGCCGGGATCAAACTTGAAGATGAAGAGGTTGTCCACGCCAAACTCGTTCAGCGAATCCTGGATGCCTTTTTGAACGCCCAGCAGGATGGAGGCCACGATGATGGCGACGGCCGTGCCAATCACCACGCCCAGCACGGTCAAGAAGGAACGGACCTTGTGCGTGCGGATGGTCTCCAGGGCCATCTTCATGTCTTCTGACAGCAGGTGAGAATATGCCATGGTCAGGCCTCAAACCTCAAAGCTTCAATGGGATCGAGCTTAGCCGCTTTATGGGCAGGGTATACGCCGAAAAACAAGCCTATGGCTGTGGCGATGGTAAAGCCGATGAAAACCCAACGGATGGGCAATTGCATAGGGAATGGAGTCAAGCGAGTTATTGCAAAAGAAATCGCGATAGCCGCCATGATGCCCAGCACGCCGCCGATGGCCGCCATCACGCCGGATTCGATCAGGAACTGCAGCAGCACGTCGCGCCGCGTGGCGCCCAGCGACTTGCGCACGCCGATCTCGCGGGTACGCTCAGTCACGCTGGCCAGCATGATGTTCATGATGACGATTCCGCCAATGATGACAAATACCATGACAACCCCAATGGAACCGCTGGCCAAGGTGCCGGTCAGGTTGCTCCAAAGCGCCATGAGCGCCGATGGCTCCAGGATGCCGAAGTTGTCATCTTGTTTGGGACCCAGATGGCGGCGCGCGCGCATCAACATGCGGGCTTCATCTTGGGCAGGCTGCATCAGGTCTCCGGAGATCGCCTTGATGTTGATGTTCATGGACTGGTTGATGCCGTAGGTCTTGCGGTAGGTCTCAATGGGAATATAGACGAAGCTGTCCTGCGACTGGCCGAAGGCCGAGCCCTGCTCCTTGGCCACGCCCACCACCTCGTAGGCTTCGCCGTCAATGTAGATGGACTTTCCCAGCGGGTCCAGTCCCTGAAAAAAACGCTTGGACACGTCCACGCCGATCATGGTCACGTTGGTGCGGTGCTCGTTGTCGACATCCACAATGTAGCGGCCGATTTGCGGCTCTTCCGTGTCGATCTCAGCTATATTGGCGGTCACGCCCCGGACCTGAATGTCTTCTATCGTTTCCGTCTTGTATTTCACCTTGCCGTTGCGGCGCACCTCCAGGCCCACGGCTTTGGCCAGGGTCATGTGGTCGCGGACGTACTCATAATCTTCCCAGGTGACCTTCTTGTTGCTGCGCTGCAGTTTGACGAACTGTTCCTGGCTGGTGATCAGGGGAAACTGCATCACCAGAAAGACATTGGAGCCGAAATTGGCGATCTTGTCCGCCACGTATCGGTTGGTGCCCTCCACCATGGAAACCACCACGATCAACGTGGAGACGGAGAGAATCACGCCGAGCAGCGTAAGAAACGAGCGCAGCTTGTGGGCGCGCAAAGTCTCCAGCGCAATCATCATGGGCTCCTTCAGGGAGACGCCACGGCGGACGCTTTGCGGCGCGTGCACGGGTGAGGTTGTTTCCGGGACTTTCAAGCAGATTTACCGTTTCTCATTCTAATCTACGCGCCGGGGGCCCTAAATGTTTCGTTTTAAGTCACAAAAAGCGCAATAGGTTGGACGCCAGGAGAAGACAATCGTTTGACTGATTCGGGCGGGTCAGCGAAAATAGAGCCTGGCAGTCAGTTCGTGGGCCTGTGGCGCAGTTGGGAGCGCGCTTCCATGGCATGGAAGAGGTCGTCGGTTCGATCCCGACCAGGTCCACCAGTTTCAACTTTCCTGGAATCAATCACTTCCAACGTACACCGCCGTCGCGCCGGATAACCGGGTACCGCTTCACAAAACTTAGTCGGGAAGAAGCTTGCAAGGAGTCGGGCCCCGGGCGTTCATGCGATATGCCGAAAGTGACCAAAATGCGAATCGTCTTCTACCTGCTGGCGGTGATCGAAATCATGCTGGTTTCCGCGTACTACTGGAGCGGCACAGCGCTGCACTGACCCGCGAGCGTTATGCGTACGCAGATTCCAATTGAAAATTCGCGCAATTCGCGTTGATTCGCGGCCCACTCTCTTACTTCAACAGACCTTCCACCGCGGCATAGGCCTCATTGAGCGCCGCATCCAACTGGCCTGGATCTTTTCCGCCGGCTTCGGCCATATCGGGCCTGCCGCCGCCTGAGCCGCCGACTTTCTCCGCCACAGGCTTGATCACCTTGCCCGCCTGGATCTTCGCCGTAAGGTCTGCGGTTACGCCCACCACCAGGGCGACTTTTCCATCCTGCACCGATCCCAGCACCACCACGCCGGAGCCGATCTTATTGCGGAAATTGTCCACCAGGGTGCGCATCTGGCCGCGATCGAGATTGTCCGCGCGATGCGCCACCACTTTCACTCCCTTGATCTCGCGCACTTTTTCGTCAATGGAGGCCACGCTGGCCGCCGCCGACTTCATGCGAATCTGCTCCAGCTCTTTCTGCAGCTTCTTGATCTCGGCTTCTTTCTTCTCCAGCTCGCCGCGCAAGGCTTCCGCCGGCGATGCAGCTTGCTGCGCACCGGGCACCAGGGTGGCTACGACGCTCTCCAGTTGGTGGTCTTTGCGGAATTCTTGCAGTGACGTTTCCCCGGTCACTGCTTCCACGCGACGCACACCGGAGGAGACGCTGCCTTCACTCATGATCTTGATCAGCCCGATCTCACCCGTGGCCGCCGTGTGCGTGCCGCCGCAGAGTTCGGTGGAGAAGTCCCCGATCTTGATCACGCGGACGCGCTCGCCGTATTTTTCCCCGAACAGCGCCATGGCCTTGTATTCGTTGATGGCCACGTCAATGGGCACATCTTCAATCGTTTCCACCTTGGTATTGCGCAGGACTTCCTTGTTGACCAGGTCTTCGATGTCCTGCAACTCCTCATCCGCCACGCCAGTGAAGTGGGAAAAATCAAAGCGCAGGTGTCCGGGGTCCACCAGCGAGCCTGCCTGCTTCACGTGTTTGCCCAGGACTTCACGCAGGCCGGCGTGCAGCAGGTGCGTGGCCGTATGGTTGCGCATGGTGGAGGCACGCACTTCCGTGTGCACCACCGGATCAACCTTCATGCCCACATGGATGGCCTGGCGCGCTTTGACTCTGTGCGCGCGCACGCCTTGGACCGGCATGGTGCAGCCGTTCACGTCACCGAGCAGCGCGTTGTGTTCCGCGTTGTACAACACGCCGATGTCGCCCACCTGGCCGCCGGAGTCGGCGTAGAAGGGCGTGCGGTCGAGCACGATCTCGCCTTCTTCGCCGGCGTTGAGCGCCTTTACACCCTGGCTGTCCTTTACGATTGCCAGCACCTCGCAATCTTCTGACTCGGTCTGGCGATAGCCTTCAAACGCAGTCTTGCCCAGGTCGCGGAACACCGGCGACGCGGTCTGCTTGGCGCCGCCCTTCCAAGAGGCGCGCGCTCGTTCCTTCTGGGCTTCCATGGCGCGCTCAAAGCCTTCCACATCCAGCGTGATACCGGCGTCGCGGCACGCATCCATGATGAAGTCAAAGGGCAGGCCGAATGTGTCATAGAGCTTGAAAGCGTGGTCGCCGCGATAGACCATGCCGCGCTCGACCTGATATCGGTATTGCGCCACTTGCGCGCGGCCCACACCTGAATCAGTCAGGGATTCCTGTTCGGTGACAATCCGCTGCGCGTCCGCCATGCTGCGCCGCACCGCCTGAAGGTCCGCTTCCAGGCGGGAAAGGCCGGCATCCAGCGTGTGCGCAAAGCGCCGCTCTTCTTCATGCACGATCTTGGAGACGCGGTCAGCCGATTCCACTAATTCCGGGTACGCATCTTTCATCAGGTCGCGCACGGCGAACACCATCTGGTACATGAAAGGCGTGGTGGCTCCGAGCAGCCGGCCATGGCGGATGCCACGGCGCAGGATCTTGCGCAGCACGTAGCCGCGGCCTTCATTGGCGGGCAGCACGCCGTCAGAGATCAGGAAGGTGGTGGCGCGGGCGTGGTCGGCGATCACGCGCAACGATGCAGCCGAACGCGAGCTTTTCTCCACGGCCAACTCGCGGCCCACGTCGACGCCGGTGAGCTTGGCCGCCGCTTGGATGAGCGGAGTGAACAGGTCAGTGTCGTAATTGGAAGGCTTGCCTTGCAGCACAGCCGCTGTCCGCTCCAGGCCCATGCCGGTGTCAATGGAAGGCTTGGGCAGAGGATTGAGCGTGCCCTGGGCATCGCGATCAAACTGCATGAAAACCAGGTTCCAGATTTCCACGTAGCGGCCGCACTCGCAGGGGAACTTGCAGTCGCTGTGGCCTTCGTCCGACGCCGCGGCGCCCATGTCAAAGTAAATCTCGCTGCACGGCCCGCAGGGGCCGGTATCGCCCATGGACCAGAAGTTGTCCTTCATGCCCATGGCAAACACGCGGTCCTTGGGGACGCCGGCTTCCAACCAGTATTTTTCCGCTTCGTC
>DASVFK010000350.1:0-17222 GCA_036380095.1 Candidatus Angelobacter sp. | reverse complement strand
TTCCTCCTGGACTACACCAACCATCGTTTGCAGTTGTGGACCGTTCCCCAGGCCGCTCCTGTGCCTGAGGGACTCCGTTTGCGCGCCGAGATCAACGACTGGCGCATCCTGGTCCCCGTGACGTCTGACGCTGCTCCCCGCGGACGCTGGAAGCTCGCGCTCGACTCCGGCATCGCCCAGGTCCTTGTCTTTCAGGACCGCATCCGGCCCGGCGCCGGCCGCTGCGATTCCGGCGCCTGCATGATGCAGGTGTCCACCAATCTTTCCGCATACAGCGCATCCACCGTCGTGCTGCCTGAAATCGCCATCTCAGAGACCCGCCTGCACGACCTGCCGGTGGTCATCCTGCGCAATGATCTGTTGAAACAGACTGATCCCCAGGATGGACTTCTGCCGGCCTCGCTTTTCCGCTCCGTCTTCTTTGACCGCGCCACCGCCACCCTGGTGCTCGGCACGAACTAATTCTCGGCCCAAACTAATTAACGTTGCTCGCCACGACCTAAATAACGTGCTCGGCAGGAAACTAAACAACCCGTACATCGGGCAGGTGTCCGATTTCGCACGCCGTTTCCCATAACCGCGCATCACGTCGCCAGGTTGCTAACCCCCGCTTCAGGATATCTGGTCGCCAAATCAACCACTTGCCCATGCCGCCCGCCTGGCAAGGGGTTTGCTATTCTCCCGCGCAGTGTTTGTGTGCTCATGGCTCTCATGGAGGCCCTATGGCAAGGGTTGAACGCGTTCGCGAGGTTGTGACCGGTTCGGTGGACCTGGAATACATGCGGCAGAAGACAGAAGCCGGCTGGAAGCTAGTGGCGCTGGAGTGGCGGCGCGAGATTGCAGGCGAAGAGACCACCCAGCAGGTGATCGTGGAAGAGATTCCCTATGGCTTGCGCGTTGCCACCGATTGCAGCCGCCTGGAAGAAGACCCCGCCGAGCGCGCCGTCCTCATGCAGATGATGGAGCTGATCGTGCAAGATTACTCCGTCACCCTGGCTGCCATCGAACTCAACAAGCGCGGCCTGCGCACTCGCGAAGGCGGCTTTTGGAGCCCGGTCTCCGTCTTCAACATGCTGCCTCGTCTCATTGAAGTGGGCCCAAGAATCTTCTCCAGCGATGAATGGGAGGCACGCCGAGAACGCCTGATGAAAATTGTATGACCGCGTGGTTGTTGGTCCGGAACTAGCCACTTTATGTGCTACGCTCTTGGCCGGCTAAGAGTTCCGCCATTTTTCCCAAAATGGAACGGCCACAACTATTCTACACATATTCTGGAACTATCTTTATCTAGCACAACAGTACAATCCTGACAGAGTTCCTGCTTCAGTCGTACATCCCCCAAGGAGGAATGATGTCCAAAGCAGTACCAACGCTCATCCGGAAAACCGTCGCCTTGTTGGCGGCGCTTGCCTTGATTCTAGGGACCGCCACCGCCAAAGATGGCGGCGCCGGCAACAGCAACACGCCAACCGCTACTCCAATCAAGCATCTGGTCGTGATTTTTCAGGTAAGCGCCTCTTTTGACCATTATTTTGGCACTTATCCTGAAGCGGCCAACCCCGCAGGCGAGCCGCAGTTTCAGGCCCGGCCCGGCACGCCCGGCGCAAACCGGCTCAACATCGCCTTGCTGCTCAACAACCCCAATCTCAACCCCGCGAACGGGAGCGGCGCTGCCAATCCTTTCCGCATTGACCGTGCCCAGGCGCTTGCGTCTTGGAAAAGTGGCTATGGGCAGGAACAGGCGGCCATCAATCAGGGACTGATGGACCTCTTTCCCAGGGAAGCTGGAGACACTACGGGCGCCAGCATGGGGTTCTATGACGGCAATACTGTCACGGCTTTGTGGAACTATGCTCAGCACTTTGTTCTTAGTGACAATTTGTTCAGCACGGGCTTCGGTAGTTCAACGCCGGGAGCAATAAATCTGGTCTCTGGACAGACCAACGGCGTTACTAAGATCTTGAATGGCCCAGGCAGCGCCAACTTGACGGACGGCGGCGCCGGTACTTTGACCGTCATCGGCAACGCCAGTCCCCTTGGCGACATCTGCTCCTCGCCGGATGGCCTCCAGGTGCAGTTGGGCGGCAGTAACATCGGCGACCTCCTCAATGCTGCCGGCGTTTCCTGGGGATGGTTTCAAGGCGGCTTTGATCTCACCCGTAGCAACCGCAATGGCACCACGGGCTGCAATCGCAGCACGCAAGGAAGGTTCTCCGGTGTGACCACGAGGGACTACTTTCCCGAGCACGCGCCCTTCATGTTCTTTGCCTCCACCAGCAACCCGGCACACATCCGCCCGGCCTCAGTCACCGAAATCGGGCACAACGGTCCGGCCAACCACCAATACGATATCAACGACTTCTTCACCGCTGCGAAAGAAGGAGGCCTCCCGGCCGTGAGCTTCCTCAAGCCCATCGCGGCGCAGGATGGTGCGGGGCCGCTGGATGAGCAGGACTTTGTGGTCACGGTCATCAATTTCCTGCAAGAGCAGCAAAAAGACTGGCCCACCACGGCGGTGGTGATCATGTTTGGCAGCTCCGGCGGCTGGTATGACCACGCCGTGCCCCCGCTGGTGAACCCCTCAACCAGCCCGGCGGACGCTCTCACTGGCTTCGGCGCCTGCGGTGATGGCAGCCGTGCCTTGCCTGGCGCAGCGATTGACCATGCCCAGGGCCGCTGCGGCTTTGGCCCGCGTACGCCGCTGCTGCTGGTCTCTCCCCTGGCACGAGAAAACTTTGTGGACCATACCTTGACCAACCAAGCCTCAGTCTTGCGCTTTATTGAAGACAACTGGCTCGGCGGGCAGCGGATCGGCCAGGGATCTTTTGATGCCGCCAGCAACTCTCTGGTGCAGATGTTTGACTTCAGCCTGGTCAACGCCAGCGATACACGTTACCTCTATCTTGATCCGGTCACCGGCCAGATCAAGTAAGAAAAGGCAGGATCCGCCACCCTGGGGCGGGTCCTGCTTTGTAGCGGTACAGATGCCCGGGCAAAACTCGCAATTAACCCGCTCGAATTTCGCAGAATTTGGATACAATACCCGGCGTTACCAACAATCCAACAAGGAGCTGCGTATGAACAGGCCTACGGGTGTTTCCGTGATTGCGGTTTTGTGCTTTGTGGGGGCCGCCTTTTGCATCATCGGCGGGATTGGGCTCATCGCGGGTGGCGGCTTTTTGGCAAACATGATGAGCCAACAGGCAGAAGGCGCCGGCATGGCAAGCCTGGTGGCAAGCATGGGTGCGGCCATAGGGGTCATCATCCTGGTCTTTGCCGCACTCTATGGCTTCGTTGGATGGGGCTTGTGGACGCTCAGGGAGTGGGCGCGCATCGTAACTATTGTCCTTACAGCGATTGGCGCCGTATTCCAGTTGCCGGGGTTGTTCAGTAGCCTGCTCCATTTCCGCATCGGCGCCTTTATCTGGATCGCATGCTGGCTGGCCATCTATGCCGCGATTATCTGGTATCTGCTCAAGCCGGAGGTAAAAGGGGTTTTTGCGTCTAGCTAAAGCGGCGCGCGAACCCAGTTGATCGGCAGCCGATTCTCGGGGCGCCGTGAGTTTTAATTCGGCGCCCCAACCCAACGCCCTCTTCTTTGTTAAGGCCACAACTCGCGCCTTCTCCCTGTACAATTTCCGTGAAGCGCCACTCGTATGCCGAACCTGGTCTTTCTTTTCGACGTTGATAACACGCTGCTCGATAACGACCGTGTCACCGCCGATCTCAAACGTCACCTGGAGAAGCAGGTTGGGGTGGAGCGCGAGCAACGTTATTGGGACATTTTTGAGCAACTCCGCTCCGAACTGGGCTACGCTGATTATCTAGGCGCTTTGCAGCGCTATCGCGTGGAAAATCCGCGCGACCCTGGGCTACTTACCGTTTCCCATTTCATGATCAACTATCCATTTGCCACGCGCCTCTACCCTGATTCGCTGGATGCCATTGAGCACGTGAAACAGTGGGGCCAGGCCGTGATTCTTTCTGACGGTGACGTGGTCTTCCAGCCTCTCAAGGTCGAGCGCTCCGGAATCGCTGAGAGCGTGGACGGAAGAGTCCTCATCTACATTCACAAAGAACAGGAGTTGGACGACGTGGAGCGCTGCTTCCCTGCCGATCACTACGTGCTCATCGACGACAAGCTGCGCATTTTGACGGCGGTGAAAAAAGTCTGGGGCAGCAAGGTCACCACGGTCTTTCCCCGCCAAGGCCACTACGCGCATGATCCCAAGCTTCTGGCCGGTTTGCCGCCGGCGGACATTACGATTGAGCGCATTGGCGAGTTAACGAAGATTACTCTGGAATCTTTCCTGGATGCGCACTGACAGAATTAATCAAGGCTCTAGACTCGGATTCACGAATTTCAGGGCGGCGCATGCACTCGCCCGATTCCGGCCTCGATCTAAAACGAACTGACCACGGTCGAATCTGCCTAACCAACGACTCGTCATTCCGAGGCCGAGCCCATGAATGACGGTCGACTTTATTAGGACTCGTAGGCGAGGCCGAGGAACCGGCTCCGCTCAGGTCTCCGCTAGCGATCAGCAAATGAAGTAGTGCAGGCGCACGTTATTCACTTTGGATAACGGCAGCGGACCAGGTCCCTCATCTCACTCAGCCTCACCAAGGCTCGGCTTCGGAGATTCGGGATAACACGTCGCAAGGGCACAGGAAAACTTAAAACACCGTCATTTTCGTTTCGCCTAGATTTGTTCTTGCCCTCTCATGAACGACCTGAGCGCCTCACCGCTCTGCCCTCTGTTAGAATCCCTCCTGCTAAACGGTCGGCTGGAAGGAGCCATTCATGCCCAAATACGTCATCGAACGTGAAATCCCCGGAGCCGGCAAGCTCAAGCCGGAAGAACTGCACGCAATTTCCCAGAAGTCCTGCGGTGTTCTCAAGAACATGGGGCCGCAGATCCAGTGGGTGCAAAGCTACGTCACCGACAACAAGATCTACTGCGTCTACATCGCGCCCAATGCTGAAGCGGTCCGCGAACATGCCCGGCAGGGCGGCTTCCCCGCAAACAGCGTCTCCGAAGTCAGGACCGTGATTGATCCCACGACGGCCGAGTAAGAAACCCAATCAAGCCAACGGGCGGCCGTCTGAAGGCCACAGCGGCCGCTTTTATCCTTATTGCTTCGCGGCGATTCCCTGCACCTCAAACCGCGCGTCGAAGAGAAGCCTGCCGGAACCAAGAAATGCGCGCGCGGGATACTCGTCATTCCTGAAGTACGTTCGATAAACGCTGTTGAACTCGGCGAACAGGCTTACATCAGAGCAGAAAATCTGGAGCGATACTAAGTCGCTCATCTGCAGCCCAGCGGCTGCAAGCGTCTGCTGGAAAGCGTCCAGCACCAGTTTGGCTTCTGCGCTGGCGCTGGCCGGAGGCTTGCCGGTTTTGGGATCCAGGCCGATGTGTCCGCTCAAATAGAGCGTGTCGCCCGCCCACACGGCATCGCTGAAAGGATAGTTGGCTTTCTTGGTTTGCTCGAGTCTGATTCGTTGGTGCGCGATGGTCCACCTCCTGCGCCGCATCAAGTGTACAATCTACGCCCGGTGATGCTTCACCCTCAGGAGAGAAACCATGCGCAAGTCCCTAGCGGCTGTCTTGCTGTTCGCGATTGCGGTTGTTGTGGTTGCCGTGCAAGTTCCCTCCGCCCAGGCCCCGGCGGCCAGCGTTCTTTATATGACCCCCGACAAGATCACCTGGAAGCCCGTGCCCGCGGGTCTGCCGGCGGGGGCCCAGATCGCCGTGCTTGCCGGCGATCCGGCGAGTGATGGCCCGTTTGTGCTTCGCCTGAAGATGCCCGATGGCTACAAGATTGCCCCGCACCGCCATCCGGTGACGGAGACAACAACGGTGCTGGTGGGAGAACTTCGCCTGGGGACCGGCGATACCTGGGACGACGGCAAACTCCAGAACCTCCCTGCCGGATCCATGGTCTCGGTTCCACCCAACCAGAGCCACTTTGCCGCGGCGCGTGGCGAAACCGTGGTCCAGACGCAAGGCATGGGACCATTCAAGCGTGTGTACGTGAACCCGGCAGACGATCCCTCAAAGAAATAGGAAGGCGCAACAGGCGGGTTCCAACACTCAAGTGGTCAGGCTGATTTGGCATCCTTGATCGGCGGGCAGTTCGGCGTGGCTACCGCACGTATCCGGGCCAGGATGTTGGCCCGCGCCTTGTTCATGGCTTCCTTGTCGTCCAGCAGTTGCAGCGCCCAGTTGGCGCCCATGGCCAGCGAGTAGACCTCAAAGGCAAGTTTGCGGGCATCCGCGGAAGCCTTGATGTGCCGGGCCTTCTGGGCGCCTGCAATGGCGCGCGTGAGCACGTCAATCCAGGCGCGCATGACGGCGACGATGGCATCGCGGACCGGGCCGGAGCGGCTGTCAAATTCGAACGATGCGGCGGTGAAAAAGCATCCCCCTTTGAACACATGTCCCGCCACGTGGTCCAGCCAGCCCTGGCACAAGCCCATCAGGCGCGGCAAGCCTTCCGGGCGGGCCAAAGCCGGGCGGACAATGCGTTCAACAAAAATCTGGCGGGCCATCTCTACCGTAGCCAGCTGCAGGTCTTCTTTGGAGCCGAAGTGGGCAAACAAGCCGCTCTTGCTCATCTTGAGCTCGTCAGCCAGCCGCCCGATGGTGAGCCCTTCCAGCCCTTCCACGGAAGCCAGGTCCACGGCCGCGCGAAGAATGCTCTCGCGCGTGCGCTCGCCCTTCCGGCGGCGTGCAACCGTCTTTCGCTGGACTGCTCCGGGCATGGTGAAAATCTACCGCAAGAAATATAATAGCACGAACGTTCGTTTTTATGCGATACTGGCCCTCGAGCTTTTGAGAGGCCCCCAATGCGACGCTTTCATCTTGCCGCTCTTCTCCTCTCTCTGCTGCCGGCTGGCCTGCTGGCCCGCGCAGAAGACATTCCACTGGAAACCTGTGACCGCCTGCCCGTGGTCCAGATGGATGTTGCCGGCCTGAAGCTCCTCTTCCTGGTGGACACGGCCGCAACCTCCATGCTCAACCTCAAGTCGTTCACCCGCGGCGAGGCCCGCCGCATCGCCGTCACTTCATGGAGCGGGACGGTCCAGGCGAGCGCGCGTGAAATCACGCTCTCTGACCTGGCCATTGGCGAGCACCACCTCAAGGACTTGAAGCTCCCCGCACTCGACCTTTCAGAGATCGGAAAGGCGTGCGGCCGGCGGATTGACGGCATTCTCGGTGTGGACCTGCTCACCCGTCTGGGAGCAACTCTCGATCTCAAGAACCAGACCGCGCACCTTGGCGCAGACAACAAGAGCTATCAGGCCCGGATTGACGAACTGCACCTGCGGCTCACTGCCTGTGAAGAAGCCTTCAATCACGCCGATGAAGCCCTTTTTGCCGATTGCCTCGACCCGCAGCTCGTGCTCTTTGCCGCCGGCGGCGATTACTACGGTCGGGAAGCAGCCATGGACTACTATCGTCGCCGATACTTCCAGCACACTCCGCCCGCGCACCTCTCGATTACTCCCCGCGGGCATCATCCTATCGGCGATGCAGTCTGGGTGGAGTACGACATGCGCATCGATCTAACGGACCATGTAGTCCTCGCCCGCGGAACAGCTCTCTGCGAAAAGACCGGAGGGAAGTGGCGGATTGTCCACATGAACCACTCGGCTCCTCCGCCCCAGTCAGTTCAGGCCAGAGTGGACGGCCAGAACTGAATCTTTTCGAAAATCGCAGATAACCGTCCAGCACCCTCCTGCGTCTAATCAATTGCAGCAGTCGCAAGCTGCGAACTCAGTTGTTTACGATTCATCCGGAGCAGGTCACGCAGCCGCTCCGGATTTTTTTTGCGATGAGTGCAAATCCGTGCCTTGATCAGTGACGATCAGTGGTATGGATTTTCTTCTTTACGGGATTGAGATTCCCATGGCAAAGGTCATCTGCGCCGCCGCCATCCTGAACTGCTCAGGACCACGCACGAAAGTGGCCTTTCCTCCGGAGCTTGCAGCCAGGCTCTCCAGCAGGTTTCGTCCTGACTCGTCTTCCACGTTGAGGCCAATGGCGTCAATCCTTACCCCGTTGATCTGCGCGCTGAGGGGCGGAGACTCCGGGTTCACCCGCGCGCTGCGCCCATCGGAAATCACCAGCAGCACCCGCGTGGGATTCTTGCCGATTCGTTTGAGGTGCGCGGCGGCAAAACTGACTCCATCCAGCAACGCCGTTCCCGGCTTGGGATGCAAGCCCTGGATTGCTTCCGTAAGCAGTTCCTCGTTTGCCGTCAGGTCCTGTTCGAAGTCGAGCTGGTTGCTGAAGACCAGGATGCAGGTCTCGTCTCCCGGACGAAGGTGGCGCACCACATCACGCAAGGTGGCCACGATCATGGGCCGGTTCTCCCGCGTGAGCAACGCCGTTTCAATCAGAACGCCGAGCGAAACCGGAGGATTAGGTGAAGCGATGACGGGAGGATGTGGCGTGGGCTGCGGCTTGATTCGGCTTATGTCAGGCGGGGTGAGCGAAGCAACTTGTGCCGGCTGAGGAATGGGCGACGGACTTGGCGCCGGGGCTGGGCCCGCACTTACATTAGGTCCCGGCGTGGTAGCCGGCTGGATCGCGTTTGCTTGCACCGGAGGCGGCGATGTCAACGGCGCTGGTGGAGTCATCGTGGCGGAAGGTTGCGCCGGCCGGGACTTGGGCGGCGCGGCCGCAACCATGAACTTGTTCCAGTCGGCGTCTTTGCCGCCATCCTTGCGATAAGACTTGCGCGCAAACTCGGCGATCTCCTGCCCTTGCGGCGTTCCCTGAGTCAGGCTCGCTGCGCGGGCCAGATAAAAGTAGGCGCGCGCCGGATCAGGTTGCTTCGCCCGCAGCAAGGCCAGACCCAGGCCATACGCGTACTGCGCATTGCTTGCATCACTCGCGACGGCCTGCTGCAACGGAGTCTTGGCTTCCTGATATTCCTCGCGCGCAACGTAGATCAGTCCCAGCGCACCTTCCAGTTGCGCTTCCACGTGACGGCGCAACGCCGCAAAGTCACCATCGTGCATGCCTTCGGGCTTGCGCAGCTTCTCCAGGGCCACAAGGGCTGAGTTGAGCGCGATGATCTGCTGCCTGGCAGCTTTCTCCGCCGTGGCGTTCTTCCCTTTCGCCGGCGTCTGCACATGCGCCTGCGTGCCCAGCGCAGCGATCGCCACGGGATTGTGCGGGTCCAGCCGTAGCAAGTCCTGGGCGCGCTGCTTCACGTGCTCCAGGCTTCCCGTGCGCGTGTAGTTCCAGATCAGGACTTCCAGCGCATCCTGCTTGAGGATTCCATTCTCCGCGATGGTCAGATAGTGCTCCATGGCGGCGATCTGTCCGGCGACCGTGGATTGGCGGATGCCCTCAGCGTATGCCTGCACGCTGTTCTCTTTCTCTTGCGCGCCGGGCACGCAAACTCCCGTGCAGACTACCAAAAAGAGGAGGACTACTCGCGGCCGATATTTCATTTGCTCTGTTCTGCCGCGTTCCGCCGCCATCGCAAACCCCAGCTAGTCCAGATTCTTCCTGTTAGGGGTTAGATGCGGGCAAGGTAAGTCTCGGCTGGAGTCCACACTCAAGAAAATGATGGGTCGTTCTCCCGCCTCGATTTCGGAGCCCTTCCTCACAACGTGTCGGGGCCTCTAACGGAGACCTTCTCCTCGAAACACGACATTCAGCTTCGTGGAACTGAGTACACCTGCGTTCTCCTGGTAAGCCCGTGAGCGGTGTCAGATCACTTGCGATCAACCAGGAAATCGAAGTGATGTGAGAATGGGTTCGTGAAGTTACCTAACGTCTCGCTATAGAGCACGGTCCAGATCCCATTCGCCAATTCGGCGATGCTGACAATCACATAAGGCGATTTTTGTGCCATTGGATTCGGGAACACCTTGTGGTAGCCGCTCGCAGAGTATGTCCCGTCGGCAGCGGTGTACCTTTCTGTTAGATCGTCAGACCAGGCTCCTCCTACAGCTTTGGGCACCATAACGTCAAAGTTCACCTTGGCTCCGGACATCGGCTCGATCGTATGCTTACTGCGAACAAACACCTGTCCATAAACCGAGTAGCGCGTGGAATCCGCTGGTCCAACGTCGAGAGGCCCAACAGTAAAATCGTGATAAGCAGTCACGCGGTTATCTGTAATGGAAAAAGCTGACGGCGTGAGTAGTTCGGCCGTGGCAATCTGAATGGGCTCCTTGGCTCCAGAAGTCGAAGCGACATGCAATTCAGTTGTGGGTTTTTCCCGCTCGTGCTGAAACCGCAGTTCATAATGACCCAAACGGTCCACTACTGCATTCGCAACTTCTGTTCCGTTAATAAGCGCATGAACAGCAAGAGGGTGCTTTTCAAAGATCGCTTTGTCTGCCGAAATAACATTACCTTCCACTAGGTGGTCAATCAAGGTAGGCATGAAAGATACTCCTTTCCTTATATCAGCAGACCGACAATCAACTAATTGGACAGTGATGACTGTCACCGAATGGTGTGACAGAAGGACCGTGTGTTTGTACCTGCGCTCCTTAGATGCATCCACGCCAAGCTGCTGCCGGATCTAAACGACGTATTAAGGCGATTTCTTCAGCCCCTTCGCGCCTGCCCGGCAACAGCCCCTAAGAAACGGCAAAGGGCGCGATGTTCAGCGCCCTCTGAAATTCAGTTTGGTAAGGAATCAGGCCCCGGTAAGGACGCGCTCCCGTGTCTCTTCGTCCTGGCGTTCTTCCTGCTTGTTGACCGGCAGAGCAATCGCCAGCACCTCTTCGATCATGGTTACAAAGTGCACGTTCACGCCTTCCAGTTGCTCAGGTGTGAGATCTTCTTCCACATTCATGCGGTTTTCGGCCGGGAAAATCACGTCTTTTACTCCGGCGCGCTTGGCGGCCAGGAATTTTTCTTTCACTCCGCCGATGGGCAGCACGTTGCCGCTCAGCGTGATCTCGCCTGTCATGCCCGTGAGCGGATGCACACAGCGGTCGGTGAGCAGTGACACCAGGGCCGTGGCCATGGTCACGCCCGCCGAAGGGCCGTCCTTGGGAATGGCTCCTGCCGGCACGTGGATGTGAATGTCATGGTCTTTGAAGAAGTCCTCCGAGATATGCAGCGTGGCCGCATTGGAACGAACCCAAGTCAGCGCCGCCTGCATGGACTCCTGCATCACCTGGCCGAGCTGCCCGGTCATGGTGAAGCCGCCTTTGCCTTTCATCTTGTTGGCTTCGATGAAAAGGATGTCGCCGCCCGCGGGCGTCCACGCCAGTCCCACGGCCACGCCGGGACGCTTGGTGCGCTCCGCGATTTCCGTATCGATGCGCACCTTGATCCCGCCCAGAAACTCCTGCACGATCTCGCGCGTGACCAGCAGCTTCTCCGCCTTGCCTTCCGCGATGCGCCGCGCCTGCTTGCGGCACAGCGTACCGATGTTGCGCTCCAGATTGCGCACGCCGGCTTCGCGCGTGTAATGCCGGATCACAAAACGCACAGCGTCTTCCGGGATCTCAATCTGTTCTTTGGTCAGGCCATTCTCTTCAATCTGCTTGGGAACCAGGTAACGCTCAGCGATGTGATACTTATCGTCTTCCGTGTAGCCTTGCAGCTCGATGATCTCCATGCGATCCCGCAGCGGTTCCGGAATGGTATCCAGCATGTTGGCGGTGCAGATGAACAGTACTTTCGAAAGATCAAACGGCACGTCCAGGTAGTTATCGCGGAACGTGGAGTTCTGTTCCGGATCCAGCGTCTCCAGCAGCGCCGAGGACGGGTCGCCGCGGAAGTCGCGTCCCAGCTTGTCCACCTCGTCCAGCACGAACACCGGATCGTTGGTCTCAGCCCGGCGAATGCCCTGGATGATCTGTCCCGGCAGCGCGCCGATGTAGGTGCGCCGATGCCCGCGGATTTCCGCTTCATCGTGCACGCCGCCCAGCGAGAGGCGCACGAACTTGCGTTCCAGCGCCCGCGCGATCGAGCGGCCGAGTGAAGTCTTGCCCACGCCCGGAGGTCCCACAAAGCACAGAATCGGCCCTTTCATTCCTGGCTTAAGGCGCCGCACAGAGAGGTACTCCAAAATGCGGTCTTTGACTTTCTTCAGGTCGTAGTGGTCGGCATCCAGGATTTCATGCGCTTTGGTGATGTCCACCTGTACGCCGCTCGATTTGGCCCACGGAAGCACCGCCAGCCACTCGATGTAGTTGCGCGTGACGGAGTAGTCGGCCGCCATGGGCGACATCCGGCCCAGGCGCGTCAACTCTTTTAGCGCCTCTTTCTTTACCTCTTCCGGCATGCCCGCAGCTTCAATTTTCTGCCGCAGGTCCTCCACGTCGCGCTGGGTCTCATCCTGCTCGCCCAGTTCTTTCTGGATCGCCTTCATCTGCTCGCGCAGGTAGTACTCGCGCTGCGACTGCTGCACCTGGTCTTGCACTTCCGTCTGGATCTTGTTGCGGAGCTGCTGTACTTCCAGTTCTTTCGCCAGATGCTGGTTGATCACTTGCAGCCGTTTGTGGACCTCAGACGTTTCCAGGATCTCCTGCTTGTCTTTGGTGGAGAGAAATGGCAGCGATGAAGCCACAAAGTCCACCAGCCGGCCCGGCTCCTCAATGTTGATGGCAACGGTCTGGAGTTCGTCGGAGAGCGTAGGCGATCCGGCAACGATCTGCTGGAACAAAGTGAGCACGTTGCGCTGCAGGGCTTCAATTTCCGGTGACGGCTCCGGTTCGGCGTCAGGAATCTCATTCACCTGGGCCCGCATGAACGGCGTGAGTTGGGTAAACTCGCCCAGAGTGCCCCGCTGCAAACCTTCCGTGAAAACGAAGAGACTCTGATTGGGCATCTTTACGACCTTGTGTACGGTCGCCAGCGTGCCGATGTTATAGAGATCAGTGGGCTGGGGCGTGTCCACGCGCGCTTCCCGCTGCGCCACCACCAGGATGGTCTTCTCTTCTCCCAGGGAGTTGATCAACTGAATGGAGCTATCACGCCCCACGGTCAAGGGCAGCACCGCGTGGGGGAACAGCACGGTATCTCGTACCGGCAGAACCGGAACTCCCGCCTTGGTGCCTTCCACGGGTTTTTCCTTCTGCGACTCTCCCGGTGAAGCCATCACCGGCAAAACCGGCGCTCCCGCCTTGGTACCTTCCACTGGTTTTTCTTTCCGCGGCTCTCCCGGTAAAGCTATGACATTATTACGATTTTCAGAGGCCATATTCATCCTTGACAATAATACGCTCAGATATTGATGACCCTGGGCCCACAAAAGATGCAGCCGAGCCCCTTCGATTCGCTGCCCCAAATTAGCGACGGATTCTATACAAATCCTTCCCCCTCGGCAACTTACCTTGGTGGTGGGTCAGCAAAAGCTGACCCGTATCAGCGTCTAGCGATTCGCTTGCGAATCGCGGGCCTTCAGGCAAGACGTTCATCAGCGTCAATCAGCTCTGTCAGCGACAGGCCTTTCCTACCTCGCCCTTTTGTAGACTCCCAGCACCTTCACAAATCCTGCTACTTCTTGCAGATGCCTCAGGGCGTTCCGCATTGGCTCGTCGTCACCTCGCAGAATATCCACAAAGAACCGGTATTCCCAGGGTTTCCCGCGCACCGGCCGGGATTCAATCTTGCTCAGGTCCAGATCGCGCAACGCAAACACGCTCAGCGCCCGGAACAGAGCTCCTGCCTGGTTCTTGAGGGAAAACGCAATTGAGGTCTTGTCTGCTCCCCTGATTGCCTTTCTCTTCCTTTGGATGAGAAAGAAGCGGGTAACGTTCTGGTGATCGTCTTCCAAACTTGACATCAACACCTTGCCGCCGTACTCCTTCGCTGCCTGTAAGCTGCCGATGCCCGCCGCATCCTGAAGCCGGTTTTCCACCACGTGCTTCACAGCTCCAGCGGTGTCATAAAAGGGTACGGACTTGATCTGGCGATGGCTGCGGAAGAAGTTGCGGCACTGGTCCAGCGCCACAGGATGCGAGAGCGCCTGCCGCAAGTCCTTCAGTTTCACTCCCGGCGCGGCAATCAGGTTGTGTTCGATCCTCAGCAGCAATTCGGCCATGATAAATACATCGCGCTCCAACATCAGATCCAGATGTTCGCCGACTGGTCCGGCCAAAGTGTTCTCCACGGGGATGGCCGCCGCCTGCGCCTGTCCTGACTCCAGCGCCTCAAAAACCTCTACTGACCGTGCACACGCCAGCACCTCAGCTCCGCGCGCCAACTTTAGCGCCGCCTGATGGCTGAATGCGCCTCGTTCTCCCTGAATGGCAACAATCATAAGTAAGCAATGGGCTGCTAGCTTCTAGCTCCTAGCCTTGAGCCTGGTTATGGGCTGTCTTGCCGCTTTCAGCGATCCGCGTTCATCAGCGATGATCCGCGGTAGGATTCTGCTTTCCAACGGCTCCGTGTTTCCCCATAAAACGGCAAAAGACGCAGCCGGCGGTTCTGCCGAATGCGTCTCCTCAGTCACTAAACATTAGCACCTCTAAAGCGAAAGTCAAGCAAATACCATTTTTGCGGCCGCCTCTTCATCCCGACTCTTTACTCTTCTCCGTGCCTCGGTGTCTCCGTGGTGGATTTTCGCCACGTGCCTTTCCAAGCCCGGGCGATCTTTGGCAATTTCGGCCATCCTGGCAATTCTCGAATTCACCCGCTCTCTTCTATACTCTTAGCTTCATGCTCCAGGACATCCTTTCCCAGGGCCAGCAGACCATCGACCAGGCCCTCGACAAACTGCTTCCAGCGTCCACGCAGCGGCCTGAATCCATCCACCAGGCCATGCGTCACAGCGTCTTCGCCGGCGGCAAGCGCCTGCGTCCTATCCTGTGCATGGAAGCCGCGCGCATGATCGCCGGCGCCCTGCCCGCCGGCGTGGAAGAACTGGGCTGCGCGCTGGAAATGCTGCACACCTACTCGCTCATCCATGACGATCTGCCCGCGCTCGATAATGACGACTTGCGCCGCGGCAAGCCTACCTGCCACGTGGTTTACGGCGAAGCCATCGCCATCCTTGCCGGCGACGGGCTGCAAACCCAGGCATATGAGATCATGGCGCGCCTCAAATGCCCTGCTGAAGCCCGTGTGAAGATCATTGAAGAGATTGCCCGCGCCACTGGCACCGTGGATGGCATGATCGGCGGCCAGGTCAAAGACCTTGAAGCCGAGCGCCTGCGCCCTGACGCCGCCACGCTCGAATACATTCATCGCTCCAAGACCGGCGCTCTCATCACCGCCAGCCTCACCTCGGGCGGAATCTACGCCGGCGGCTCCATGCCGGAGATCCAGCGACTCCGCGACTTCGGCCGCTCTATCGGCCTGGCCTTCCAGATAGTGGACGACGTGCTCGACGTTACTCAGTCATCCGAGCAACTGGGCAAGACCGCAGGCAAAGACACCGCGTCAGAGAAAGCGACCTATCCGGCGCTTTTCGGGATCGACGAATCGCTGCGCAAGGCCGATGAACTGGTCGCCTCTGCCTGCAATGCACTGGGCTCGTTCGTCCACCGCGCCGACACGCTCATGGAGCTGGCGCATTTCTTGGTGCAGAGAAAAAAATAGGTAGAAAACCAGCCGATGGGCAAAACGTCGAAAGAAAGTTTGAACCCAACTGTAAACCTCTCGGGTTTGGTTCCAGTCGAGCGGATGCGTGGAGACAGCAAGAAAGATGAACGGCTATTGCGAGACATGGCCATTGAGGCCAGCGAGTATTTGTTGTCCTTTACATGGTGCAAAAGTATCCGTCGCGCCTGGTTTGGGTGGGGTGTTGGAGGCGTCTGCGCAGTTTTTCTCTTGGAGATAGAATCTGGTTCCAAGAAGGTTGACTCGTTGCTGTGGGTCGTCGTGGGAGACATACCGCCGGCTTATCTCGTTATTGACTCGAGCCCCACGCCGCTCTCTGCGTTGCGCAACTACACTGAATTAATGCAGAAGTGGGTAGACGCTGTGAAAGCAAGGAAATCAGTGGCTACTCGTATCCCAGTGAATGCTCCTGCCACAATCCAATACGCCAACCTCCTGCAGAAACGACTTGATTTCATTGAGAAAGAGTTTCTGAATTAGTACCTTGGAACGAGGGCAGCGCCGCCCACAAACTCCGCCGCCTCTCTTAGCGCCATCCCTGCTTCCGGCACCAACCCGGCGAACATCTGCCACACGTGAGGCAAGCCCGGATAGACGCTGAGCCGTGCCTCCACGCCCGCCGAAGAGGCTTTTTGTTGTAGGCGGAGAGCGTCATCGAGCAGGAGTTCGGTGCTGCTTATCTGGATGAGCAGCGGCGGCAGGCCGCGCAGGTCTGCGAATAGGGGCGAGGCTTCTTCTGTTTCCGGCACGGCGCTATGCAGATAGAGCGACGCAAACGTCGCCGCCTCCTCGCCGGTGAACATCGCACAGGTCTTTGCATTGCGATATGGACCTTTGCCGGTGAGGTCGACCCACGGGGCAAGCAACACCGCGCGCCCAGGCAGCGGAACACCCGTGCGACGCAAGCGCAGCAGCAGGGCCATAGCCAGTCCGCCGCCAGCCGAGTCTCCGGCCACGGCGATGGTTTCCGGCTGCGCGCCCTGAGTGAGCAGCCAGGAGTACGCCGCAGCGGCATCGTCCACGGCGGCGGGGAAACGGTGCTCCGGCGCCAGACGGTAACCAAGCGAGAAAACGCGCCACTGGAGCAGGCGGGCGAGCGACGAGGTGATGGGCAGATGCGAACTGGGCGAGCAGCTTACATAGCCGCCGCCGTGGATGTACAACAACACTTTCTGTTCCTGCTCCACTCCCGCGGGGATGAGCCACTCGCCTCGGACTCGCACCGTGCTTTCATTCGCACTACTTTCATTCACAGGCCAGCGCGCGATTCCGCGTGTATAGAGAAAGCCCAGCGGATTTCCCAGCTCAAAGACCCGGCGCGCGCGGCGCACCACGGCATCAGGATCATTGCGTGGCCAGCTCTTGACGATGGCGCGCACAAGTCGCGTGGCCAGGCGCCCGCGCAGGCTGAGCTGTGCAGGGACGAACCGCGACGCCGGCGCTGCCATTGTGGTCGTCATCGTTTATTGCGGCGCTCCGTTGGGAAACAGTTTCTGCACAAACTCTTTGTCGGCGGCCACCGGTTTGAAGGGATCGAAGTCAATTTCATCCTTCCACGCCTTGTCAAAGCCAGAGGGGCGAATGGCGCGCGCTTTCCCGAACTCATCGAGCGCCACCGCTTTGTCACCGGCAAGATACGCCAGGAAGGCCAGGTTCATGTGGCTG
>DASVFK010000349.1:0-2555 GCA_036380095.1 Candidatus Angelobacter sp. | reverse complement strand
GCGGCCACCAGCACCACCGCTCCAGCCACCAGCACGCCAAGACCGACCAGAACCAACGTGAGACTGAGCCGGGGAAGCTCGAGTGGCTTCCCCCAGAAGGCGATGACCGTGGCTGCGAAGAAGAAAGCCGCAGTGATCCAGAAGAGCTGGCGCTGTACCGCGCGCTCTGTCCAGATGGTGGCCACGATCAGCCCGTAGCCCGCCACCAGCCCCAGCAATGGAGCGTACTTCTTATGTACCCCGTGAACCCCTTGCGCGCCGTGTACCCCTGTGAATGCCGACATCTGATCAACTGCTCAATAAAGAGAAAGCAACTCAGGCGAGCTACTCTCACCGCCTGCTCATTGGATGCAAAAAACTCAGAAACGGAAGTTGTATCCCACGGTGGCGCGAAAATTATTTTGCATGGTGCTCAGGAACATGATCTCATCGCCGGCTTCCGCGCGAAGACCAAACTTGCCCCATTGAAACTCAACCCCGCCGCCGGGGTAAACCACCGCGCTGGTGCCGCCGTTCACCAGGTTGCCAAGCTGGTTGTTGACCGACCCGGCTGGTCCCGGCCCGCTTACCCCAAAGTTGACGAACCCGCCCTTGACCAGGCCAAAGAAGCGCGTGTTGCCGGTGGTCTGGATCTTGGGACCGAAGAGGCCGGTGAGCGACTTGACGTTGGCCGTGGAGGAACTGGTGATGCCGCCGGCGGTAATGGTGTTGGTTACGCTGCGCTTGAAGTCGTAAGTGACTTCCGCTTCCAGCACAATGTGCCGCTGCACGTTGAAGCCGATCCGCCCGCCGAAGCCCAGCATGTTGGCGGTGGAACCTTTGGTGGAGAGCCGCGTGTAGTCAAAATAAGCGCCAAGATTGCCATGATTGTGAGTATTCTCTTCCTCGGTCCCGGGAATCTGGGCGAAGGCCCCTGCCGTCAGCAGAAGAAAGAGTGCAAGAAGTTTCATAGAACCTGGTCTTCTCCGGTTGTAAGTTGCCGCCCCAAGATCATACCGCAAGAGGCCTTTTGGCTTGAGCAAACGGCCTGTGGCGCAAGCCAAAGTCCTGCCTGGGGTTAGGAACGGGGAATCGGCGTGTTTTTGCGCCTGGCGGCGGTCATTTACTTTGGGTCCAAACCGGCAGTAGACTTTTTGCGTCCTATCTATGCCACCTTCCCCCTCCACGGGTGGCCTGAAAGCGGAGGAACGCACCATGCCCCAAGGCACGTTGGACATCATGAAAATGGATGATCAGCCGGCCAGCTACCAGGTGATGTTTGAGCAGAACGCGGGCGGCACGTTTGTGGCCCGCGTGGACCCCGACGAACTGGTCCCTTTCATGCACGAGGAGATGCGGATTGACCTGCCCATGGCGCAGTCGGCGGCCCAGCAGGCGCAGAAAGAGGGCCGGGCGCGATTGCAGGGGCTCTTTCTGGAAGAGAACAACCTGCACGCGGCCATGGAATATCTGGAAGAAGACATTTGACGGCATCCGGTCATCGGGTGATCAGGTGATCGGAAAATCAGAACCTCACCACGGATGACACAGATTGCATAGATCATTTTCCCGGAATCAGTGTGATCCGTGTCATCAGTGTTTAGGTTTTCCGATCTCCCGATGACCCGATCTCCCGATGACCCGATTTCTTCCTCAGGTCCGCGGCGATCTGCTTGCCGTGGAAGCGGCCGTTCTCGATAAAGATCTCGCTCGTCTTGGCCCCGGCCACGATCACGCCGGCCACGTAAATCCCGGGCACGTTGCTTTCAAAGGTTTTGGGATCGCACACCGGACGCATCTCCGGACGAGTCAGCTCGATGCCCAGCGACTCCAGAAACTCGTAATCCGGGTGATAGCCGGTGAGGGCAAAAACAAAATCGTTCTTGAGCGTAAGTTCGCCTTCCGGAGTTCGCAGGCGGACTGATTCCGGCAGAATCTCACACACCGTGCTGTTGAAATATGCGGTGACTTCCTTGTTCTTGATGCGGTTTTCGATGTCCGGCTTGATCCAGTACTTCACGTTCTGGTGGATGGCCGGCCCGCGATGCACCAGGGTCACTCGGGCGCCTCGCCGCCACAACTCCAGCGCGGCAATGGCCGCCGAGTTCTTGGCCCCAACAATCAGCACGTCCATATCAAAGTAAGGATGGGGCTCGGTGTAGTAGTGCATCACCTTGGGCAGTTCCTCGCCGGCTATGCCCATGTAGTTGGGGCGGTCGTAATACCCGGTGGCCACTACGATCTTGCGCGCCGTGTATTCGTGCTCGCGGTCATGGCGGTCGCGGGTGGTCACGCGGAAGGCGCCGTCATAACCGGTCACGCTCAGCACCTGCTGGTACTGGCGCACGTCGAGCCGGTAATGCTGGGCCACATTGCGGTAGTATTCCAGCGCTTCCTGCCGGTTGGGCTTCTGGTTGGCCGTGGTAAAGGGCAGATCGCCGATCTCCAGCAGCTCCGGCGTGGTAAAGAACGTCATGTTCGCCGGATAGTGGAAGAGCGAATTGACCAGGCAGCCCTTGTCTACCAGGACCACGGAGAAGCCGGCGCGTTGGGCCTCAATGGCGGAGGCCATGCCG
>DASVFK010000348.1:0-26434 GCA_036380095.1 Candidatus Angelobacter sp. | reverse complement strand
GGCCGAGTTACCTTTCGCCGTACCGGCATCCGGAGCGCGCGCTGGAGCGCAGGAACCTGGTGCTGGAAGCGATGGTGGAGACCGGCGCCATTACGCGCGATCAGGCGGACAAAGCCAAGGCCACACCGCTCAAGCTGGCGCCGCAAAACGTGGAAGCGAGTGACGCGCCGTATTTTGTCGATTTGATCCGCGAGCAGTTGATCTCGAAGTACGGTGAAGACGAGCTGAACCACGAAGGCCTGCGCGTGTACACCACCATCGATCCTGATCTGCAGAAGGCGGCGGCGGAGTCAGTAGCGGTGGCCATCAAAGAGGTGGACGCGGCAGTGAACAAACTGCGCGTGAAGAAAGTAAAGGTCGGGAAGAAGATTGAAACGCAGATTGCGCCTGGCCCCACGGCGCAGGTGGCGCTGGTGGCCATGGATCCGCATACGGGCGAGGTGCTGGCGCTGGTGGGCGGACGCAATTACGGCTTTAGCCAGTTGAACCATGCGGTGGCGAAAAGGCCAACGGGCTCGATCTTTAAGCCGTTCGTCTACGCTACGGCGATGAACAACGCCATCACCAACGAACAGCCGCTGTTTACGCCGTCGACTCTGGTGGATGACTCTCCAACTGCCTTCATCAACGGCGACGATGTCTATACTCCGCGCAACTACAACGGGGAATACAAAGGGCAGGTGACGGCGCAGTTCGCGCTGGCCCATTCGCTGAACAACGCCACGGTGAAGGTGGCGGAGATGGTTGGCTATGACAAAGTGGCGAACCTGGCCAAGGTGGCCGGCATCTCGTCAGTGAAAGCCACGCCGGCGATGGCGCTGGGATCGTATGACGCAACGCCCATGGAGATGGCGTCCGCCTATACGGTGTTTACCAACGCAGGGCAGCGCATTACGCCAATCATGGTGAAGTCCGTGCGCGATCCCAACGGCGACGTGGTTGATAACTATCAGCCGGAAAAAAGCCAGGTGCTGGACCCGCGCGTGGCCTACGTGATTACCGCCATGCTGGAAGGCGTGATGAATACGGGAACGGCGGCAAACGTCCGCACACGCGGCTTTACCGCGCCCGCAGCCGGCAAGACCGGGAGCTCGCATGACGCCTGGTTCGCCGGCTACACCTCAAACCTGCTGTGCGTGGTGTGGGTGGGGTATGACGATTACAGCGACATCAAGCTGAGCGGCGCGGCCCTGGCCCTGCCCGTCTGGACCGAATTCATGAAGCGGGCGGTCAACCTGCCGCAGTATTCTGACGTCAAGCCGTTTGCCCCGCCGCAAGGAGTGGTGGAGCTGACCCTGGACAAGGCCACCAACCACATCGCCACCCCTGCCTGCCCGGACGACTACACCACGGCGTTCATAGACGGCACGCAACCGACCCAAACCTGCGAGCAGACCGCCTCCGGGGAGCACGGAAATTTCATACAAAGAATCTTTGGCCTGGAACCCAAACCCACGCCTCCGCCGTCTAATGTTGGAGGGAACTCTGTCCGGCTCCCGGCAGCTCCGCCGGCCGCAGCGCCCGCAAGCAGCCAGGCGCAGCCGCCGGAAACGAAAGAAAAGAAGGGCTTTTGGGGACGCATTTTTGGTGGTTCGAACAACGAGAAGAAGGACGATAATAAGGATCGAAAGCCGGCGGCCAATGGTCCAGGGACAGCAAGGCCGCAATAAGGAGGGTCCGCCATGGGTTGGTTCAGCCGTTTGCTTGGCGCCGCGATCTTGATGTCATTTGCCCTCGCGCTCTCTGCTCAACAACCCCTTGACCCCACGCCTGTGAATAGCGATACGCCGCGCTATGTTGAGCGCGTTCCGCCGCCGCCGGAGGACGCGCTTCCCGCTGAACTTGAGAACCAGGGCGACCTTCTACGCGCCCAGAAACATTATCTGGATTCCATTGACTACTATCGCGCCGCCAGCAAGAAAGCCAACACCGCGGTCCTGCACAACAAGACCGGAATCAGCCTGATGCTGCTGCGTCGTGATGCTGAAGCCAGGAAGGAATTCCAGCAGTCCATCCACATGGACAAGCAGTACTCTGAAGCGTACAACAATCTCGGCGCGCTGTATTACAACATGCACCGCTGGGGATCCTCGATCAAGGAATACAAGAAAGCCATCAACCTGAATGAGGCGAGCGCCAGCTTTCACAGCAACCTGGGGACGGCGTATTTCGCACAGAGAGATTTTGACCACGCGGTGAAGGAATACCAGCGCGCCATGGAGCTTGATCCGCTGATTTTCGATCGCTCGCCCTCCGGCGGCGTTTCCATCAAGCTGATCACCACCAACGATCTGGGCCATTTTCACTACGTGATGGCGCAGATGTACGGCCAGCGCGGCGATGCCGAGCGTTGCCGCTATTACCTGAGCAAGGCCAATGAGGAGGGGTATCCCATCCGCGACGCCCTGCGCGACAATGTTTTCGCCGGCCTGCGTAAAGACCCGAATTTTGTGGCTTTTGTCCGGGGGTTGAAGCCGGCAACCGGGCAACCGGAATAAGCGGCAACCTTTCCTGCCTACAACAGATTCCAAGGTAAGTGTCTGCCAGTTTCTGTTCGTTTGGGGATTTGGCGGAAACAAGCTGAACCCACCGGTTGGCGCGAAAAGCGCTACGGCAGGGAAACCGGTGGGTTTTGTATCTTTATTTTTGTCGCTTCGCTCCAAACCGCTTTAAGAGTGCTGTTCCTGCGTAATGTGATCAGCCCTGTTGCCGCGGGCTCGGCGCGCAAGTCGGCCTCGCCCTTGTAGACGACTTTTGTCGCTTCGCTCCAAACCGCTTCGAGAGTGTTGTTCCTGTGTAATGTGATCAGCCCTTGGGCAGCGGGCTCCCGCCCCATCGCGCGCAAAAAGCGACGCGCGCCGGGGACCCCGCCTCGGCGCGCAAGTCGGCCTCGCCCTTGTAAATGTCGCGGTGGAAGAGCGGCGGTCGCGGAAAGGTTTGTTTAAGGTTGGGCCTTAGCCCTGGTGGACCGAACCCAAGTTCACTGCTCGCGCGTGCCGGTCCTCGTCCCAATGTACGCCTCAATCACCTGTTCCAGCTTGCCTTGCGCCTGCAGGATGTACTCGACGGCATCGCGAGCCGCTCCGCGGCCGCCGCCGGAAGGCGTTTCGTGGTGCGCCATCTCCTTCACTTGCGGACGCGCGTTGGCCACGGCAATGGCCAGCCCGCAGCGCCGCATGATCGGCAGATCGATCACGTCGTCGCCCACGTAAGCGATCTCTTCTTCGCGCAAACCGCTCTCCGCGATGATCTTGTCCAGCACCTGCGACTTGTTTTCGGCGCCCTGGAACAGGTAATCGATCCGCAGGTCGCGCGCGCGCAGCGCCACGGTTTCAGAGATTCGCTTGGTGATCATTCCGGTTTTCAGGCCGCCCAGGCGGGCGAGGGAGATGGCTGTGCCGTCATGAGCGTTAAAGCCTTTGGCTTCGATCATGTTCTGGCTTACGATGCCGAAGCCCGGCGCATCGCCGTGCTGGCTGCGATGCGCGTCTGTGCTGCGCGGCCCCGCCGCCGGAGCAGGGAAGAACCACAGCGTGCCGTCGGTGAGCACGCCGTCAACGTCAAACAGGATCAGCTTGATCTTCTTTGCCCGATCGCGTGAGTCAGTCATGAGCACTTAGCACTTGGCCTTTAGCCCGCGTCGCAAGCGCAGCGAGGGAAGCTAAAGGCTAAGAGCTAATGGCTAAAGGCTGCATTTAAACCATCTCCGTGCCCCACAGATCATGCAGATGCACGATCCCTTCCACCGATCCGTCCCCGCTGGTCACAATCAGTGACGTAATCTTTTTCTGCTCCATCATGTTCAGCGCGGCGGCGGCGAACTCCTGGGCGGCAATGGTCTTCGGGTTCGCGGTCATGCACTCGCCCGCGGTCAGGCCCAGGACATCTTTGCGCTTCTCCAGCAGCCGGCGCAGGTCGCCGTCACTGATCACGCCCAGCAGCTTGCCCTTCTCCACCACCGTGGTAATGCCCAGCCCCTTGCGGGACATCTCATAAATCACGTCCGGCATTTTGGTGGCGCGTTCCACCTTGGGCACGGCGTCGCCTGTGCGCATCAGTTGGCCTACCTTCGCCAGCTTCTTGCCCAGCTTGCCTCCAGGATGCAGGTTGGCAAAGTCTTCTTCTTTGAAGCCACGTTTTTCGGCCAGCGCCATGGCAAGGGCGTCGCCCAGCGCCAGCATCGCCGTGGTGGAAGCCGTGGGCGCCAGCCCCATGGAGCACGCTTCCTGCGCCACCGAGCAGTCGAGCGCGATGTCCGCGGCCTGTGCCAGGGTTGAGCGTTTATTGACGCTGCTGCCGTTGTACAGGCGGTCGCCAGTGATCGTGACCAGCTTGCTGCCAATGCGCCGGATGGTGGCCAGCAGTTGCAGGATCTCTTCCGTCTCACCGCTGTAGGAGAGAGCCAGCACCACGTCACCCTTCACCACCATGCCGAGGTCGCCGTGGACCGCTTCCGCAGGATGGAGATAGAGCGCCGGCGTCCCCGTGGAACTGAGGGTCGCAGCCACCTTGCGTGCGATGATCCCGCTCTTGCCCATCCCCGTCACCACCACGCGACCGGCGCAGGAATGCAGACACTCCACCGCGCGGTCGAACGCCTGTCCCATGGGACCGGCAATGCGTTCCGCCAGTTCGCGCAGGGCCTCGGCTTCAATGCGGACAACGTTGGAGCCTGTGGGATTCACTGGAAATAATAGTAGCAGAGAGGAATTCCTGCCGCTCCAGGGTCTGCAAAAGCTCTGCAGGATGCCCCGATGTATATTTGAAGGCTAGTTTGAGGTCTGCTCGATCTGACCTATGGATGGAGCACCACGGGGGCAGGTGAACGAGGTCCGACCACCACGAAAACCGGCGATGGAGCCGGCAGAAGAGCTGGAGCATCTGGCGCTGGCTGCGCAAATCTCAGGCGTTGAGACCGAGATCGTATTACCGGCGAGGCGCGAAATTGCAAGGCCCGGAATGCGGCTCCACTTTCTGGACTGGGGCACGGCCGGACGCCGCCCCATTGTCTTTCTCCATGGCGCCGCCCTCAACGCCCACACATGGGACGTGGTATGCCTCGTCTTACGGCAGCAGTATCATTGCCACGCGATTGACCAGCGTGGCCACGGTGAAAGCGCGTGGGCCGATGATGCTGATTATAGCGGCGACGCGCACCGTGGAGATATTGAAGCGTTCGTCGATCACCTGGCCCTGGATCAATTTGTTCTCGTGGGCCACTCCATGGGTGGATTCAACGCGTTCAACTATGCCTTCCACCACAGCCACCGTCTCGCCGCCCTGGTGCTGGTGGATGCCGGACCCAGCATGCTGGCGAAAGGCGCCGGGCGAATTCTTGATTATGTCACGCAAACCGCCGAGTTGGATTCTCTGGAAGAGGCGATTGAGAAGGCCATGGAGTTCAATCCGCGCCGCGATCCCCGGCTGTTGCGACGCAGCCTGCTGCACAATTTCCGCCAGCATCCCAGCGGCAAATGGACAAGGAAGACCGATCTTCGCATGTGGCACGGCATCGTAAACCGGGAAAAGGACCGCGAGTTGTTAAGAGAACGCTTCCGGCAAGCGGCCCGGATCGCGTGTCCGACGCTCGTGGTACAGGGCAGCTTGAGCGACGTATTCACCAGCGAGGACGCGCAAAAGCTTGCCGGCGAGTTCCGGGATGGGCATTACGCGCAAGTAGGCGAAGCAGGACATACCGTGCAGGGCGACAATCCCGGCGCCTTTGCTCAGGTGCTGGCGCAATTCCTGGGCAGTGTCCTGCCGGAATAGGCAGGTCTGCTGTTTTGCCATTCGGCGAGAATGCGGCCCACGTCAAGATCCGGCGCAATCAGGCAGACATGTCCGTGGCCGGATAGCACGCGCACGGTCGCGGACGGCATCCGCTCCGACATCAGCCGCGCCTGCGCCACCGACGGTATCAAATGGTCATTTTCAGAGGCAAGGAGCAATGTTGGACATTGGATCTCGCGCAGCCGCTCTCTTACATCGTATTTCTGCAGGATCTTAAGCCGGCTCTTGTATCCCGCCCGCGTGGTGCGCGCTGTCAGTTCCAGGAACTTCTTGAGTTCGTCGCGGTGTGTGTGCCGCGAGTGCATGAAGAATGACGTGGCATGCCGCACCAGGCCCATTGCGCCCCAGGGCACAAGGCTTATCCCGGCGATGGCCAGCCGCAGGCGGAATTGCGGGGCGAAGTAGGGAAACGAGTTCAGAATCACCAGGGCCGATACATGTTTCGGATACAGGAGCGCCGTGCTGAGCGCCACCGTCCCTCCGAACGACTCCCCCATCACGATAGCGCGCTTGTCTTTTGGTGAGGCCTGCTCAATCACTTGCCTGAGATCATCGGCAAGCACCTCCATGCTCGGGGCATCCTCGCGCAGCGCGTAGGTAGCTACGGAATAAGATTCTTCGAGCAACGGGACCTGGCGATAAAACAGCTCCCCTGTGCCGTCCATGCCGGGCACCAGGACCATGGCTGGGCCGGTTCCGCGTACCAAAGTGCGAGAATTGTAGTTGTTCAGGAGAGTACTCATGACAGGCCGTAACTCCACCCGGAAGCGCATGGTCAACTTCTGGCGAATTGGCTGGGCGGTGAGCACGCTTGTGCTCGTCGAAATCGTTGTCTGCGGACTCTCCGCAATGCCAGTTGTAATCCTGTGGTGGCAGCTCGCAAGATTTCTCGATTCGAGCCCGCGCCTCCAAGTCATCCTGTTGAGCGGCGCGCTTATACCTTCTTATATCATCTTTGCCCTGGCGATGCTGGTGGTCTCCCCGCTGGCCATACGGCTGGTGGGCTGGCGCACACCGGCCCATGCTGAAATGCGTATTGCCGACCTCGATTGGCCGCTTCTGAATTTCGTCCGCTATGCCGCAGCCAACCATTTCGCGCGCTTGGTCGCCGGCACGTTCTTTCGGGGATCGCCTCTTTGGACATTCCATTTGCGGCTGGCAGGCGCGCGGCTGGGTAGGCGAGTGTACATCAACAGCCTTGAACTCAACGATTACAACCTTCTCGAATTTGAAGATGACGTGGTGATCGGCGCCGACGTCCATCTCTCCGGCCATACCGTTGAAGGGGGAATCATCAAGACCGGAACAGTACATCTGGGCCGCAACACCACGGTGGGGGTCAGCAGCATCGTCGAGATCGGAGTCACCACCGGTCCAAACTGTGAAGTAGGAGCGCTGAGTTTTGTGCCGAAAAACATGAAACTCGAAGCGGACGCCATCTACGTGGGGATTCCGGTTAAGCGGATTCGCTGATGAACTTGTCGCTCAACAGCTTTCTTGTTGTTGAAGAGGTAATAGTCGGATTCGGCCTTGATGGTGCCTATGGCGTCGGTGCAGCAGATTGCCCCAGGCGTCGTAAACGTAGTTGTTTCCCCAGAACTTTTTCTTGCCGCCCAACACGAGCACATTGCAATCAGTCCCGGAGTTCTGGGCCGAAATGAGACGGTTCAGCGCGTCATAGGCGAAAGTCTGGCTGCGGTTGGCGTCTTTGTAATTGGTAATGCCGTAGACGTTCCCGTTGTTGCCGTTGCCCAGGTGGAAGTCATGGCCGATGGAAAAGACGGTCTGGCTGGGCGCAGAGGCCGACATGTTGATGGGCTGGAGACGGTTGTTGTAGCGGAAGGTATTGGTGATGCCGAACTGAAATGGAGCGCGAAAGGATCAGAGGGAGAGATCATCGAATCCCACCGTTTGCTTCGAAGCTCAAAAACCAAAGGCGAGCTTCTCAGCAAACAATGGGGCACCCGCGCGTTACCGTGAGGGACAGAAGAACAGGGAGGAAAGCCGGGCCACCCGGCCGGGCCGCTGGGCATGGCGTGCTGGGTTTTGGTGACGCGGCCAAGGCCGTCAAAAAGAAGCTGGTGGCCGAATCGAAATGGAGCAAGACCGTCAGAGAGAAAGATCATCGAATCCCACCGTTTGCTTTCGAAGCACGAGAAACAAAAGCAAGCGTCTCAGCAAACAATGGGGCGCCCTATCATGATGGTGAAGACAGAAAAAGGGAGGGGAAGACGGGGCCACCCATCCGTCCCGGCCCATCATGCCTATCGATCTAGAAGGTTTTGGGCTGCCGCACCCAATCCCAGACCGCAAAAACCAACCAGAATACAATTGCCCCGAGTACAAGCTGATACGACAATACAGTGCCCAAGAACTTCTCACTGTGGATCGGCGTCGTGTGCATCGCCAAGTGCCCTGCTGGTCCTGATATCCAGAGGCCAACATTTTTTAATGATTCAGTGTGACCCTCTAGCGATAACCACACGAGATTTGTTAACAGCGCAGAGAAGAGCGCAGCCTTAAGAAATCGCCTTGGGTTGAGCAAGAACTTCATTCAAACTAATTTGTAGGATGAGGCTGGCATGCTGCTTGGTTACCTAGTGCGCAAGCTCGTGCGCGGCCCTCCTCAGTGGGATTGTTAATTCCGTGAAAATAGAAATACTCATGAACAGCCCGCGAAATCCGCTCATCGGCAACCGCATCGACATTGTCATAAGTGAGCCCCTTGGCAGCAGCGCCGACAGCGTCGACCTCAAGCAGTGCGGCTAACGTAAGCCTAATGGCTTGCCCAAACCCGTGCCAGTCAGCCGCAGGTGTCCCTTCTCCCTGGATATGCCTATATCCTTCATCATAAGCTCCTGTCCATGATATGGGATTGCTGTTCCTGTCGGTATGCATAGGAGATGTCGAATCCTGCAACGTATGGATGGCATCACCGAGGCTATCCAACTGGGCTGGCGTTAGTTTGCCATTGTTGGTTGTTGCTTCCTTGAGTTTTTGCCGCACATGGTTCCAAATCCTGTCTTTCGCTTCCTCAAGCGTTTCATTCTTGTTGGTGCCGTCTCTCATTGCGTGCGTATATGATTTTGACGGGGTCTGATTTGGTTTCGAATCAGCAATATACTGTCGATTTGCCAAACGATTGATTTCTCCAGCGGACAAGAAGCCATTCAGCGCCAGACGTACCCAATCGGCATGCAACTCTGTCTTCCAATTCCCATGTTTGTCGACGGCATTGAGCGGCCGGTTGTGAACGTAGCTGTATAAATCCCACGATTGTGGATCGCCAATGGCGATGCCTAAGGGAGAAGGATCTGGTTGGATGAATCTCCCCCACTGATTCGCGTAGAGCCGCGCTCCGAAGTAATCCAACCCCGATTCGGCATCGCGCTCTTTGCCGGTGAATTTGTAATTCTGGGGGCAGGTGTTAGCCACAGGCGTTCGTTCACCGCCATACGGATAGAAATCAGCATCGTAACAAGGCGCAATCTGGCCAGACTGCACGATCACGCGTGATGTGCCCAAGTGGTCGCTGAAGTAATAGAAGACGGTGTTGGAAGAATTACGCCTGGCGACACGCTTGCCGCCGAAGAAGACGTACTCGCTAAATGTTGCATTGTTGGTGTTGCCAGCCGAGTCGGTTTCATCCAAGACATCGGAGCCCATGCCGTACCAATAGATCTTGCCATTGGATTTCTTGACCCGTTTACCAGTGCCATCGTAGGTGTAGGTAACGCCACCGGCGGTGACAAGATGGTTCTCAGCGTCATAGGTGTAACCGGTCACGAGAGCATTGCCTGCAGCATCGTAACCACTGGTGTTGATCTGGTTTTGGGCGTTGGCGGTGACGGAGAGGTTCTCCTGCGTGCAGCCCGAATAGCCTGTAAGCCCGCCGATATTAGTGAGGTTGCCCCAGGCGTCAATCCCGAAGCTCTCGCCAAAACACTTGGCCCCTGTTGTTGAAGTGGTCTGAGCAGTGGCGATGCGGTTTAGCAGGTCATAAGTAAAACTCTGGGTCCGCGCGCTATCACGATTGTTGGTGATCTGAGTGAGATTGCCGTTGTCGCCAGCTCCCAGGCTGAAGCTATAGGTGAAATCCAAGATGTTGCCGGTCTGGGAGTTGTCAGGGCAGTTTGCGGGATTGGTCGTCCCGGTGGTCACAAAGGTGCGGCAGGGCTGCATGCGGTTGTTATAAAAAAGCTTGGAAGTGAGATTTGTTCCGTTTTTCAGTGACGCCAATGCCCCCGCCGGCGAATAGGCGGCAAGCGTGGCGTAGTTGATGGAGTTGGGAGTGTCCGCCGCGGAAAGCGCCTGGACAGCAGTATTGTAAGTGTAAGTAATGGTGCGGCCGCTGGGGTAGGCGACGCTGGTGGGGCTGCCGATGAGGTTGTAAACATAGCTTGTGGTCTTGTTGATGCTGCTAATCGTGCGCTTATCTGCGGCGGGGCGGCCGTTCAGGTCGTAGCTCCAGGCCTCTGTCCCGGCCTGGTCCGTCATACCGGTGCGCCGGCCGATTCCATTGGCAATCGTCAAGCCGTTAAAGGACGTTTGATCGTAGGAATAGCTGGCGACAGGGGACGTTAAGGGACAGTTCTGCGCGGCATACTTCTTACCGGTAACACGATTCAAAGCGTCATAGCAGAAGCTGACGGTCTGGGTGGCTGTGCCGGTTTGGTTAGGCGCGGGCGAGGTCTTTTGCAGAAGGTTCCCGTTTGGATCATACGAGTAAGTGGCCGGTACACGAGTGGGCGTGCCGGAAACAAGTGCGGTATTCGACTCAGGATTAGAAGAGCTGACGAGGCGGGAGAGGGTGTCATAGGTGAAGCGACGAACGCGCCAGACGCTGGTGGGGTCTGAACTGGGAGGGGCGCTGCATCCGGTGGCGTTGGGCGAGCCTGGGGCAACATCGCCGTGCTGTTCCACACAGAGCAGGTTGCCTAGTGCATCGTAGAAGTACAAGGTCGGCATCCCTATTCCGGGTGAAACAGGCGTTACGGCAGTGCTGGTTGACCAGAGCGCGGCGGCAGGGTTTTGTGCCAGGTCATAAAGCACCATGTTCCCGTCTGTCTGCAAGAGCAGCTCGAAGTGGCCGTTGCGGGAAACCACGCATTGCCCCGTCCCCACTACGCCCGTGCTACCTATGGCGTAGCCGATGTCGCAAGGGGGGTGAGTCAGGCTTCCCGACACCTGGCCTTGGGAAGTACCGGCACTCCACACCGTGCTGTACAGGATCAGACGCCCGTCGTTTTCCAGGGTGGCCACATTGGCGCCCGATCCATTGGTGCCGCTGGCCCAAAGCGCAACGCCGCTTACAGAATAGATCACGAGATTGCCATCGTTCTGCATGACGAGGTACGCACCGGTATTGCCCCATGTGAATGATTGGAACGTGATCTGACCCAACTGCCGGTCATAAATTTCAAGATTGCCGTTGTCCATGAGGGCAAAGGTGGTGTTGGTGGTGTTCTCCAAACACTGGCCCTGAAAAAGAATCTGCCCGGCAAACAGCGAGTCGCCAACGCGGCACGAATCGTAGGGCACTATGCCGCCATTCCAAGGGCGATAAGTTCCGGCCTGCCAAATGAATTTGTACAGCACGAGGTTTCCGTCGTCCTGCACTTCAACAGGACCAATGCCTGTTCCGGAGGTGCCGGTCGCCCAAAGCGTGGAATTGGCGGAGTTGTAAAGAACGAAGTTGCCGTCCGACTGCAGGGTAACGTGGTTGTTTTGTGTGGGGAGAGACCCAATGTGGGGTTCATCTATTTCAAGGAGCCGCCCCAAGGCGTCGCTGACGCTGCGCCGCTGTTTACCGGAAGGGTCTGTAATTGTGACCGTGTTGCCAGAAAAAGCTGAGGTAGTCGTACCCCCATCTTGGGCGGTAACAACGGTTGTTCTGCCCAGCCCGTCATACGTGAACGACGTGTAACCCCAGGTGGCTTCACCGCAGTTGGTGTCGGGCGGATTGCAACGGGTGGGGTTGTAAACCCGGCTCGTGCGCCCATCAGAATCATAGGTGGTGAATTGATAATCTGTGCCTGAAGGATCAGAAGTGAGCTGGGTTTGCGAGGGCCGTCCCAAACCGTCATACACAGTGGTGTGAGTAAGGTTGTGGGTGCCGTCTATTTTCGTGCTGGTGGCAATGTTGATTGGCAGCGCGGCCTCGTTATATGTGTAAGTGGTCTGCCCGCCATCACCGGAGGTGAGGCCGACGGGACGGCCCTGCAAGTCGTAAGTGAACGACTTGTAATCAGGCTGTCCGGTCAAGCCGGTAACACATGCGGTAGCAGAGGGGAGATTCTCTCCGCAACTGGCCGAAGTCAGGCCGGTGTTGAAATAGTACTGAAAGCGCTGCTTATGATTGACGCCGTTTGTTGTTGGGAGAGTGATCAGGGTCGGGTAGGCAGACGTGGGCTGGGCAGGTGTTCCGTTTGCGTAATTGTCTGCGTAGCTGTAAGTCGTGACGTTGCTCCTGGGGTCGGTCACCTGAAGCAAATTGCCAACGTCGTTATAAGAGCTGGAGGTGGTTACTGAACCGCCCGTGGTATTCAGAAAACGTGAAACCTGAGTGGGATTGCCGCGAAGCGTGTTGGCTACGGAATAGCTAGTGTAATCATGCTGGATAATGTTGGTTGTTGACGTGAGCGTGCCCGTATCATAGCTGGTGGTGGTTTGGGAGCAGAAGGTGCTTCCAGCATCGCAGACGTTCTGGCTGGTTGCGCGGTCGAGAATGTGGACGGTTGGGGCGGCATAAGCCGAATTAGAGTCGTGCAAATAGCCAAAACTCCTTTTGCGGATAACTGCGCCTGGTGCGCCAGCCCCCCAATCGGTCTCATCCTTCTCGATAACGTTGTTGTATGTACCGTAAGAAAAGGTGACTTTCGATTGCTGATTGGTGTCCGGCAGAATTGTGGTAAGTGAGCTATAGCGGGGATTATTAAATGCCTGGAAATAGAAATAGGGTTCCTGGCTACCACCGTAACTGCCCTCTTCAACTTGACCAATTATGCTTTTGAGAATCTTGCCTGAGGCGTCTAGATAGTCGATGTGATGGACAAGCGGCCAGCCGCTAATGTCGCGAGCATACTTCTGTGAGTTGCCCAACGGATCTCGAACTGTCATAACAATACTGGCCCTGCCGTCAATGAGCTGGGTTGGCGTGGTAACGCTGTATGACCAGACCTGCTCTGAGGCGGCTGTCCCGTCAGGACTTACAACTCGGTTGGTCACGATGCGGTCTTGAGCGATCATTCCAATGAAACCGCACGCATTCAGGTTGGCATCGTTGCTAATGGGGGCGAAGTCATATACGTAACGAATATAGCCCCCAGTCGGAAGAATAATTTTTGCAACTTCTCCCGTAGTAGTGCCGTCAGCGTTGATCAGATATTGGAACTGATAGCTAAGGCCATTTGCCAGTGTCACGCCCGTTAAGAGGGGAGCACTGATGGGATTAGGAGAACCCCAGTTGCAGTATTGATTGGCAGCGCCGAAGGGATACTTTAATGTGAAAGTGCCGTATTGAAAACTGATGCTTCGTGAGGCTCCACCCGAATCGATATAAGTCAACGTTTGCGGGAGTTGCCAGAAGGCATCGCTGGTCACGGTGATGGCCCTTCCCAATGTATCGATGCACCCGGCGAGGCTTCCCTTTGAAGCCAGAGTGCACTGGATTGTATTCCCATTGTTATCGGCCAAAGTCTGAGTCCATACAGAGTTCGTGTCCAAAAAGATCCGCGCCGTCGAACCATCCTTAAACCGCATTTCTTGACCATCGTAATAGGCAAAACTCCCATCGAAGCTCGCAAGTTGTCCATAAGGCGGAACGAAAGTGGTTCCGTCAGATCTGCGAACGAGTTGAATCTGTGTTCCATCATTCTGTGCCCAGCTGCCATGGGTGATGGTCAGCAGGCAATTCCCGGTCACTGCGTCAGTCTGCTCGCATTGGTCACCTCCTGAGTCGACATTACCCATGCGTGGCACTCCAAGGCTCCATCCGAGCCCTCCGACGACGCCGTTATTGAAGCTTATGAGAGTTCCCCGGGAGAGGCCCCCACCAAAATTTGTGAGTACTGATGGGGGGATGACTCCCGGTTCTGACGAAGGAATAAACCCGGATCCCCAAACTTTAGAGTTGTAGGTGAGTACCATATCGGTGTCGAGACCACGTCCCGGCATGTGCAAGAGAGGCAAGGAGATCCGCAAGTTGCCACTGTTCGCGTCCACCGTCTCTAGATCCGTACCGTGATAGATTGTTGTTGGGCTTCCCGTGGAGCGCGCCACATCGGGAGTCTGCCCCAGGGCGCCTACGCTGCAAATGGCTGGAATAAGAATAATGAATGCGACCCTCACCACGGCAATTAACCTTGTAACGTTCACATGCGCCTCCGGCATCGACGGCAAGAGATTCAAGACAACCTGGGTACAAAACGAGCTGACAGCGACTGCTCGAGCCCGAAATCGAGCCAATTGCTTAGAGTAAGTTCCAAATTGGGAAAACGATAAATTAGAGGGCTGTGGAAAAAACGGTCAGGCCAAAAAATTTCCGAAAACAGAAACTGTGATGTACTTTGGGACAACTACAGAATGGCAAGTGTACTACAGATGAGTATGAACTCTAGACCCATGGCTAGTCGTTAACTAGGGTATTCAGTCTTAAGTATTTAAGCATCAAGAAGCAGTTGCTTAGAATTGCCGTTCCGCGCCGAAGAGGCTCTAAGAGGTTCCGAGCAGGGTGCTGGGGACAAGCGGGGGAGGGTGCGGTCTAGACCTCAAACACCCGGTACGGCTTGCCGCCGTTGTGAGCCATCAGCAATGAGACGGCCACGTTGTGTACCGGGACGCCTCCTGGTGTCTTGCCGTCGAGCCTGCCGTGGTGAGCGTGGCCGTGCAATGCCAGGACGGCGGTGTGGCGGTCAATCACTTCAGAGAGGCGCGAGTTGCCGAGGTAAGGCCAAATCTCCGCGGGCTCGCCCTGCACGGTCTCTGCGATGGGCGCGTAGTGCGTGACGATCACCAGCTTGGAGGCGCGCAGCATGGTGAGCGCGCGCTCCAGCTTCATGGTCTCGTCGAGTGAGGCCTGGACAAAGGACTTGACTTCTTTTTCACCGAACGAGGTCAGCATGCCTCGTCCAAAGCCGCCGAGAAAGCCCTTGGTTCCGGCGAAGCCAATGCCGTCGCGCTCATAGCTGCTGCCGTCGAGGACTTTTACTCCTTCGTCGTGCAACATCTTCATCAGCTCCTGCTCGCGGCCGCTTTCGTAGTCGTGGTTGCCCAGCACAGCCACAATGGGCAGGCGCAGGCGAACGAGCGCGTTGAGCAGGGAATGCATCTCTTCCGGCGTACCGTAGTTGGTAAGGTCGCCGGCAATGACCAGCACATCGGCTTCGTCGCGCACGTGCGCCAGCGGCTCGCGAAGACGGTCGTAACTCTGCGGAGAGAAGTGAATATCGGCGGTGGCGGCGATTCTCATGACGTCAAGCCGCTTCCTCGGCTTCCGGCGAGATCAGCTCGGCTCTGCTCCGGTACTCATCCTGGATGTTGTGTTTCTCCCACTCCAGCACGTCAATGGAGAACATGTTTTCGTCAATCAAACTGCCGCGAAACCCGGCGTTCCTGTTCGGGTGTTGCAGTTCGTGGTGAAAGCGCTGCAGCATGTCATGCCAGAGTTCCGCAGGCACATAGTCCCATTGCGCCGGGTAGACGTAGTGGTAGAGCACCAGGTACCAGAGCAGCATCTGCCAGTGTTCACCGAGCAGGGCCAGCAGTCGCTGCCAGTCAAAGCGGCCTCGCGTGCCGTAGATGATGTGGCAGATATCGGCGCCGTCAAAGCGCTCTCGCCGCGTGACGAAGACTTTGGATGCGATCAGCTCTTCCGGCGCAAGCACTCTGGCAGTGATACCAAACACGTGCGAGCGCGCAGCCCTGGCCACCCAAGAAGGGTCCACGCGAACCACGCCGTTGCTCATCCCGGTGATCAGGTCGACAAAGTAGCCGTTGCGCCGGGCCTTGGCCAGCCACACCGGGTCCAGGATTTCCGTCTCGAATTGGTCGCGTTGCAGAGCCCGCAGAGCGCGCGCCACGTCCGGGGGAGTGAGGAAGAGATCAAGGTCCTTGGTATCGCGCCAGATGCCGGTGTGCTCGTGCAACGCGAACGCACCTGAAACAGCCACGGGAACGGATTCCCGCTCCATCAGTTCCAGCACCTCGCGAAAGAGAGCTTCCTGTTCCGCGGGAAACTGCGGAGGTTGCGACGAACTTATCGGCAGCGCCTTGGACCAGTCACACACTTACGGCTTAGATGGTGATCGCGGCCTCAACGTTGTTGAGCGTCTTCACGCGATCGCGTTTCATGGGCGCAAGGCCTAGCCCAAGCGCGATCTTCAGGAAATCGCGCCCGCAGGGACGGGTTTCTGAACGCCCTCTGGCTTTTGCGCCTCGACCAGACTGTTCAGTGCTGCTCTTACTCCACCAGGCTGGTGCGGTACCGCTGCCAGTTGCAGCCCCATCTCCACGCCGCCCAGCGTGCCCGCCAGCATCAGGTCATTGAAACTGCCAAGATGGCCGATGCGGAACACCTTGTCCGCCAGCTTGGAAAGCCCGGTGCCCAGCGACATGTCAAAGCTCTCCAGGATGATCTCGCGCAGACGGTCCGCGCTATGACCTTCCGGCATCAGGACCGCGGTCAGCGAATTCGAGTACTCCCGCGGGTCCTGGCACACGATCTCCAGCCCCCAGGCCTGCACCGCCGCGCGCGTGGCTTCGCCGTGGCGCTGGTGACGGCGGAACACGTTGAGCAGGCCTTCTTCCTGCAGCATGAGCAGCGCCTCGCGCAGGCCATAGATCAGGTTGGTGGCCGGCGTGTAAGGGAAGAACCCCGTGCGATTGGGCTTGAGCATCTCCTGCCAGTCCCAGTAGTAGCGAGCCGATTTCGCGTTCTTGTTCGCCGCCAGGGCTTTTTCAGAGACTGCGTTGAAACTCAGGCCGGGCGGCAGCATCAGTCCCTTTTGTGACCCGCCTACCGTCACGTCCACACCCCATTCTTCATGCCGGTAATCCATGGAGGCGAGCGAGGAGATGGTGTCCACCATGAAGAGAGCCGGATGGCTGGCGGCGTCTATAGCGCGGCGAAGCTCCCCGATGCGGCTGGCCACGCCCGTGGAGGTCTCATTGTGCACCGCCATCACGGCCTTGATGCCGCGGTCTTTGTCAGCTCGAAGCCGCGCTTCCACTTCGGGCGGATCGACCCCGCGACGCCAAGTGCCCGGCACATACTCCACCTGCAGGCCGAGCCGTTGCGCAATGTCGCGCCAAAGATTGGAAAAGTGGCCGGTCTCAAACATCAACACGCGGTCGCCTGGGGAAAGCGTGTTCACAATCGCCGCTTCCCACGCTCCCGAACCCGAAGCCGGATACACCACCACCGGCCCCCTGGTCTGGAACACTGCCTTCAGGCCTTCCAGCACCTCAAGTCCCAGCCGGGCAAACTCCGGCCCGCGATGGTCAATCACTGGCCGGTCGATCGCCCGCAGAATGCGGTCCGGTACATTGGTGGGGCCGGGAATCTGGAGAAAATGTCTCCCTGAATGGATCATGGATCACAAGTGTAGACGAAATCCGGTTGGCAGGGACAGCACGCGACCAGGTCACTTCGCAAGAGACCGGCGGAGCCGGCTATTTTCCCGCCACGCTCCCCACAAGTTTGCCGGACTGTATCCTGGCCAGGTCCTCCAGGCTGGGATAAGAAGATGCAGAAACCGACGTGTGCTCGGGCGGTTGCGTCCCGCTGGCCGTGGAGCGTTTGAGCAGGTCAAGGCATGTGTCCACAGTTGTCGAAGTGACCACCGCGGCGGTCAGCACGCCTTTTTCCACCAGCGGCTTGGTCTGGCTGGCAACGCCTGCGCCAGTATAGAAAAGATTCAACCACTTGGAACGTTCCCCGGCCGGGGCATTTTCCTGGAAGGCCTTTCTCGCGGCGGAAATGAAATCGGTGTTCTGAGAAGAGACTAAACGAAAGTTTGCCGCATGCACCGTGGACAGACGTAGCCAAGAACTCACGGACTGATACGCGTTTTCCTCTGTCCACTGGATCTTCAGCGTCTTCACGTGGATATTGGATGGCATGGCGCTCTCCAGGCCTTCCGCTCGCTGGCAAGCCAGCGAGTTTGAAGCGGGTCCGCGCAGATACAACGCCGAACCGCCTCCAGGCAGAAGCGCGGCAAATTGCCTCGCCTGGATCCTCCCGATTTCGCCGTGGTCCTGCGACACGCTGAACACCGGCGACTGAGCTCCTTTGCGCAGCCGTTCAATGTAGTCAACCCGAGCATTGCTCACCACCCATCCAATGCCTGCGGCCACCGCCGCCTCAGCCACGCGCGGCAAACCGGACTCCGTCACCGGCTCCACGATGATCGCGTCCGGCGCCGTTTCGCGCGAAGATTGAATGATTTCCAGCAACTGCTGGCTCTGATTCACCGGATCGCTCCCGGCGTTGATCACGCGCACGGCGATCCCCAGCCGCTGCGCGGTTGCATGCGCTACGGACGCCTGCTCCTGCAGGTACTTGTTTTCTCCCGGAAGTGAAACTACGACACTGAGTTGCTTCATGTTTTGTCCATTCTTGCCTAAGCCAGGAGATATTCTGTTCCTCTGGGACCGGCGATCGTAGGTTACCTTGGTACCCAGTGTGTTTGCGTGCCGGAGTCCGGATTGTTTTCAGGGTCCGGTCCAGTCGCTATGCCGGCACGCCCTCCACCACACACAACGGCGACTTGGTGGGAACCACCCGGGTCAGGCTCCATCCTGCTGCCGCAAGAAGCTTGCGGAATTCCTGTTCCGTGCGCTCGCGCCCTCCGGGCATGGCCATCATCTCCAGGTCCAGCAGCTTGCCCAGGTGTGGGTCATTCCCGGGCGTGAGCACGGCTTCCACCAGCAGGACCTTTGCGTTCGTTTTTCCTGCCAGAGCCTTGCGGCAGTTCTTCAGGATCTTGACCGCCGGCTCGTCGTCCCAGTCATGGATGATGCTTTTCATGATGATGGCATCCGCATCGTTCGGCACTGCGGCAAAGAAATCGGCAGGCTGGAATCGGCAACGATCACCCAGCGCCTTGTTTTCCGGGTACTGCTTCGCCGCCTCAATCACGTGTTCCAGGTCAACCGCCATGCCTTTCATCTGGGGATACTTCTTGAGGATTCCCCGTATCAAAGCCCCGCGCCCGCCGGCTACGTCCAGCAGTGTCTCCACGCCGGAAAAGTCGTAGGCCTCCAGCACGGTCGGGACCACCCAGTTACTGAACCAGGTCATGGCGTGCTCGAAGACATCCGATTCTTCGCGGTTTTGTGGCATGTATTCGAATACGGGCTTGCCATAAATGTGATCAAACGTGATCTCCCCGGTCTTTACTGTGTGCAGCAGCTCAGCGTACACGCGGAAATGGAACGGGTCAGAAATCCAAAGAGCCATGGGGTGGATAGAGTCCTGTGTTCCGGTGCGAAGGGCCGCGCCCGCAGGTGTAAGGGCAAACTGCCGCGGAGCGACTTCGGCAAAGACTCCCACGCTGGCCAGAGCGCGCAGCACGCGGTAGAGCCGGTCTTCGTGGCTTCCGGTAGCTGCGGCCAGGTCGCTGACAGGCTTGGGACCTCCGGCTAATAGATCGGCGATCCCCAGGTTAGCGGCGATGTAAATGGAAATGGAAGCGATGTAGCCGGTTGCCAGTTGCAATATGTGTTCACCAGGTGTGGGCTGGTGAGGCGTCTGAGCTTCAGGCGCAGGCGGAGTGGTACTCATGTGCAGACTCCTTCAAGAGAATTGCTTTCGTCGACTTTCAACCTGGGTTGCTTTGAATCCTGTGGATGGGCATTGAAACCACAACTGAGGACTAGAGCGATGCTACCGTTTCCTGCAGCGATTTGGCAATTTCCTCGGCGTCCGCCGTGGCTTCAAATCGAACCGGATCGCCGATCTTCACCTGAATTGTTCCCGGCTTGGCGTAGTGCTTTTTCGCGACCTTCAGTGGAAACAGCCCGTCGATCCTCATCGGCACCACCGGCAAATTCAGGTGCGTGGCCAGCAGCCCGATTCCGCTGCGAAACCGCGCCATCTCACCAGTCTCCGTGCGCCGGCCCTCAGGGAAGATCACCACGTTGTAGCCTTTGTCCGCCATCTCACCGGCAAAACGAAAGCTCTCGCGATATTTCGCTTTTTGCGGCAGGGAGAACGTGTTGAAAAACGCAGTGATCAAAAAGTACCTGAGTTGCTCCCGCCGGCGGCTGAGGAAAAACATTTCTTTCGGCGGATGCCGCATGCTGCGCAGCATCTCGCCCTGCATGGCCACCGCGAGCCGGTTGCGGAAACGTGCCGGCAGCGCCGCCATCAGGTAGCCGATATCGATCTGAGCAATATGGTTGGAGACGATCAGCGCCGGGCCTTGCAGCTCTTTCAGTCGCTCGCGCCCGATGATCTTCGGCCGGCCCATGATCATGATGTACGGCCACGTGACTCCATACCACGCCGCCAGGCGCAACCAGGTGATGGGCCATCGTTGTGCCCAGCGCGCGTAAGGATAGGCCATCTTGGCGGCTTCCGTGGACGGCTCTGTCTCCCGTGGCGCTGACTTCTTCAACAGGTTTTCCAGCTCCGCCACGGTCGATACCTGCGAGAATTCGCGATCGCCCAGCTCCAACTGGTAGCGGTTCTCCAGCGCCGCCATCAGCTCCACGCGGTCGAGCGAGCTCAGGTTCAAGTCGTCTTCCAGGTGCGCGCCCGGCCGCAGTTCCACCTTGCGATGCGCCACGCTTTGGATCAGATCCTGCAACGTGCCTGACGAAGCAATGCCGGCCGTCACCGCCACAGCCGCTCCGCCGCCGAGTTGCGCTTCTGCCAGGTTGCGGATCATGTCCAGTTTCGGTTTTTGTGTTGGCGTGCGCGGGAAGTCTTCGTCCGGCCAGGCCATAAAGCTGCGGATCTTCTGAAAATCGGCCAGCGACTGGTTGGCTCTGGCCACCACCTCAGCGGGCGTGGCGCCGTTGCGCAGTAGCAGCACCGCGCAAGGTTCCGCATTGCCGCCGCGCGCCGTGCCAAACACCACGCAGTCGCGCACCTCCGCCTGCTTGCGTAGCGCCTGCTCCAGGTCTTCGGGATAAATCTTTAGCCCAGCGGCCGTAACAATCACGTTCTTGCTCCGGCCTTTGAAGTAGAGGTTGCCCTCCGCGTCCACCTCACCCAGGTCGCCGGTGCGAAACCAGCCTTCTTCGCCCGCCACCGGCTTCATCTCTTTGCCTTGCCAGTATTGCCGGGCAACGTTGGCCCCGCGCACCAGGATTTCGCCTGTTGCCGGATCGAGTTTCATCTCGCGCCCGGGGAGCACCTTGCCAATCGACCTGCGGCCGATCTTGAACGGATGATTCAAGCTCACCAGCGAACTCGTCTCCGTGAGCCCGTAGCCCTGCACGATCGCGTAGCCCAGCCTCCGCCAGAATTCTTCCGTGGTTTGGTCCAGCGCCGCGCCGCCGGAGATAATCGCCCAGAACTTCCAGCCTAAATACCGATGCACTTTGCGGAAGCGCCACACTCGTTTCAGGAACCGCTCATTCTCCGCGATCTCCCAGTACTTGCGGATCGCGGGCGACAGCTCCGCCTCCAGCCGGTTCTTGAAAGACTCCACCACGCGCGGCACCGCCGCCAGCACCGAGATGCGCTCGGCCCGGATCGTTGCGATCACGTCGCTGGGCTTGAAGTCATCCTGGAAGCGCACCGTTGCGGCGATCACCGGCGGGATGAACATTCCCATGGTTTGCCCAAACACATGGCTCAGCGGCAGCATGTGCAGGAAGCGCACCGGATGAAACATGCGCTGATAGCGGCGGTACTTGGGGATCTCGCGCTCAATGGGGTCAACGCTGGTCAGGATGTTGCCGTGCGTCAGCACCACGCCGCGCGGCTCCGCCGTGGTGCCGGATGTAAAGATGATCTGTGCTGCGTCGTCGCGGGTGAGCTGGGCCGGCGCATAGGGTTCTGGTGAAAGCCCTGCTAGCGCTTCCCCCAGCGTCTCCAGCTCCAGGCTCGGGCGTCCGCCCGTGTGCGCCAGCATTTCCGTGGAGCAGACTATCAGCCTGGCATCCACGTCCGCCGCCACCCTCCGGGCAAAGTCCGCGGAGGCGATCTTGTCCATGGGCACAGCCACGGCGCCGCGTAGCATGCAGCCAAAGAACGCCGCCACCCACTCCGCGCAGTTCTCACCCCACAGCAACACGCGGTCGCCCTTACCCACCCCGCGCCGCTCCAGTTCGCGCGCAAAGCGAAACGCCAGCTCCGCCACTTGCCGGTAACTCCAGCGCACGGTGCGGAAGCCGCGCGTGTAGACAAAGGCAGTTTCCCTTCCCAGGGAGTGGTGCAGTTGCGCGTAATCGGCCAGCGTTGCCAGCATCTCTCTCTAACATACCGATTGCGGGAGAATAAGGTAAAGCGGCAAAGAATGACACGGCGCGGCGGATCCCGCAGAAAAGATACATCCGGAGTCAAGGTTAGCGGACCGTAAGTGGCAGCCCGGACGGCTTTTACGCGCAAAAATGAATGAGGTCGCTATTTGCGACCTCATTCAATCTCCGTTGCTTGCACTTCGCTCTCACCGGGCTTGAATCATCGCCTTACGTCGCCGGATGCTCCAGAATCTCAGCCAGCGCGCGCAGTCGTTTCGCGTCTGACTGGTTCTTGGCTGCGCCGGCGTCCTTTGCCAGCGCGGGAGCCATGTTCTTCAGCTTGGCCAGGGCGTCTTTACTCATGTGCGAACTCTCAGCGCCAGCGATTGCCTTTTGTATGGCCGCGATTCTCTCTGCCGGCAGGGCCTGCGACCGCGACAACTGGTCCACGTACGCCTTGGCCACCACCAATTTTGCCGGCCACTCGATCTTCTGCTGGTTCTGCACATTCAGTTCGTTCACCCGGACGGATTTCGCGGCATCGATTTCGTTCTGCGTCAGGAACTTGGTCGGCGTGAGTTCAAACACGTCAAGCCCGCGCGCAATCTCGGAGGCGTAAATATGGCCGTTGTACCAATATGCTGACCAGTCGCCGCCCAGCACCAGCATCTTGGGATCGATCGGCCCGCGGTCAAAGTAGGCAATTTCAAACGGGTGCATTGTATCCGTAAAGTCCACAATGGAGATGCCGCCCTGGTACCACGCCTGCACCTCGATATCGCGCCCCGGGACGGGAACCAGCGAGCCGTTGTGCGCCACACAGTTTTCCGAGTCGCCCTGCGCAGCCGGCATCTTGTAATAGCTCTCGAATGTCAGCTTGTTGTCCTTCAGTCCAAAGATTGCGTCCGCGCCCCACTTGTTCGGATCGTTCGGACGGCACCGCGCGCCCAGCCCGCCGCCCCACTCGTCGGTAAACACGACCTTGCTGCCATCGTTTGAGAATGAAGCCGAATGCCAGTACGCATAGTTCGGATCGTTCACGGCGTCAACACGCTTGGGGTTGACCGGGTCCTTGATATCGAGCAACAGTCCGTTGCCGGAACATGCGCCCGCCGCCAGCCCGATTGCCGAGTACACCGTGATGTCGTGGCACTGGTTTGAGTCTTTGGGCTTCTCCGGGCCCTTCTTGCCGTGCGTGCCGCCGTTGCTGAGGGCGTTGAGCGCGCCGGAACGGGGGTCCATGAAGACGCGCGGGCTGGAAACCACTTTCGCGGTCTGCGGCGCGGCGAGCGGGACCTTGATCACTTCGATGCGGAACAGCGCTGTGTTCGGATCTTTGTCCGGCTCTTCCCCGGAGCATCCGGGCAGCTCTTCCGCCTGGCGCACAAACGAGGTGCCGGAAACATAGATATAAGCGTTGTCTTTGTCCTTGGGGTCCACCACCAGGGTGTGCGTGTGCGACCCGCGGCATGTCTGCACCGCCGCGACCTGTTTCGGGTTGTGGATGTCAGAGATGTCAAAGATTCTCACGCCGCGGAAGCGGTCATGCTGCGCTGCCGGGATGCGGCGCTTCTTGGCTTTTTCCTCCTCTGGCGTCGGCGGAGGCTCCGGCGGGAAGCCTTGCGTACCGCAGTCCAGGCGTCCATTGGGCATCTCCACGGACATGAAGAGCAGGTTCTTATAGACCGAAACATCGCCCTGCCCGCCGGGGCACACCAGTGACGTCACCAGCCTGGTCTTGGCAGGATTCGAAATGTCATAGATGCTCACGCCATAGAAGTTTCCCTGAAACAGGTAGTGGCCCTGGAAGGCAAAATCCGAGTTGGCGAAAGCCAGCTGTGCCAGCACTAACTGCACCGGCTTGGGGATCTTTGCCGCGTTGTTGCTCATGCCGAGCAGGCCCAGCGTCTTCATCACTTTTGGATCTTCCGGATCGCCGGCCCCAAGCTGAAAGGCATCAGGCTTTTTGAGCAGCAAAAGATGTTTGATCCCTGATGCTGCCTCGCCTGCGTCATAAAGGCCCGGTGTCAGCCTTGCGCGCGGATCGGCAATGTTAGATCCCGTCATGCCCGGCGGCAGTACGGGAGCAGGTTCCGGAGCAAACCGGTCCTCGTCTTCGTCCGCCGGTTTATCCGTGGGCGCCGCTTGCTGCGCGGATGAAGGTCCGGGCGCGGCCTTCTCCGCCGCGCCGGTCGAAGCGCTTGGCGCAGGCGACGCAGGCGTCTGCGCTTGTCCCTGCATTCGGCTCACACCTAAAAACAAGACGACTGCGGCAAACGCAGCGTAAAAAGTAAGACTGGGCACTCGGTTCATCGTTTCTCCTCTGGAAGCTTCTTCTCCAACATTGCTTGCATCACCCTGATCTCGGCGCGCTGGCCGCTGTCCACGTCCGTCGCAAAGTTGAACAGCTCGGCGTCCTGGCCTGCGCCTGCGGTATCGAACAGCTCTTTCACCATGGTCAAAGCGCCGTTATGATGCTGAATCATCCCTGCCAGGAACAAATGGTCGAACTCGGCGTCCTGGGCCTTGCGCAGCGCCTCCATCTGTTCCGGCGTCAGCATCCCGGGCATCAGGGACGTGGGCATCGCCTGGTGGTGTATATCGTGCTGCGACATATCACCGCCTGCCATTCCCGCCATCGCCCCGGATCCAACTCCAATGGGCTCGCCGCGCGCCGCCAGCCAGCGCCTCATGAACTTGATCTCGTCCGTCTGCGAGTGGCTGATGCGCGCTCCCAGCAGCCGCAGCTCCTGGTTTTCCGTGTGTGACGTGATCAGCGCCGTCATCTCCACCGCCTGCGCATGATGCATGATCATGCCCTGCATGAACTCCACGTTCGCTTGCGACCTTGGCGGCAGCTTCGCTGTCGTCGAGGCCGGCAGCCGTTTGCTCGGCTTCCCGGGCGCGCCCGGCTGGACCACCACCGGCGTCGCCGCCCCACTCTGCTGCGCCCGCGCCGCCAGGCACAGGAAATCTCCTGCAGCACTCACCGCAACAATAAGGATCAGTCCACACAAACGGGGTCGAGGGTCCGGAATCTTGGTGACTATTTTCATCTGGGTTCGATCAGGAGCTTGTGACGGAAATACTAACATCTTCAGACGTTTTCACCAGCCAAGAGAAAGCGGCTTTGTGGCGTTGCCACTCGGGAGCACGTAAGTCACTGAACGCAAAAGGGGTCTTGGAGTGGGTAGTGGCGCTGGAAACGGCCCGCAAACGTAAATTCAACAACTTGCAAATCATGGCATGCAAAGCACTTAAGAAGCGCCGCCAGACAAGACCAACCGATTGTGTTTCGCCTTGTGCTCAGCGGCTGGTGTGGACCACGCAGCGCCGGTGCCGCCGGCTGGAGCGTGAAACGACCTCGATCTTCTGACCTCAGGATGCAGTAAATGACTTCGGTGTCCAGATCACCCGATCACCCCATCACCGGAGGCACCCGATCACCCGATCACCCGATGACTTGTTCCATTGTCATTCCGAGGCGCAGCCGAGGAATCTGCTTTTCGGCAACTTTGGCCCTTTGGTGACTTTGGTCAGTTCCCGGCGGTTCAAGAGGCGCGTGGCCCACGCTTTCGCCCGGTGCTACAGATGTATGTCTTGCTCGTCCACAGGATGCAGTTGATGACTTGGGCGTTCAGATCACCCGATCACCCGATGACTTGTTCCATTGTCATTCCCAGGCGCAGCCGAGGAATCTGCTTTTGGGCAACTTTGGCCCTTTGGTGACTTTGGTCAGTTCCAGGCGGTTCAAGAGGCGCGTGGCCCACGCTTTCGCCCGGTGCTACAGATGTATGTCTTGCGGCTCGTCCACAAGGGTGCAGTTGATGACTTGGGTGTTCAGATCACCCGATCACCGGATCACCCGATGACTTGTGCCATTGTCATTCCGAGGCGCAGCCGAGGAATCTGCTTTTCGACAACTTTGGCCCTTTGGTGACTTTGGTTAGTTCCCGGCGGTTCAAGTGCTGACTGCTGACTGCTGGTTGCTGACGCGGCGGGTGGCCCACGCTTTCGCCCGGTGTTGGCGAAGCTTGGAGGCACGATTCTCGGACAAGTATTCTTTGAGTTGCACTCCGAAACAAGGAAAGCTACATTGCTATTCGTATGCCTTCACGATTGAAGCGCTATCAGCGGGCAGGGCAGCTTCATTACGTCACCTTTACGTGTTATCACAGAAAAAAGCATTTGCAGGCGGCTTCCTCCCGCGACACTTTTGAACAAACGTTGG
>DASVFK010000347.1:0-9462 GCA_036380095.1 Candidatus Angelobacter sp. | reverse complement strand
CCGCTGGAGTTTCACGCGCTGAGCTATACGCCGCGTCCGTGGAGCGCCGCGGATTCGATCATGGTGGGAATCGGCATGAGCCAGATCCTGAACCCACAGTATGAAACCGAATACTGGCGGGAGAAGATAGCGCAGCAGCTTCCACCCGAACTGATGGCCGATCTTTATCCGGCGGGCTCGTGGCGCGACCATGCGCCGGCCAGCGACGGCGGAGCTATTGATACGGACAAGAAGAGCAGCGGCAAGCCGCTGAGGAAGGCGGCTGCGCTCCATGTAACTTCGAGGGCGGCTGGCGACACCAACAGAGCAACTTCGGAATCGCAACCGAGGGCGGCTGTCCACCCCAGCAGAGCAAAACCGGCTCTGCTGGGGACCCCGGCTGCGCTCCACATTCCTTCCGAAGCTGCGCTCCAGGCATCTTCGCGGGAGGCTGTGCTACCAAAAAACGATGATTGCGAGGCCTGCCTGCCGGGATCGAACAATTGGGTGGTTTCCGGCGCGCACACGGTCACGGGCAAGCCGCTGCTTTCCAACGATATGCACCTGCCACATCGCGAGCCGGGGACCTGGTATGAGGTCCACTTGCATTCCGGGGACTTTAACGTGGAAGGATTTTCCCTGCCCGGCTTGCCGTTTGTGATTGTGGGCCACAACCAGCGCATTGCGTGGGGATTCACCAACCTGAACCCCGATGTGCAGGACCTGTTCATCGAGAACTTCAACGACGCGGGCGAGTACGAGACGCCCACGGGCTGGCAGAAGCCGGAGACTTTCCACGAGACCATCCACGTGAAAGACAAGCCGGACGTGGCGTTTGACGTGGTGGTGACGCGACATGGGCCGATCGTGAGCAGCCTGTTTCAGGGCGAGACGCGGAAGATCGCGCTGGAATGGCTGATCTATGACACGCAGCAGATCACGATCCCGCTGTTTGACCTGGATTCGGCGCAGAACTGGGAGCAGTTCCGCAAGGCGCTTTCGGCGTTCGCTACGCCATCTCAGAACGTGGTGTATGGCGACGTGGACGGCAACATCGGCTACCAACCCATGGGGTTCATGCCGATCCGCGGCACAGCCACCCCAACAAACGCAAAAGCGGCGCTCGCCGGGGACGCTGGTTCTGCAGACGGTACCGTGCCGGTTTCAGGCGCTGATGGCAAGCATGATTGGACGGGCTACGTGCCGTTTGACAAGCTGCCCGCGGTGTACAACCCGCCTGGGGGAATCATCGCCACGGCCAACTCACGAATCACGCCCGAAGGCTATCCTTATCTGCTGGCGACGCACTGGTTCCCGCCTTATCGCACGGAACGTATCTATCACGTGCTGCAAGAAGGCGCGAAGTCGGGCAAGAAGTTTTCCGCGGCGGACATGCTGGCGCTGCAGACGGACATTACATCGGAGTACGATAAATTCGTCGCGGACCGGCTGGTCTACGCCATCGACCACAGCAGCAAGGCCACGCAGCGCGCCAAGCAGGCCGCGGACGTGATGCGCGGGTTTGACGGGCGCATGCTGGCGGAAGCCGCCGCGCCGACGATTGCGGTCCGGACACGCCGCGAGCTGTGGGAGATGCTGCTGGAGCCCAAACTGGGCAAGTATTGGGACCGCTATGAATGGTCGCTTTCGGCCGTGGCGCTGGAGAACCTGTTGCAGCAACAACCCGCGCGCTGGCTGCCGCCGGGCTACAGCAACTTCAATGACCTTCTGGCCGATGCGGTGGACAAGGCGGTGAAAGACGCGCCGGCGGATTTGAAGACGTGGAAGTACGGTGAAGAGTATCCGGTGGTGATCAACCATCCGCTGTTCAGCGCGCTGCCGTTCTTGAAGAGCGCCAGCGGCCCGGGACGCCATCCGCAATCCGGCGGGGGCTTCACGGTGAAGCAGGTGGGCCGCGGGTTTGGTCCTTCAGAACGCATGACGGTGGATTTCTCTAACCTGGACGCATCGACCTTCAACATTGTCGAAGGCGAGTCCGGCCAACTCTTTAGCCAGCACTACATGGACCACTGGGACGCCTGGTACAACAACAAGACGTTTACGCTGGCGTTCTCAGACGCGGCGGTGCAGGGCGCAAAGGCGCACGAGTTGAGGCTGGAGCCGAAGTAGCAATTGGCAATTAGCTGTTGGCTATTGGCTATTGGCTATTGGCTATTGGCTATTGGCAAAACCAAAACCTACCGCAGGATCGCAGGGTCCTGAACGAGCGGGAAATTGCTTTTTCTGTCGCTCCGCCTTCGGCTCCGCTCCGGCCTACGGCAGTAAGGAATTGGTATTGCACTCACCTTACCCAGCGCTTATCCCTCATCCCGCTAACGCGGGACTCGGGAACGCACTGGGCTAACTTATGCCGCGCCTGACGGCGCTGGAGCCTCGGTTGACAATCATCTTCCATCTTCGCAGCTGCCGGTTGCATTTTCGAGAGGGACACGGAGGCATGGAGAGGAATCGGATCATCGGGAAAGCGGACCCATCGGGTCATCGGGAAATCGGACCCCTCGGGTCAGCGTTTCCTTAATGACTTTCGAGTTAGTGGTCGGTCCACTGGAGTTCGTAGATTTCGCTGACGCTATAAATGTGAGAGAGAATGGGCGAGTTGTCGGGCGTCAGGCCAAACCAGGTGTCGAGGGCCCCCGGAACGTTCTGCAAGAGATCCAGGCTGACGATCGTTGTTCGACGTCCATCGCGAATGCGTATGCGCTCGACCACGGGTCTGGTATCTCTAGGGCTGTCCACATAGACGAATTGAGAATCGCTGGTCCAATATATGTTGTCACCGGCAACGGACTTCGCGCGCATTCGCCAGTTCCGCTTCTTAAGGTCGAAAAGCATGAGTTCACGCGCTTGAAACCGCAGAGCAGCAATGTATTTGCCATCCGGCGACCAGCGAGCTGTGCGAAAGCCGTTGGATCCAGGTACTGTCTCCGTCGTGCGAGTAGCCAGATTGAGACGACGGATCCAGCAGTTCTGCGTCAATTCGCAAAACACATTGCCATAAACGATGGTCTTGCCGTCTGGGGACCATGAAGGGCCGCCCTGGTTATCGTCTCCTTCGGAAGCTTCTTGGGGCACGCCACCATCGCGATCGGTCAAATAGATTCGGTAAGGCTTGCCTGGTTTTTTGCCCATAAAGGCAATGCGCTGCCCGTCCGGCGACCAGGAAGAGACTTGAACTTCCCAGGAAGCTGGGGCCAGTTGCAAAGGCTGAGAGCCATCTGAACGGCTGCGCCACAGCGAACCTCCGCCGGTGCTTGTATAGGTCATCCACCGGCCATCAGGTGAAAATGCAATGTAGTCAGCCGCCAGGCCCGGGTGAAAGGTTTCAAAAGTTGCACGTTCGGCGTTGAATTTGAGAAGTTCGTTACGACCGGAGCCGGCAACAATGGAAAGGTATAGCACCTTTGCAGTTCGCGACGGGGTAACATTCGCAATGGTGCCGTTCACCGGCAATTCCGTAGCAGAACTGGATCCGCCAGACTGCGCCATCAGGTGCGACTTCAATTGCTCATCGTAGGTGACGTAAAAAAATGTCTTGCCATCATGCGTCCATGCCCAGTCCAGGCAGCAGCGGGGCCCGAGTGAGAGTTCATGAGCCTCCGTCGCCTTGCCGTCCGGGGTAAATCCAACTTCCCATTGTGAATAGGTATGTGCATCAGTATCGTCCAGGATATAACGCAAGCGGTCGCCCCCCGGACTCCAGATAATCTGCCTTACCGGCATGGAGAAAGAAGCGAACGTATGTGCCTTGGAGCCATCCGCGTTCAGCACGACGATCTCGGTTTTGTGGGAGCAAGCAATTCGCTTGTTGTCAGGGGCCCAGCGCGCGTAGAAACATTGCACGTCACCGACGCGGGTCGGTATCCCGCCCTCGACAGGAATGGTCCAGAGCGGTCCTTGCGGCACGATTCCGTCAAAAGAAATGATCAGTAATCTCTTGCCATCGTTTGATAGGTCCTGAAGTGCGGCATTAGCAAAGGGAGTCTCAATAGGGCGTATCGAACCCCCATTCATGGGCGTTGCACCCAACAGAGCACGGGCGCCTTCAGCGACTGCGAAATAGAGTGTCGTACCGTCTGTCAGTGCGTAGCCTTTCGAACGACCGCCGTCAGTGAGCTGGTGGAGGCTGAAGAGACGGATCGGGGCTGCTGTCCGTGGGCGCACGAGCACCGCGATGGTGATCCAGATCAAGGCCAGCAGACATGCCGCAGCGCCAACCAGCTTCCACGTATGGAAGTGAAGTGCGCGCCGGGGCGCGGATCGGCGTTCGGCGCCAGCGTACAGGTCGTTTCCGCTGGAACCTGGGACAGGGGGAACCGTCGCAGGCTCGGTTGCTTCCGCGGTGGTCGGCGATGCGGAATGGTTGCCGTTGGTGGGCTGGCTGACGAGCCAGGCATCGATCTCATGGATATAGGCAAAGACGGCCTGACGCTGTCCGCCGGGAATGCGGTGAACAGGCAGGGCTTTCTCCTGCTCCCACCGGATCACCGTGCGAACATCGCGGTGCAGATAGGCAGCAATCTCCTTCCAGGAGTCCAGCCGGCCAGTGACGGGACGGTCCTCTAGCATCGTTCCACGACCTTATTCAAACTCTTGCACTCAAATTAAAACTTTTGCACTCAACTGAGGGGATGAACGGGGAAACGGGGCTTCTGCCGGCTTGGCAAGGCGAACTGACTTACGAGTGAAGGGGGTGTGTCAGTAAAAGTCAGCTACCGTCAGCTTCTGCCACTTGTGGAAGCATAGCGCGATAGGGCCAAATGTGCAATGTACTTTAGTAACCAGTTCTAAGGAGACGTCAGGGCCGGATGGGCACACCGGCCCTGATGGGAAGGTGCGAGATATGGCAAGCCAGCCAGTATTGAGGATGCAGCAGACGGGAGCTAACCCGGCTTTCGTAGTTGCCGATAAGTGGCTCAGAGTCGCTGGATACCTGATTGATGTGGTTCCGGCGATTGTCCTTAGTCTTGTGGGATTGATTCCGATTGTAGGAATCATTTTTGCCGGGTTGTTGCTGGCGCCTTATTGGCTGCTGCGCGACATCGCCGGCGCAAGCTTGGGCAAGATGCTGCTGGGGATGCGCATTGTCGGTCAAGATGGCCAACCGGCGACGACGGGAGCACGCGTGCTGCGCAACCTTCCCCTGATTGCGGCGCCGCTGTGCATGATCATTCCACTGCTTGGCTATTTCGTGACGATACCAGTTGCGTTGATTGTGGTGTTGGTTGAAGGAACGTTGCTGTTGAGCCAGGGGTCAAGGCTGGGAGACAAGATGGCAGGGACGGTGGTGGTGAGGAAGTAGGACCTCGATGCTTATACCAATTCCTCGCGAACAAGGGAATATTCTATGAAGGCGCAGTCTTTCTTACTCTTCTCAACTTTATTGATTTGTTCAATGGTTGTTCTGTCCCTGGCAGGTTGCGGGGGCGGCGGTGGAACATCTTTTGCGGGACTACCCAACCCAACGCCTATACCGACTCCCCTTCCAACACCCACTCCGACTCCGGCACCGGCAATTACCTCTGTATCGATGTCCTGCGCCGCTCCAACAGTTCCTGTCACGCAGACCAATCAGTGCAACGCTGTGGTGCAAGGGACTGGAAGCATTAATCCCGCAGTGGTTTGGTCAGTGAATGACGTGCAGGGAGGAAATGGCGCAACGGGAACGGTGAGTTCGTCAGGTCTTTACACAGCTCCTCTATCTGTGCCCACGCCGTTCACAGTGACGATTACCGCAACGAGTGTCGCAGACTCAGCAAAAGCTGCGTCAGTGCCCGTAATTGTCGCCGGGACGGTTGCAAGCGCCTCACAAACCATCACTGCAGCGGCAGGTGGAACAATTACGTTGCCGGATGGAAGCGGCGTGTCGATCCCAGCAGGCGTTCTTCCCACCGACCAAGTGGTGACACTCACAGAATCATCTGTGTTGTCGCATCAACCACCAAACCACCTAGTCACTGGGGTTGGTGTTTCTCTGGAAATAACGCTCACCGACCCTATTCCCTCAAGCGGGCCCGTGCCATTGAGAAGAATTGGACGATTGGCGCCCATAGCTTCCGCCGATATCACGTTCATTCTTCCTATACCCTCTACCACCTCCGGTCTCAGTGGAGCGGTGGGTCTGGTAAGCTTGACCGACACCGGGAACAACACCACGTTCTTGACAACTACTGTGAATGCCGGATCAACCCCGGCCTTTTCTTCATTCACCGTTTCATCATCGTTACTGTCAAAGGCGGCAAATGCAACAAAATCCTTTGCCGTGGGCCTCGCCAACACGATTTTCCAGGTCTTCCCAAAGTTTGTTGTGACAACGGTATTGCCGGCCAACAGGTGCTTTGACCAAAATGCACTTTTCGGTCCGAAATGGACCGATTTCGCGGCGTGTTCGTCTCAGCTGACAAACAAAAGGGTTCTCGTAGTGGTTCACGGAATGATGAGCTGCGTCGAAGAAATGTCCATCCCATTCACGACACTCAATGCCAACTATGATGCGATTGTCGGTTTCGACTATGACTGGACCCAGCACCTTACGGATAGTGGCACTCTCCTTGCAGCATTTCTTGACAAGCTCAGCCAGTTGGGGGCGAGACAGATCGACATTCTGGCCCACAGCGAAGGAGTGCCCGTGTCCCTCTACGGTGCATCTCAAGCACCAGCAGCGGACAGAACGAAGATTACGAATTTCGTGGGACTTGCAGGCCCAATTTTGGGCACGCCAGTCGCGGCAAGTCCGGACACGCTGCTTAAAAGTCTGTTGCATTTCAATTACTTCTTGTCTTCCAGTTGTCCTGTCGCGCAGTCGCTGAACCTCATCTCTCTGGTGCAACAGCCTTTCCAACAAGATCTCCAGAAAAACAGCGTCGTTCTAACAAAGGTTATCCTTCCGGCCGTGCAGGCCAACCTGACCGCTCCCACAAGAATCTTCCTCGCGGGCGGCGCCAATCCGACAACACTATTCGTCATCAACCTGAACTTCATCGATGGAGACCCTTTTGCAGGCGCGCCCAATGACGGAATCGTTGGCCTTGATAGCGCTCTTGGATTCAACTCAGGTTTGACTGTGCATCCGCTGCCGCCGTTCCAGGGGCTGTTTCATTCAGACTTGCCGAACCGCGGCAGCGTGATCGGAAAGATGGCCGATCAAATCAGTAGCGCCACCTTACCGATCTTGAATTGCCAGGGCTCCAATACCGGCTGCGCCGGCGCAGTGAATTCTTCCTTCACCTTTGCGGTCAGCGGGTTCGATCCTGCGGCAACCTCAGCCACGATCTTCAGGCAGGACTCCTCAGGAACTGTGTTGGCCATGGCGACATCCAGCCTGCAAACGAGCCCTGGCAACTTGAATTTGGTAACGCCAGCATGCGTTCAGGCACAGGGACTGTTCTCCATCTTCGCTTTCGGGGGCAAACTGGCAAGCAACAATGTAATGCAAACTGTGAGTCCGGCCAGCTGCCCGGCGATAGCACCGGACACTATCACGACTTTGGCGGGCACATCAGTGCCGGGCTACTCTGGGGATTTTGGCCAAGCCTCTGGGGCGCAATTGAACGCTGCCAGCGGAATTGCCGTCGATCAGGCCGGCAACCTGTTCGTTGCCGATACAAATAACAATGCGATCCGCCGGATTGACGCCATTACAGGCGTCATCACGACTTATGCAGGCACCGGAGTCGGCGCTTTTTTCGGCGACGGCGGCACGGCCACATCTGCCGAACTGAACCGTCCTGTAGATGTCACGGTCGATCGCGCCGGGAACATCTACATTGCTGACGCCTTTAACGTGCGCATCCGCAAAGTTGACGCGTTGTCAGGAATCATCACTACGGTCGCTGGCAACGGAGTGGTCGGCTTCTCTGGGGATGGTGGACTTGCGACTGACGCCGCTCTGAACTTCCCCAACGGAGTGAAACTAGATGGTAAGGGAAACATCTATTTTGGGGACTCGCAGAACAACCGTGTACGAAGGGTGGACGGCGTCACAGGGATAATAACAACTGTAGCGGGAAATGGAATTGCGGGATTTGCCGGAGATGGCGGTCTGGCGATTGACGCCACGCTGAATTTCCCTTCTGACGTAAGAGTTGATGTTTCTGGCAACCTCTACTTCGCTGATTTCCTGAACAACCGGATTCGCAAAGTCGATACTACGGGAACAATTACAACGGTTGCTGGCAATGGCTCGACACTTTTTGTTGGCGATGGTGGGCCCGCAACAGATGCGGGCATTCATGGGCCGCTGGCCATCACTACCGATGCGGCGGGGAACCTTTATATCGGAGCGATTTCTGAGCAGCACATTCGGGTGGTCAACACAAGTGCCGCGCCTACAACGGTTGGTGGCATCACCATACAGCCTGGGCAAATTCAAACGATTGCGGGCGTCGGTATAGCCGGGTACGCGGGCGATGGCGGACCCGCAACAAACGCGCAGATTGACAACCCCACGGGCCTTGCAACAGATGGCATTGCCAATTTGTTCTTTACTGATTCCGGCAACAGTGTGATCCGAAAAGTAACACTCAAGTGAAATTGAAGACTGCTGCAACGGAATTAACGAAACTATTGGGCTTAGTTTTTGATGGAGGTCTTGCTTGAAACGTCACTTCTTCACCATGTGGCTTCTGACTGTCCTGGTTGGGCTAGCGACTGTTGCTGCCCAGACTCCAAACGCCCTCACCAACCAAACTGTCTTGGACATGGTCACGGCGAAGCTGCCGGCGGACCTGATTGTGACCAAGATCCAGACGTCGCCGGCGAACTTTGATCTTTCCACCGATGCGTTGGTCAAGTTGAACCAGAGCGGCGTGCCGTCTGAGGTGATCAAGGCGATGATGCAGAAGAGCAGCGCCTCGAGTACGACGGCCGCAGCGGTCGCTCCGGTCGCGCCCTCGGACCCCAACGATCCCAATGCGCCCCACGATCCGGGGATCTACGTGTTCTATTCCGACGGCCGGCAACGCAAACTGGTGATGCTGGAGCCCACGGTGTACACGCAGGGCAAGAGCCACGGCGTGTTCGCTTCAGCCGTGACTTACGGCATCGCCAAGGTGAAATGGAACGCGGTGGTGCGGAACGCGCACGCCAACGTGCATATCAGCGATCAGAACCCGGTGTTCTATTTTTATTTTGAGGAGAAGAGCGCGGGCTTGAGCCATGCGTCGTTTGGCGGCACGAGCACGCCGAACGAATTCACCTTGCTGAAATTCGAGGTGAAGAAGGATGCGCGGGAGACCGCGGTGATGAAGATGAATGCGTTTGGCGGTTCCTCCGGCACGGACGACAAGGCCAATGTACCGTTCACTTTTGAGAAGCTGCGCCCGGGAGTGTACAAGGTGACAGCCAAAGCGGCGCTGGCGAATGGAGAGTACTGCTTTCTTGGCTCGGAGGGCGGCGGAGGAGCTTTTGCGGCCGGCGCGGCGCAGGCCAGCCGGCTGTTCGATTTTGGCGTGGTGACGGAGTAGC
>DASVFK010000346.1:0-4749 GCA_036380095.1 Candidatus Angelobacter sp. | reverse complement strand
ACCCGCGATTGAACGACTGCCGGTAGTATTTGCCCGCTGGAATTCATGCTGCTATAGAATCCTGTTTCTCTGCTTGATAGGGTGCGATTCATGCAACGATTCTGGCTTTATTGTTTCTTTTTGTTGTTCGCCATCACGCCGTATTGCGCCGCGCAGTCCAGCGTGGAAGGCGTGGTCAAGGGCCGTGGCGGCGCAGCCGTTTCCGGCGCCACCATCACTCTTACCGTGACCGGGCTTGCTGCGCCCGCGCGGAAGACCACCACAGACACGCAGGGCCGCTTCCGTTTTTCCAACGTCGAAGGCGGACAATACACCATTGAAAGTCAGGCGGCCGGCTTCTTCCCCAGCCGCCATGAATTCGTGCTGCGCCCTCGCGAGCCGGTTTCCATCACCATTGAGCTCGCGGAAAAGACCGGGGCCAAGGAGGAAGTCGAGGTACGGGCGACGGCGCGGACCATCGATCCTGACAAGACCGGCACATCGCAGACGCTGACGCGGCAGGAGATGGAACGTCTGCCCGATCCGCTGGTGAACTCGACCAACGCGCTGGTGGCGAATTTCATGCCCGGAGCCAGCCAGAGCCACGACAATTTCATCAACGTCCGCGGCAACGAGTTTTCTCTGCACGAGTTCGTGAACGGCGTCTCCTTCCTGGATAACACCCAGCCGCAGTTCAGCCCGGGCGTAACGCCGGAAATCTTTGAGGCCGTAGACCTGATGACCGGAGGCTTCACCGCGGAGTTCGGCAATCGCTTTGGCGGCGTTCTAGACGTGACCACCCGTTCCGGCCGCAGCGTGGATGGCCACGGTGAAGTCGCTTTCCGCGGCGCTACCCAGGACAACTATGACCTCTCCGCCCAGTACGGCGGCACCGCCGGCAAGCTGGGATATTTCGTTTTTGTAGACGGGCTCACTTCAGGCAGGTTTCTCGATCCCCCGGAGCCAGTGGAGTTGCACGACTTTGGCGGCGCGTTGCGTTCTACCGTGCAACTTGACTGGCAGGGCGTGAACAACAACTTCAAGCTGCTGCTGATGGCCAGCGGCGCGGATTTTCAGCAACCCAATATCACGGAAGACCAGGAAGCCGGGCGCAACGCCTCGCGCCGGCTGAAGCAGCAGACCGCCATCCTCACCTGGGGACACACATTTTCGCCAAACACGGCGCTGACTACATCGCTCTATCAGCGGATCGGTTCGGACCACATTTTGCCCACCACTGATCCTGACACGCCGGTCTCTGATGGCTCGCGCAGCCCGTTGACCGTGGGTGTGAAGAGTGATGTGGTGCATCTGTGGCACGGGCACTTGATCAAGGCCGGCGTGGACCTGGTGAGGATCCGCGAATTGGAGAGCTTCTTTGTCGACGGGCGCGGCGATCCTGACATCTTCAATTTAGATGCCAGCGGTGTTTTCAGCTTCCGCGGCGGAGTCAAGGGCGGCCAGGCCAGCATTTACCTGCAGGACCACTTCTCACCGTTTCGCAACCTGGTCATCGACCTAGGCGCACGCTATGACCACTTTGATCTGGTGGATACAGCCGTGCAGTTCAGCCCGCGGATCGGCCTGGCATATCACATCGCCCGGACAAAATCCGTGGTGCGAGCTGCGTACAACCGGCTCTTTTCGCCACCGCCCATCGAGTACTCGCTGCTCGCCAGCTTTATCGGCAACAACGCCGCCGATCCTGACCAGCGCGTGGGCAACGTGAGGGCTTACACGCAAAACTACTTTGAAATCGGTGTGCAGCAGGAGCTCCAGCCTCAGGTGAGCTTGGAGGTAGATGCGTACACGCACTCCGGCCACAACAGTTTTGAGAACCATGAAATCAGCATCTCCCGGCTGTTTCTGCCGATCAATTTCCATACCGCGCGCTCCAGCGGGGCAGACCTGGTTTTGAGCGTGCGCAACCTGGAACGCCTGGGCGTGACCGCGCGCTTGCAGTACACGCTCGCTCGCACGTACTTCTACGGCCCGGTCACGGGCGGCTTTACCGGCGACGAGCCGCTCGACCCCGGCGAGCGCATCCAGCCGGCCTTTGACCAGATCCACACCGGCACTGCGCAAATTTTCTATCGCAATCGCTGGAGAAACTCCTGGGTCGGCTCTGCCATGAGCTATGGCAGCGGCACCATCCAGGAGCGAGGGCCGCGCCTGCCGCAACACTTCACCACCGATTTGGCTGCGGGATTCACCTTGTGGAGCGCTGAGTCGCGCCGCCTGGACCTTCAGCTTGACGCCTCCAACATCACCGACAACCGTTACCAGATCGCCAAAGAGAGCGAGGAGATTCCCATCCAATTCGCCCCATCCCGGACCCTGGGCGGAAGCTTGAAATTCCGCTTCTGAGCGGGTTAAGGCCGGCGCGGAGAGACAAGCAAGGCTGTTTGCCCAAGTAAGGTAAAATTGGGGAAACAGCCTTTTATTCTGGGAGCCTGAATGAACGCTCGTTTAACGCTTTTTTTTGTCCTGATAACCACCCTGGCCCTGTCCCTTGCCGGGTTTGCTGCTGATGCTTCGTCACTCAAACCGCCTCCGGGCGCCAAAGTGGCCGTTGTCGTCTTTGAAGACCTGCAATGCCCGGACTGCGCACGCGCCTATCCCGTGGTATGGGAGTCGGCCAAGGCCCACAAGATTCCTGTGGTGCTGCACGACTTTCCTTTGCCCAATCACAACTGGTCCTTTGATGCCGCCGTGTTTGCCCGCTTCTTCGATACCAAGTCGCAGAAGCTGGGGGACGATTTTCGGGGTTACATTTACAAGAACCAGCCCAACATCACTCGCGAAAACTTGCTCCAGTACACGCAAAAGTTCGCTGACGAAAACAAAGCTCCCCTGCCCTTCAGTGTTGATCCCGAAGGTAAGTTGAAGGAGAAGATCAGGGCGGACTACGCGCTGGGCCAGCAGATCGGGATACAGCATACGCCCACAATCTTTGTTATTGGGAAGGGTGCCACGTCCTCACCGTTTGTTGAGGTGGTGGACCGTGACAAGCTGAACCAGATTATTGAAGACATGCAGAAGCAGTCTGCGGCGGCGCCTGCGGTCAAGGCCGCACCGGCGGCGGTCAAGAAGGCAATAAAGAAGTAGGCCTGATCAGGAATTCATGGCCAGCCAGATGCGCCCGGCTTGAAGCAGGCAGATGAAGATCCCGATCAGGAAGTAGAGAGTCTGCGCGGCAGCGTCGCTGAGCGGAGCGGGAAAGTTGAGGCCGCGGCTGCGCAGGCAGGCATCGAGCGCGCGTTCCTGCTCCATGATCCTGGAGGCGAGCGGTCGATGGAAGACGGCAATCAGCAAACCTAAGAGGAGCCTTGCCAGCTCAAGAGCCATCCGCCGACTTTAGGGCCACGCACGGCCGCAGGCAATAAGGGCAAAAGCCTACCTCTTCGCCTGAGTCGCAGGCATAAAATGCCTGCGACTTCGCGGAGCGCCTGAAATCGCCCTTGGGTCCGGCTTTTTCAGATAGAATTCAACCTTGGCGCTTTTCATGAACAGTGATCTGGAAAAACTGATCGAGCTGGAGAAAGTTGACCGGGAGATCACCCGGCTCGGCGAGGAGATTGCCGCCCTGCCCAAGCGCGTCGCCGTCATTGAAGCCAAGTTGGCCGATGACAAAGCCAAGGTGGAAGGCGCCCGGGCGGCCATCAAGAACAACGAAGCCGGCCGGCGCAAGCTGGAGGCCGATATCCAGGGCTTTCAGCAGAAGATCGTGAAGTACCGCGAGCAGTCTTCCAGCGTAAAGACCAACGAGGAATATCGCGCCCTGATGCACGAAGTTGAGTTCGCGGAAAAACAGATCAGCGGTTGCGAGGACAAGATCCTGGAGCTGATGATCTCGCTGGAAGCTGAAGAGAAGTCCCTGAAAACGGCGGAATCCGACCTGAAAGCCGAAACCGCGGAAGTGGAAAAAGAAAAGGCCCAGGCCCGAACCCGCACCGCCGAAGACGAAAAGCTGCTGACGGGGCTGAACGAGCAGCGCGCGCAGTTACGCTCCGGCGTGGGTGACAGCGCCCTGGCGCACTATGACCGCGTGATGCGTCAGCGTAAATCGGCCATCGCGGAAGCGCGCGAGCAAAAATGCCAGGCCTGCTTTGTGATGCTGCGTCCGCAAACCTGGCAGGAACTGACGAAAAATGATCAGATCATCACCTGCAGCTCCTGCGGGCGGATTCTCTATTACGATCCCACACACGAGCCGCCGCCGCCGGTGCCCGAGCCAACGAAGAGGAAGAAAGCGCGGGCGGCTGAGACAGAAGCGGAGGCAGAAACACAAGCCGATGCAGAGCCGGAATCAGCCCCAGAAACCACAACACCCACGCATTAATCCCGCACATTCCTTTATTCTGTTTGCCAGATGGCAAAGGGTCCTGCTTTCAAGAAAACGATCATCAACGAGCGCGCCACAGCCCGCCTGCGTGGGGGCCATGTCTGGGTGTACGCATCTGACGTGCTGAATGACGGCGGCGCCGGTCCAGGATCGCTGGTGCATGTGGTCAACGCCAAGGGCAAGCTCCAGGGCACCGCGATTTTCAGTTCTGCCTCCCAGATCAAGCTGCGCCTTCTGGGCCGCGAGGCGCTTGGCTCGGAAGAGGAATTTCTTGCGCTCACGCGTCAGCGCCTGGCGGAGGCGGTAGCGTATCGCCGGCGCTTCGTGCGCGACTCGGACGCTTGCCGGCTGGTTTTCAGCGAGGCCGACCGCCTGCCGGGGCTGATCATCGATCGCTACAACGACGTTTACACGCTCCAGGTGCT
>DASVFK010000345.1:0-23489 GCA_036380095.1 Candidatus Angelobacter sp. | reverse complement strand
CTGGTTCTGCTTCTTGTCCTTCTTGCCCTTCTTTTTCATGTGCTTCGTATCTTTCATCATGGTGTCGTCCTTGGACTGCATCATGTTGTCGTCCTTGGATTGCATCATGTTGTTGTCCTTGGACTGGCCGTTTGCGTCTTGAGAGCCCGTGGAAGCAGGGGTACACGGTGTGTTCATCTTTTCGTCTTTGGACGGCGTGCTCACTGCGAATCCTGGAATGGAGGTCGCCAGCATGGCCAGGGCGAATAAGCGTATGAGAGTTGTCTTCATAATATTTCTCCTTTTGAACTCAACCTGCGGGTCTGGTCTGACCCGGTCGGGAACCGCATCGATGCTTGCGTTCCCGTAGTCAGTAATCCTTGCCGGAGCATTTTGATTCCGCCCGGCGCGAAGAAAGTTTTTTTGAGCGGGAGGGATGAAAATGGCTCTTAGAAGACTTGTGGAGAGTGATCGGCAAGAGGCGTCTCGTCGCGGCCCCCGGTTGCCTGTGACAAGAGGGTGTTTTAATGGAGTTGGATAGACTCAGGTTCTTTCCCGCGCACGGGCTGACCATGCCAGGAAACCGCAGGTTTGAATTCGAGAGCGTGGCTCTCCCGCATGCTGCGGGTCTGTTGCGCTACGCCCTGCACCTGGAAAGCAACAAGGCCCAAGCTGAAGACCTGGTGCAGGAGACATTGCTTTCCGCCTGGCGCAGTTTCCACCAGTTCCAACCGGGTACGAACTGCAAGGCCTGGTTGTTTCGCATCCTGAAAAACCTTTATTTCAAGCAAGTGCGGCAGACCAGACAAAAGCCTGAGGTGCCGGTGGAAGAGTGGGAACCGGCGTTTGCCGCGCCTGAAAAGATTTCAGCCACGCAGGAAATGCAGGAAGCATTCGCGCGGCTCACTGCGGAACATAAGGAAGTCTTGCATCTCGCCGTTGTTGAAGGATTTGGGATCCGTGAGATTGCTGAGCTGCTCCAGGTCCCACCGGGGACCATCATGTCTCGCCTCAGCCGGGCGCGAGCAAGCCTGCGCGCAATCCTTCAGGGACGCACGCTGGTCAGGGAAGGGGGTCTATGAATTGCCACAGAGTACGCGAGATTCTGCCGCTGTATCTCTCAGGCGAGCTGAGAGGCGCGGACTTGGCCGGCGTGCAACAGCACTTTCAGCAATGCCGGGAATGCGCCATGGCAGCGAACGCGGATCGCGAACTGGACGATGCCTTGCGCACGGCAATGCTGGAAGAAACACCCGACGTCTCCGCCGTCCTCAGCCGCGTGCATGAACAAATATCCGCGCCCTGGTGGAAGCCTGGGCTTGTTCCCGTGCGCATGGCTGCTGCCATCGCGGCCATCATTGTCATCGCCTTCATCAGCGTGCCGCGCATTTACGTCTACCAGGCTCAGAAGAGCATGGCTCTGGCGGCAGTCAGAGACCACTATGCGGATTTGGTCCTGCAGCGGCATCCGGATTGGGAGCATACGCCTGACCAAGTCGCGCGCTTCATGCAAGAGCAATTTCCCAGCAAACAGAACTTGCTTCAGACCATCACACCTGAAAAAACGTCGCTCGAGAAGGTCCGTTTGTGCAACGTGAACGGGACCATCTATGCGCATTTCGTTTTCCAGACGGGAACGGCGGAAACATCGGTCTTTCTGCGGCCGAATCCAGAAGGCCAGGCGCGATTCCAGGCGGCCCATCTCGGTGATGGCGAACACGGATTGGAAGTGGCAGGGTTTTCCTCCCCTGGCCTGACTGGCATGGTTGTCGCTCCACAGAACCTCGGCTCTGTGCAGAAAACCGCCGAGCGGCTATCGAAGACGTTGTGACGGCCTGAGGTTGATGGCATGCCACGATCTTCCTCAGCTCAGTTTTCCAAGTCCACCAACTGACAGATGAATCCCCAACCGCCGCCGAGTTCGCTGATCGCCAGCATTAGTTCGTTGCTGCCTTTCTTCAGGGGAAGGTAGACGGCGTCGTTTTCCGGATTGACGATGCCCAGGAACCCCGGATCGCGGAAGCCCTGGGCGCTGCGGCCGCGATAGAGGATCTTGCCGTTCAGAAAGACGCTCACGTCATCGCTGTAGCCGATGTAGAGTTTTTTCACCTGGTCGCGATCGGAATCAATGCGGGTCCGCGCATAGATGACCTTCATCCCCAGTTGCGGTTCCAGGCGTTTGGAAAAGTCGCCTTGGAAGGTCACTCGCGGATGCGGTGCTTCGCGATAGCGATAGATCACCACAAGTCCGGGCGGCTCAGCTTCCACGTTCTGCCACTCGATCGCGGCGCTCTCTTGGGGCGAGAGAGGACGCTCCAGATTGCGCTGGAGCGCATCGTACACAGGCGAGAGGCCCCACTTGGTCAAAGTGTTCGGCAACATCGGAGGCAAGCGCCGCTCCCAGGCTGCATCGGGCGTCGTCCTCACTTCGAAGTTTGAGAAATAGGTTGCTCCCGTCAGGTCATACAAGGCCACCTGGCCTTTCTGAACTCCGCTTTTCAGATCGTTCATCACCAGCGCCGGTTTGTCCATGTCCTTGACGTACAACTTGGCCTGCGCGCCCGCCACCTCCAGCCGCAGGTGAAACCAGACGTCTTTTGGAATGTCCACCGCCGCGGTAAAGCCGGGCCCGTTGTAGATTTGCCAGTTGCGGCCGGTGCTCAGCACCGGTGTGTATTGCATGGCATCAGGCAGCCCGGACTTGTGCTGGCGAAGATAAACCTCTTCGTAGTTGTTGCCCTTTTCGTCGATGCGAAAGTCAAAACCGAAAAAGCCGCGGATGGCGGGAGTCGCCACATCCACGTCGATGATGCCGTCGCGCATTGCAAAGTCTTTCAGGATTGCCGCGCCGCCATCGAGCAACAAACACTTGCGGCCCTGATATTCAGCCACTTTGGCTTTTCCTTGCAGCTCCCAGCGCGGCGAGTCTGCCGGAACTGCGAGGGTCTGCGGCGCCTGGGAGTGGGCCGCGGAAGGCGCGAGTAGAGCAAGCACACAAAGAACGAGTCGTCGAAACAAAGCATGCCTCCACATGTGTTGAGCGTGATTCCAGCGCCACGCGTGGAAGGTCTCGCGCTAAACCGCCAGGCGGCGCCGATGAGCTTTAGACGCGCATTGCGGAAAAGCGTTTACGCAAGAAAGACCTCTGTGGCCGGCAGTGCGAAGGACGGCTCTTTACTCAGGTTGTGGCCGGTTGTTGCTAAGAAAGCGGCCTTGGAAGATGCTCGACCATCCGTCTCGCTTGTCCAAGGCCGGCGGCTTCACGTTGCCCGCCCTCTGGCCTTTTTCCACGGCGGTCAGCAGGTAGGTTTCCGCGGCGGCTCGGGCGCGAAACACCCGGACTGCGGCGATCTGTCCCAGTTCACGCGCATAGTGGTAATGAAAATTGCTTCGCAGGCAAGCGTCAATTCGCGCGGCAGACCGCGTGAGCACTTCGTCGGGCTCCGCTGCGTCAATGTAAAGAACGTAGCTTGCTGGCCGGCGAGTGTCGCACGCCAGCATGGCAAAGTCGGGCGTAATCGCAAGCGCGCGAAACGCATCCTGCAAGGCCTCGGTGACGTGCGCCTCATTCAGCTTTTCCCCAAACCAGTCTGAGACCTTTCCCAGCCGCCCCACAAAGCGGACCAGGGGACACTCATCGAGATGGCCGGTGACTTCCACCAGATCCTCTAGAAGATAGCGATAGAGGCCTCCACCGGTTGTGAGTACCACGGCGTATCGCTGCCCGCGTTCGAGCTCGTGGGCCAGCTGAGGCGTGTCTCCAACTTCTCCGCTGGAATCGGCTGGGAGAAACTCCAGGAAATGTGAACGTACAGCCAGCGCAGCATCCGCGTGTCCGGAAACAGGGAATGAAACGAAGCCTTCCGTGGCGATCAAGCCTTTGCCCTGCATGCTCGCCTGGGGGAACAGCGTCTTGAGATGGGCCGCGGGTGTGGCCGCATTTGCTTGAGTCCAGCAACTGATCAGTCGTAGCTCGGGCCACAGGCTGGCATGCCGTTCCGCCGCGCTTGCCAGTCGAAGCGCTGACCGCAGCTCGGCGGCGCGGCGTTCTTGCGGCCGAAGCATCCGCCGCAGATGTTCCGGCAAAGCCGCGGCAAACCGCGAGGTCCCATGCTCCAGGTCATGGGCGAGTTCATCGCCCCACTCCGGCAGATGGTCCACCAGCAAAGAGAGGAAGGTCGGGTTCCATACGGAGATCAGCTTCAACCTGGAGCTGCGGACGAGATACAGCAACGTCAGGTACTGAAACGCTTTCATGTCCCGGATTCCGCGCAGTGCGCCGGGGACGGCCATCGCGGACTGTACCAACCGCCGTTGCCAGCCGCCCACGTATGCCGAATCATCTTCAAAGCCGATGGCAATACCGCTTGGCGTGCGCGCATCCGCCATGGTCGCCGGGCTGACCGACCAGTAGGCTTGCCCAGAGAGCAACTTCGGATCGTGCAGAAAAAGATCGGCGATCCAGGAACGGATGGCCCTCTGAAACTCACGCTGCAGGGAAGCGGTGTAGGGAACCAGCTTGGCCGCGCCGGCCGATCCGCCGGTAGGTTCCAGCAGCCGTATCGGCTCGCGCGTGAGGACGTTGGGTTGTCCCGCGCTGATGCGGTCCACCAACTCTCTGAATCCTTCGTAGTCCCTGAGAGGTACACGCTCCTGGTATTCGCGGACAGATTGGATGGACGAAAACCCGTGCGCGCGCCCGAACTCCGTGGCTGCATTCGCAGTGAGCAGGCGTTTCAGCAGCGCCTGCTGCTCGGATTCAACACGCTTCACCGCGTCGCGGAACCGGGCAGCTTCAGTCAGGCAGCCCGCCAGCCAGAGCGAGTTGACGACGGTACAGATCACATCGCCTTTCAGCTTTGTTTCACCGGAGAAGTGACCATCCGAACTCCGGCCCGCGTCAGGTTGGCGCGAGAGATTTCCGTGAGGCAGGCCAGTTCATCGCCGGTGGCGTGTCCCGGGTTCATGCGGCTGAAGAAGGCAATGTGCGGATCGCGCAGGTGGCGGTCCGTGACCTCTGCCACGCCCTGGCGCAGCGGTGTTGCCGAATCAAAACGAACAACGCCCGATCCGGACATATATTGATCGCCGAATTTCTGTGCTCCCAGCGTATCAAGAATGCGTTGCTCATGCGGCGGCGTGGGCCTCTCCGGATGAGGATAGAACTCGCGAAAGAAGACCGGCAGGAAACGCCACGTCCTGTAGCCGGAGCAGATAAGGAACCAGTACACTCGTGCAGCAGGGTGGGCAGCGACGATGCGGTCTGCCTCGGCGAAAGCTGTCTGGCTCCACAGGCGGCTCAGCAGGCTTTCTCCCCAAAACTCCCGCGCCACGATAGTGTCACCGGAGAAAAACGCTACCACTTCCTGCCCATCAATGCAGGCAGAGATGCGCATGGAAGTTGAAAAGCCTTGGATGCGCCCGGACTCCGCGTCCCGCAGCAGGATCACCGACTCTTTTTCAGCGAGATCGGCCTCAAAGCGCGCGCGGCAGGTTCCGGCGAAGTACATCTCCAGGAGTTCGTACATTTCATTGCGCTCGCCGTGTGTTAGCGCCGTTCGTGCCACCACCGAGCCTGCCAGCCGCCGCTCGCAACCGGGATCAAAGCGTGGCTGCGTCAACGTAGGCAGGGCGCTCGTCGAGTTGTTCATGCAGATGACCTCCTTCAGACCATTCCGCCAGGTAAAGCGTGCTGGGATAACGTACATGAGCGTAAGCGCGCGCCACCGGCAGAAGCGGATCGCGAGCGTCCAGCCCAACCAGGAGATAGTTCAATCCACGCAGGCGGGCCAGATTGTAGATCTCACGCAACAAACTGCCGAAAACCGCCAGATCATCGTTGGCAACGCAGATCAGGGCGGCATAGGCGCTCAAGAGTTTTTCTCCGGGATGCGGCAAAGCGTTACGCCCCAGCCAGGGCGCGCTGGAATTCCACAGCGGGGCCACCGCCCTGAGCCAGCCGGAATAACTCTTGACCACGGTCTGCTTGTAGGCAGATTGGTCCCATAGGCCAACGACTCCGGCAATCTCGCGGCCGCGGCGCGCGATTCGCAGGTCTTCAATCTTCAGACCGAATTCATCCAGGCTGCGCAGCGACTGCTCGGTCCACACTGGAAAGAACTGGCGCTTGCTGCCGTGCGTGCGCAGGAACTCTGCGAGTTCAGCGGCTTCCGCAGTACTCGCCGGTGAAATGCGTGCATTGCACAACACGGGGCCCTTCGGCCGCTGAACGTCGATCGCCAGAGTGCAATAGTCGGCTACTGTATGGAAGTTGGGGAACGACTTACGCCGCCGGCCCACCAGCACGCCCGCGGCTTCAGGGTTTCCGCCAATAATGGATGCAAGATAGGCGGGAACCGGGTCTTCATCATGAATCTGCCGCAGCAGTCTGAATCCCCGCGCGACAAGCCAGCGGCCACGGAAGCGCTCGTCCACCCGGAGCTGGCCAAGATATCCCAGTCGCTGTTCGCGGCCGTTCACAAAAACGTGGCGCACCGAGCGGCACGCTACGCCCACAACCTCGCCATCTTCGGCCGCTCGCGCCACCAGGATGCGGCAATCCTCTCCGGTCACCGCGCAGCCCAGCGAAAAATCCGGCTCGCGTTCAAAGGTGACGGTAATTCGTCCGGGAACAGACTCGCGCTTCACCAGCCGCCGGATTGCTACGTCATCCGCTGGGCCCGCAAAGTCAATCGTGACGGGCATCATGCGTGCGCACCGGCCAACTGTTCTTCCGTGAGCGGCCCGCTGTGCTGCGCCTTCACGAGAGGCGCGGCGTAAGACTCGTCTCCCAGCGGAAAATCCTTCCGCTGCAGCACCTCCGCGCGAAACAGCAGATTGATGGAGAAAAAATGGGCCCACATGAACCAGTTGCTGGCGTTGACCTTGAAATCGAAACCGCGGCGCAGAATCGAAGAGAAGCTGTAAAAACTCTGCCGCGCTTCAATGCAACGCTGCTTGACCTGTTCCGCGGTGATGCCGCGCGGCGCGAACGGCACCATGCCGTAGCGGTATTCCGGGTGAAGCCACCAGCGGTCATAGAGAAGGCGTCCTTCGCTCTGCAAGCGATCGTAGAGCGGCGTGCCGGGAAACGGCGTCAGATGGTTGAAGGCGACGATGTAGAAGCGGTGTTGTTCGGCGAAGGCCAGTGTTTCCTTCAGCGTGTCGCCGTTGTCTTCGTCGTAGCCCAGGATGAAAGTTGCGTAGAGGCGGATTTCATGGCGTCGCAGGTTTTCCAGCGCCTTTTCATAGCCGCCCTTCATCAAGTTGAACGACTTGTGCATGCGCCGCAGGTTTTCCGGATTGAGCGTTTCAAAGCCGATAAGCAGCCCCTGGCAGCCGCTGGCTTTGATCAGGCGCAGAAATTCTTCGTCGTGCGCGGCGTTGATGCTGGCCTGGCTGACCCAGCGGACCTTCAAGGGAATCAGCGCGCGGAAGAACTCCTTGGCCTGGTCCATGTTGGAGGTGATGTTGTCATCCACAAAGAAGATGAGCGGCTTCTTGATGCGGCGGATTTCTTCGATGATCTCCTCCGTCGGGCGCCGCGTTTGCGTGTTGGCGAAATACGATTGGATGGCGCAGAACTCGCAGCGGAAATGGCAGCCGCGCCCTGCTTCCACCAAGCCGACCGGGAGATAGCGCTTGCCCGCGAAGATCGACCGGTCGGGCCGCAGACCTGTCAGCGGAGGCCGCTTGGGCTGGCGGTAGATGCGGCGCAACTGTCCCCGGCGAAAGTCTTCAACTACCTCCGGCCACAATCCTTCCGCTTCGCCGGTAACGATTGACTCCGCATACTCGCTTGCTTCTTCTGGCACCAGCGTGGGATGAAACCCGCCCATCACCACCGGCACGCCGCGCCGCCGGTACTCTGAGGCAATCTGGTAAGAGCGTTTCGCCGTGTAGGTTTCCACGCTCATGGCCACCAGGTCCGTTGGTTCGTCGAACGGGATGGACTCCGTGCGGTCATCGTAAAAGCGGACTTCAGTTTCACGGTCGCGCGGCGTCAGGCCGGCCAGCGTCGCCGGCGCCAGCGGCTCCATCTGCCACGTGCGTATGTAAGGCTGGCCTCGCCGCCGGCCAATGCAAGGATGGACTAGAGTCAACCGCATAAGGGTCCTTCAGGCATTCGGGGCCAGTTGCCAATCGCAGGTATAGAACGTGTCCAGATGATAGGCATAGAAGCGGTAGCCCAGGTTGGCCGGAATCGCGATAGGCAATTGTGTCCGCGATCCGGCTAGCCGCTTTGCCATTGAGGCATAACTATACGTTTTCTTCCAGGCACGGCGGGTATGTTCCAGCAACTCCGCGGCGGTCATGTGCTTGGGTTCAAAGACCACGTGCTGGCCGTCGTACAGGCCCCAGTTCTCGGTGGTGATGCGGCCTTCGTTCTTGAGTCTTTTGTACAGTCCGGTGTTGGGGAAGGGAACCGCGATGGCGTAACGCGGCAAATCCATGTGCGATTCCATGACGAAGTCCACCGTCTCGTCGAAAGTATGCAGCGTGTCGTGATCGAATCCGAAAACAAAGCAGCCCATGAGCGCGATGCGGCGCTCGCGGATTTTTTGGACCACTTCGTAATAGCTGCGCCGCATGTTGAAGCCCTTCCGCGCCTCTTTGAGCGACTCCTGGTTCAGCGACTCGAATCCGATCAGCAGGCCGCGACAGCCGCTGCGCGCCGCCAGGTCGAGCAGTTCGTCGTCCCACGCGATGGTGGTGGTGGCCAGGCCGCCCCACTGAATTCTTAGCGGCGCCAGCGCGGTGAACAACTCCTTGGCGTAAGCCACATCGGCGATGAGGTTCAGGTCAAGAAAGATGACGCGCTTGGCCTTCATTTGCCGGATGTCTGCCACCACGTCGGCCACCGGTTTTTGCAACGGTTTGCCCCACGCCGCCGGCACCACGCAGAAGTCGCATTGGTAAATGCAGCCGCGGGTGGCTTCAATGGTGTGCGCCACGTTAACCAGGCCGGTGTTATACAGTTGGCGCTGCGGGAAGGGAAGATTCTCCAACCGCAAGCCAGGGTTCTGGTCATAGCGTCGCGCCATCCGTCCGGCCACAAAATCACGCAGCAGTTGCGGCCATGATTCCTCGGCATAGCCGACCACGGTGCTGTCAGCGTGCTGCATCGCCTCTTCCGGCATGAGCGTGGGGTGGACTCCGCCCAGCACAACCGGGATGCCCCGTTGCCGCAGCCGCGCGGCTATTTCATACGCCCGGGGCGCCGTTCCGGTAATCGCTGTGACGCCAACCAGGTCGGCTTCCAGGCGGTCGAGATCAATATCATCAACCCCTTCATCGGTGATGCGCACTTCTGCTGCAACCTCCGGCGGGACCAGAGAAGCCAGCGTGGTGAGCGTGAGCGGAGCATATCGCATCGTCTTCTTCCAGATGCCGCCGCGATGCCGGTATAGCGGGCCGCGCGGGCAAAGGAGATGGATCTTCAGCTTGCGATTGTGAAACGCAGGGGCGGACTTGAGGGATAGCGCATCGGAAGTACGGTCGCCGTTTGGCACGATTGTCCCCTGTGCGAAGGCAAAATAATCCACGAATTCTAGCACGCGCCTAAAACTTGGGCGATAGTTCGCCTGCATCGAAGGCCAGGAAGAAATGCTATCGCGATGAATCCATTGAACTATCGCCCGTACAATCCCGGCTTTCAAGCGGCACGACACGACAGTTGCTTCTGTCGTGGATTGTCGCGTCGATGCCGCAAGAGTTCTATTGTGCTGGCAAGAGCAAGTGTGTAAGCTATGACCGTTTCCCTGGTTTGCGCGCTACGGCCAAAGTTGTTTCTGGCGCCAAGATTTATTGTTTCTGATCATCCGGGAAAGGCCAAAAAGGTTCACGATCCTGACAGCGAGTAAGGCATGAGCGTGGCATCTGCGGCTTTTGTGCTCGAAGCGACGTCCGTCGACTATAGTCGGCCGTTCATCCCAGAACGGTTCACACCACTCTCTTACACCGAGTCTTACCAGGAGCTCACAGAGACGCAGAAGCTCCGCTATAACCAGCTTCATGGGCTCTATTTCAACGAGCAGATCATGTTTTTTGAAGCCGCCCTGGGACAAACGCTCCTGGAGGCGTTGCTGCGGCAGCCGTGGCCGGCCGCCCTGGAAGAAGGATTGCGGCGTTTGCGGGAAGAGGAGCGGCGGCACACCGAGATGTTCCGCCAATTGAACCGGCTTGGCGCACCGCACATCTATGCGGCGCGCGACTTCTACTTTGTGCAAATGCCGAAGCTCTGGAAGGGAATCAGCGACTGGGCAGCGCGCCACCCCTTGTACTTTCCCCTGTTCGTGTGGCTGATGCTGCTGCAAGAGGAGCGCTCGCTTTATTACTCGCGGGAATTCGTCCGCCAGCGCGGTCTGCTTGAGCCCCATTTCGTGGAGACGCAACGGCGCCACATGGCGGACGAAGCGAAGCACGTGCGCCTGGATGAAGCGATGATCGATGCTTTGTGGGCGCATGCAACCCCATCCCTGCGCAAGATCAACGCTCGCCTGTTTGCCTGGATGCTGCGCGAGTTCTTCAACACTCCCCGGCGCGCACAATTGCGTGTGGTGGAGGAACTGGTGCGCGAGTTCCCCGGCTTGCGCCCCCGCAGGCGGGAAATGCGGCGTCAGATGCTGGCCTTGTCGCGAGATGCGGAGTACCAGACCTCACTCTACTCGCGCGCCATTGTGCCCCGGACGTTTTCCCGGTTTGACGACTGCCCCGAATTCAAAAGGCTGAGAATTCCCGGCTATTGCCGCCTGGCGAAGGAGGCCTCTTGAATCATTCGGCTTATCCGATTCCGGCGCGGCTCAATCTGTGCATCACCGCAAGCCTGCTCGTGGCGCTGACCTCGATTCTCTGGGCGGCCGGCCAGGTGCATCCATGGTGGGGTGCGGCGCTGCTGTCTCTTGTCTATGGCATCGTCATGAATACCGGCTACGCCATGCTGCATGAGGCGGAGCACGGCCTGCTGCATCCCGATTCCAGGGTCAATCAGACAGCGGGTGCGCTTCTGGCATTGTTCTTCCCGGCGCCTTTCCATCTGCTCCGCCAGGGACACATCGGCCATCACATCCGCAACCGCTCGGATGACGACGCCTACGATCTCTACTTCGATGACGAAATCAAATTCTGGAAGTTCGCCCAGCTCTACGGAACATTGACGGGAATGTTCTGGGCGCTCATCTTCGTCACCAACTTTCTGGTGGCGATCAGGCCCTCGATTGCGGCGCCGCGTTACCGCCATCTCAATCGCCCCACCGATGCGTTTCTGGAGTCTCTCAACCCCAAGTACCGCCGCCTGATCCAACTGGAAGCGCTGGCGGCGATTCTGCTGCACGCGTCGATGATCTATTTCTGGCACATTCCCATCCTGCACTACCTGGCGGTGATGTTCGGGTTCGGCTTCCTGTGGTCTGCCATGCAGTATGCGCACCACTACGGCACTGTGCGCGATGTGCAGAAAGGCGCCATGAACCTGAAGACCTTTGCGCTGCTGGACCGGCTCTGGCTTAACCACAACTGGCACCTGAACCATCACATGCGTCCCACGGTGCCGTGGATCTATCTGCCCCGGCTTTCGCCAGGGGAAGCGCAGCGCGGCAGCCTGGTTCAGGCGTATCTGCGCGAGTGGCGCGGGCCGCAGTACTCAACCGAACGAGTGGAGAACCGCTATGCCGGCAAAGTCATTCAGTAACGGAAGCCACGCTCCCGCCCGCGACAAGTTCCCCGGCTATCCTGCGTCGTGGTACCTGTTCGGCGCCGGCTCGGAATTGAACAAGGGGCCGCTTTCCAAACCGCTGCTGGGCCGCCGCCTGGTGGCGTTCCGGACTTCCGGCGGAAAAGTCGCGGTGATGGACGCTCATTGCGCGCACCTGGGTGCTGACCTGGGACGCGGAAGCGTTATCGATGAAACCATTCAGTGCCCCTTCCATAGCTGGCGTTATGGCACAGACGGAGTCTGCACGCACATCCCCTGCGGTGAAGAGATTCCGCCCTTTGCCCGGTTGCGGACGTATCCCGTAGAAGAGCGTCATGGCTACGTCTTCTTCTTCAACGGCGCAGAGCCGCTCTTCCCGCTCCCTTTCTTCTTTGGCGCCGGTCCCCGCGATTTCGTGGCGGGAAAGACATTTGCGTACGTGGCCGATTGCACCTGGTACATGAACGCGGCGCATGCCTTCGATACCCAGCACTTCCGTTCGGTCCATGACCGCAAGTTGCTGGCCCCGCCTGTGATTGATTGCCCCGCGCCCTTTGCCCGGCGCAACAGCTACCACGCGGAAGTGGTAGGCGACTCCATCTTTGACCGGCTGCTGCGCCATTTCGCCGGACCCACGGTGCAGGCCACGCTCTCGATTTTTGGCGGCAACGTCGCCGCGGTCACAGCCGATTTCGGGCGCACCCAGAGCCAGTTCCTCATGTTCATGCACCCGCGGGAAGATGGCCAGACGCTGTGCCAGGGGATTGTATACGCCCCTCGCAAGCGGAGTTTGTTCAGTTTCCCGCAGCGTCTCAATCTGTGGACGCGACGGGCCTTTACTCATGGCTATCTGGCCGAAGAGGCGCGTCGCCTGCGCGGCACGCGCTACAACCCCGCCGGCCTCGGCCGGAATGACCAGGACATGATCGATTTTTTCCAGTGGTTAGTGTCTTTGCCCCAGGGTGTCTCAACTGCAATCCATATGAAAGCGAGCGAAGGCGAGAATGAGAACATTCCTAGCAGTCCTGATGTGCCTGTTGGGGGCAGCCGCCCCAGCGAGTTCACAAACACCGTCCGGCCAGGATGAGGCGACCCACAACCAACTGCGTGCCTTGCGTGACGGCCTGATCGACGCCATGAATAAAGGCGATTTCGAGCGGGAGCTCACCTACCTGCATCCCAACGTGGTTGTTACCTGGCACAATGCGGAAGTGAGCCGGGGCCGCGATGGCGTACGCGCATATTTGAACCGCATGATGGGCGGAGCCAACAAGGTGGTAGCCGGCTACTCCGCCGATGTGAAGGTGGACGAACTCACCATCCTTTATGGCGGCGATACCGGGATTTCCTTTGGCAGCGCGATTGAGCATTTCAAGCTGGCCAACGGAAGCACTCTTGATCTTCCCGCCCGCTGGAGCGCCACTCTGGTGAAAGAAGGGGACAACTGGATGATCGCCAGCCTGCACGCTTCAGACAACCTCTTTGACAACCCCCTGCTTGCGATGGCCCAAAAAACCGCGTACTGGGCGGGCGGTATCGCGCTGGTGGTGGGATTAATCATTGGTTTATTGCTGGGCAGAAGGAGGACGCGGGCCGCATGAGCGTTCGTGACCTGCCGGCCCTGCGGGAAGATGTTTTTCCCACAGCGGCGGAGCTCCGTGAAATCGCCGCCCGCGACGGCATTGATGCCGCCACCACTTTCATCTACCGCAGCATTCTCCAGTCACCCAGGCACGCGCCGTTCATCCGCCGCATCGAGGAACTTTGCCGGCAGGGCCATTCCGCAGCCTGGGACCCAGACGTGGACCTGGTGGTGGTACCCGGCGGATTCTATCGCGAGAACCCAAGTTCGGGAGCGGATGGCCGCCTGGTGCGCGAGGAGGCGGAGAAACTGGGCTGCCGCACCGATCTGATTCCTCTTGTGAGCACTGGAGGGCTCCAGGAGAACGCGACGATCATCTGCGACTGGCTGTCGACGCATCGCGACCGGCGCGTCATTCTGGCGTCGCTAAGCAAAGGGGGCTCGGACATCAAGGTGGCGCTGGCCCGGCCGCACGCGCGCAGGGCCTTTGCCCACGTGGTGGGATGGATCAACCTCTGCGGCATCGTGGATGGTTCTCCCATGGCGGAATGGCTCTTCTCACGCAGCCTCTTTGCCACCTTGATCCGCGTTTACTACCGGCTGCTGGGTCAGGACCTGAAGTTCATGCACGACATGCGCTACGGCCCCGGCTCTCCGCTGGATTTCGAGCTGCGTGTGCCTGCTCATCTCCGCATGATCAGCGTTGAGGGATTCCCGTTGCGGGAGCATTTGACCAACTTCGTCGCGCGCCGCTGCCATCAAGTGCTCGCGCCGTTCGGACCCAATGACTGCGGCTTGGTCCTGGCTGATGTCTGCGCTCTGCCCGGTTTCATCTACCCGCTGTGGGGCGCCGACCATTACTTGCGCCCCAAAACTGATGTCCGGGCCCTGATCACAGCAATCTTGCTGTATCTGGCTGAGGACTTGCATTGACGTTTCCCGGCGCAGCCGCCGTGCTCGAAGAACCACGGACCGCGCAACCGGCGGAGCCGTTCCTGGCATGGCCGGGGTGGGACCATATCGGCTACACCCTGCTGCTCTCACTGCCCAACACGCTTTGGTTCATGCTGGTGTACGGCGGCGCGGACTTTCTGACCGCCCACCGCCACTTCCGCGTACGCGTGCACTTTGCGGCCGAATTGCATGTTCCTTTCCTCCCCGCCATGACGGTCTTTTATATGTCCGTTTATCTGCTTTTTTTCGCCGGGCCGTTTATCTTGCGGAGGCGGCGCGAGGTCCGGGCCCTGGTGGGTACTCTGGCGCTGATGATTTTGTTCGCCGGGATCGGGTTTCTCCTGTTTCCTTCCGAACTCGCCTTCGTCCCGCCGGCCGAGACGGAATTGGGCGTGTGGGCGGGCCTGTTTCACCTGGCGGACAAGATGAACCTCACTTACAACCTGGCGCCATCCTTGCACGTTGCTCTGGCCGTCGCCTGCATCACGGTGTACGCATCGCGCGCCTCTGCAACAGGCAAGGTCTTGCTGTGGCTGTGGGCGGCCATGATTGCTGGTTCCACGATTCTCACGCACCAGCATCACGTGGTGGATGCTGTGACAGGTTGGCTGCTCGCCGTGTTTTGCGTGGAAGCGTTCTTCCCACGCCTTTGTGCGGTGAGAAGCTGATAGCAGCTACTGTGCGAATGAATTGCTGAGTTGAAACGGGCGACCCGGATGGTCCGGGGCTTCAGGAGAAATCAAAGAAGGAAGCGGACGGCCAGGAGAGAAGTTGTTCATTGCCCCGTGACATACGCCGTTAGAATGCAACACCCCCAAGGGATCGCGATTGTGATAATGGTTTCACATCCCTTCGGCATTTCACGGCGCTCTGAACAAAGGCGCCCGCTTCCTCCAGTCAATAAAGTAGAGTACGAGCAGCCGCTTGCAAACCGGTAGATATACAAGGTTGGGTGCCTGGAATATTTTCGGAGCCCGCTTTTTCCCGGTTTGCTCCTCCCCAGGTCTCTGTTCAGCCCGAGCGCGCGTTTTTACGTCCCGGCCTGGACCGCCGTATCGGCCCGCTCCAGCGAAGCGTCAGTGTCTTTCGCCGGCCAGGTGCCGGAAAGACAGGCCAGCAAATAGAGCCCGCCCACGATCGCGAACCCTTCCGCCAGGCTCCGCTTGTGCGCCACCGTACCCACCAGGAAGGAGAAGCCGAGCTGCAGGCACGTCGCCGCGAAGTAGAAGGTGTTCTGCACGCGTCCCATAAAATGTTTGGGCACCATCTCCATCATGTTGCTGGTAATGGCCACACCGCCCAGGGCGCGGCAACAGCCCATGATGCAATAGACCATTACCGCCGCCATCAGCGCCGGGGCCAGCGTGAACGCCGCCACCGTAACGGCTTGCGGCAGGTGCGCACCCAGGTGCGGCAGCGCGATCAGGCACACACCCAGCAGGGCCATGGCGATGCCGGTGGCCCGGCGATGTCCCGTGCCCCGCAGCAGTGCGGGCGTGTAAAACGAGCTCAGGCACGCTCCCACGGCCCAGCCGGAGTTGAGCCAACCATAACCCACGGCGCCTGCGTGCAGTATGCGGTCACTGAAGGGCGCGGTGATGATGCCCTGGGTGAACATTCCTCCTATAAAGAGCGACCAGGCGCTGCCGGTGAGCACCAGTCTTGGGCGATGCCGAATGTAGGCGATCCCTTCGCGCAGTTCGTGCCAATAGCGCGACACCTCGCCCTCTGGCTTCTCCGCGGATTCGGGCGCAACCACGTGGCGTCCTCTGCGCACAAACAGATAGCAGGTGAATGAGACCATGTACGTGGCACAGTCGATCAGCAGCACTCCGCCCAGCCCGATGTGGTTATACAGAAACCCGACGATGGCGCCGGCGATCAGCCATCCGCCCTGAAAGCCGGCCAGCAAAAAGCTGTTGGCGTGGCCGAACTGCGAATCGGGCGTCAATTCCTGGATCAGCGCGTTGATGGTGGGCCAGAACATCCAGAAGCCGGCCGCCACCAGGATGGCCATCAGGTAGATCTCCCACAGCGTTGCCATGCCTTTAAGAGCGAGCACAGCCACCAGCAGGACCACCACGCCGCGGAGCGCGTCCAGCAACATCACCAGGCGTCGGCGGTCTTCACGGTCAATCACCACTCCGGTGAAGGGCAGCATCAGCAGCGCGGGAATGGTTTGCAGCATCAGAAGCGTCCCCAGGGCCATCTCTGAGTGCGTGGCTTGCAGGATGAACCAGGTCACCCCCGCGGAGGTCAGGCCGCTGCCCAGCATGGAAATCATGTTGGCGATGAAAATGAGCCGGAGTCCGCGGTGGCGCAGGATGTTACGCATGTGTATTCACTTTAGCATCTCTTTTTGGTCAAAAAGTTCTCTTGCCCCAGAGGCTGGGGGTTGCAATAATTGCCGCCCGTGCCCAACCGCGACATTCAAGGGTGGTCGAAGGCCGCACTGCTGCTGGCGGCGACGGCGCTGGGCTTCGCCGGCCGTCCCGCCCAGCCGCCGCTGGTCAAACCCTTCATTGCGTTTCACAATGGCGGCGACATTGTGTTCTCTCCCGAGCACACGGGCACGCGGCGCATCGCCAGCTTTGGACCGTGGAACCTGGGAGAGCGCCTGATCGACGACGGCAAGCCCGTGGACAAGCGCCTGAACCTCTACGTGGTGGTGCCTGGCGGGCAGTACCACTCTTCCAGCCATGCCGAATATGACCACAATCGCGTGGTCAACAAGTACACCGTGGACGGCAAAGTACGCGAGTGGGACATTTTCTGGTGCTTCATCCTCGACCCTGCGCTTACCGCCGACCTGCGCAGCGAGCACGAACTGCTCTTGGCCAAGCAGCAGACGTTCCGTCCCGCCGATCTTTTCGACATCAGCGACGTTCCCGCGCATGCGGCCATGGCGGACAAGCTGGGCATCACCACCTTCGCCGATCTCAAGCGCTTCCGCCGCAAGGACGGCACGCTCCCCCGGCTGCTCATCCTGCCTGCGCGGCTGGCTGTGCGCGCCACCGCCGAACAGCAGGACGTGACCATCGCCCGCCCCGCCTCGCAGCAGTGATCGCCGCGCCGCTCCATTTATACTGAGAGGCGAAATTCCTTCGGGGAAACACACTGCTTCCTTATATTCATATCGGCAATTTTGAGCTGCCGACGTTTGGCCTCTTTATGTGCCTGGCCTTTGTGGCCGCCTACTTTGCTCTGGACCGCGAAATCCGCCGGTACAAGCTCAATGTTGATCCTTATTCGGTGGTGGCCTATGTGGCGCTGGCCGGCATTCTTGGCGCCAAGATCTGGCACATGGTGGATACGCCGGAAGACCGGCTCACCTGGGAGAGCGTGCAGAGTTTCCGCGCGTTCTTCTACTGGTTCCGCGGCGGTTATGCGTGGTTCGGCGGCTTTGTCGCTGGCATCGCCACGCTGCTGTTTTTGGGGAAGAAATACGGCGTGAAAGCCGGAACCATGCTCGACGTGTGCAGCCCGGCCGCCGCGCTGGGCTATGGCGTGGGCCGGATCGGCTGCCTGATTTCCGGCGACGGCGACTACGGCATGCCCACCAACCTTCCCTGGGGCATGGCCTTTCCCAACGGGCTGGTGCCGACCACCACAACCTGCGTCCAGTGGGGCTGGCCGGCAAACTGCAGTGTCCATCCCACGCCCATCTACGAGTTCGTTGCCGCCATGTTCATCTTCTGGTATCTGTGGCATCGCAGCGAACGCGCGCTCAAACATCCGCTGGCTCCCGGCGTGATCACCGGCGAGTTCCTCGTCCTGGCCGGCCTCGAGCGTTTTCTGGTGGAGTTCCTGCGCATCAATCCGCGCGTGTTTCTCGGCATGAGCAACGCGCAGGTCGCCGCGCTTCTCACCACCGTCGCCGGCGTGGTTGTGCTGGTGATAGCGAGGCGTCGATTTCGCCGGCTCGACCCCGTCCACAAAGTCTTCGACCACGTGATGCAGCACGGCAGCGACCCCAAACCGGAATATCACCGCGCCACGCCCGAATGCCCGCATCCTGAACGCTGGAGAATGTTTGACACCATGACTGCCGAAGTTGAAGTGCTGGAGTTCCTGCGCTGCCTCATGACCACCGTCAAGCCCCGGCTGGTGGTCGAAACCGGGACCTTCCTCGCCGTGAGCACGCTCTACATGGCGGAAGGCTTGAAGCAGAACGGCTCAGGAAAGATCATCACCTGCGAGCCGGATGCGGAGGTATTTGCCAAGGCTAAGGAGAAAATCGATGCCTCGGGCCTGAAGAAGTGGATCGAGTACCGCCGCGAGTCGAGCCTGGAGATGAAAGTTCCGGGGACGATTGACGTGCTTTTCTGCGATTCGCTCCCTGAACTGCGCGAGGCCGAAGTGCGGCACTTCTTACCCAACATCAATCCCAACGGCCTGATCCTGCTGCACGATGCCAGCTCGCATTTGAAGACCGTGCGCGAGGCCGCTCTGAAGATGGAAGCGGAAGGCCTGATTTCGGTAGTGCTGCTGCCGACGCCGAGAGGGTTGGTGATTGCGCAGAAAAGAGAAGGAAGAAAGTGAAGGACGTAGAGACGCGACACAGTCGCGTCTCAGAGACGTGGCATGCCACCTCTCTACGTACTTGACGATTGTGGACAAGCGGGCGGTTGCACACAGCAGCAGCAAAGCCAGGGTAAGGCGCGAGTGCTGAGATTAAGCGTCTCGTTTATTCCGGAATCGGGTACACGAAAAGACCGAACGGCACTTTTCCCAGCCAGGCATCTTCCCCTTTAAGCGTTGCCGTATCGAAGAAAATCACGCAGTAAGGGTCGATCTCCCGAATACTAATGAAAGGTCCTTTGAACGGCCAGGATTGGAAAAAGCCTTTGCGCGGCACGGTTTGTCCTTCGACTAACACGCCGTTCTGCCAGGATATGGCTTGGTATGCTCGTGTAACCGTGACTTTGCCCAGGTCCACTTTCTTGCCGTCCCAATAGAGATTGCCCTTCTTGACTGAGAGATGGCCCAGCACGGAGTGGTTGCGGATCCATTCTGCTGAAGCCTTTTCGTCGGCAGGAGTAATAGTTGCCGTGTGTCCGTCCCACGCTACTTCCGCACCCTTCGACGTGTTCGGGGGACCGCTTTTTCGCCTCGTGCAGCTCTCTTCCAGAACAATATGGCTCTCCCGAACCACGATCCCAAGACAGTGCGAAGTATCGTTGGAGAGAACACGCGGCTGCATGCCATTGGGTGCGCCCAGGACGAGTGCGAAACTGAAGAGAGGTGCAACGAGTAAGTTCATCCGCTGTGTTCTAAGTATCAAACGATTAAGGCTTCAGCTCGATCGTGTCTTCGCAAGCTGTTGCGTCTAGTTTGCCGGCACTTGGAAGTCGAGGTTCATCCGCTTTTTGGCTTCGCCGACCTCGATTGCAACTGCGAGGGCTCTGTTTCTTACACCAGGATAATAGACCCGCTTTTGCCATTCCGGAGTTCCCTTTTGAGCATCAATATTGATGCCCAGCAGATAACGGCCGGGTCGCAAACCTCTTATTTCGAAGTATCCGTTCTCGTCAGCAGTAGCCGACGTGAGTTCGGAGCCTGCCGCCAACGCCGGTGTTAGCTGAACATGGGCATACCTGAACGGCCTTCCGCTGGCGTTCCGGATCCGCCCAGAAATCATGCCGACCGGACGGAGTTGAAACCCAACATAGCTGCAACTGCGTGGCTGCACGTCTGTGCTTCCCTCTTCTGCCCACAGTCCTTTTGCTGTGTTGGCACTCAGATCGTAGGTTCCCGAGGGCAGCGGCTCAAATTCATAGTTGCCATTGCTGTCTGTCAGTGCGGTGTACTCGGTCCCGTCCGGCACGCGCTTCGCGGTTATTTTGTGATCTGAAACATCAAAGAACTCTTCGGAATTGTCCTTGTCATCCCGGATTCGGCGCTGGACGTGTCCTTTAACAATTCCGGCGCCAGCCATTTGCACCTGGCGGCGCAACATAGCGATTTGTTTTTGTGCGTCCGCTAACGGCTCGCTCGGGCTTCCGTAGGACAGCAGAAGAGCATTGGTTTTGCTAACTCTCTGCAGGTAAAAAAGCCATCTGTCCCCGGGGAGAATCTCCGGAAGGCAGTCTCCCTGGCTTGTTAAGACCGTCAACTCAATGGCAGCCTCGCCACGAAAAACCTCCTCTGGCATTAACAGCAAACGTTTCTCCTCGTCTGCGATTTCAGTGGTGGACTGCACCAATCCCACGAACACATACTCATAGCCGCTGCTTGCTCCGCATGGCCTAGCAAAGCCATGGAGTCCACTTTGCGTGCAGGAAATCAATTTCCCGTTGTACTCCCGCAACTCAGTTATCTGAGCCGAGAGGCGGGATGAAAGACACAGCGCCGTAGCGGCAAACAAGGCTAATGAGACTACGGACCTTCTGCCCGATGACATACGAGGATTATAGCTGGGCGGTTTCCCGATTCGCTGCCTTCGACATCTCCCACGCTTTCGCATATTTCCAGCTCACATACGCCGCGTGGTTCATCAGGACCAACAGCCCTTCGCGTCCGTCGAGGAAGCCCAAGCGGAAGAAGTAGCTGTAAATGAAACGGAACAGCGGGCGCAGCACGATGTTGACAAAACTGAAGCCCACTCTCTTTTTCTCCACCACCATCTCCGCGCCCAGCGTGGAATAACGGTTGGCGTGGTCGATGAAGCTTTCGAGCGTGGGATAAGCATGGTGAATCAAGTCGCCTTCAAGATGTCCCAGGGGCCCGGCCATCTTCATGTCTTCATGCACGGCGCGCAGCTCAAACTCAGCCGCGCCGCGCTTGATCAGGCGCAATTTAGGATCAGGATAGTAGCCGGAGCGCTTGATCCATTTGCCAAAGTAGAGATTGCGGCGGTTCATGGTGCAGCCGGCGAACTGCGGCTGTTGCGGCGAGCGCAGCAGCGCGGCGATCGCGGACGCCAGTTCGGGGCTGACCTCTTCGTCGGCATCGAGTGACAAGATCCAATCGCAAGTGGCTTTGGCCAGAGCGGAATTCTTCTGCGCGGCAAAGCCCTTCCAGGGTTCCACAAAGACTTTTGCGCCGCGGGCGCGGGCCAGCTCCACCGTGGCGTCGGTGCTGCCTGAATCCACCAGGATGACCTCATCGGCAATGGATTTCACGCTTTCCAGTGTGCGCACGATGTTGGCTTCTTCGTTGAGGGTGATGATGACAACCGAGAGCGTCATGCGCCAGAGCATACCAGCCCCGCCTTGATTCGCAAAAACCGGCAACGTACACTCGAGTCATCTTGTCTCTTCCTGGCTCTCAAGGCGATGCGTTCCCGCTCACCCGGCATTCCCTGATTCGCTCCGTGCAGAGCCGGGATGCGGAGTCACGCCGGCAGGGCCTTGACGCCATTGCCTCGGCTTATTGGCGTCCGGTGTACAAGTACATCCGCCTGCGCTGGCATCTGGAGGCGGAAGACGCGCGCGACTTTACCCAGGATTTCTTTGCCCGCCTCATCGAAAAGGAGTTCCTGGATTCTTACGATCCGGCAAAAGCCCGGCTGCGGACCTTTCTGCGTACCTGCATCGACCGCCTCTTCATGAACCAGCTGCGTGACGCCGGCCGGCAGAAGCGCGGCGGCGCCGTGGTGCACGTGCAGCTTGACTTCGACGAAGCCGAGCAGGAGCTGGCTGCTGCGGCCCAGCAAGGTTCGCTGGACGACTACTTCGACAAAGAATTGGTGCGTACCTTGTTCGCCCGCGCCGTAGAAGAGCTGCGCACCCAGCTTGCTGCCGCCGGCAAAGAGCGATATTTCAAAATATTTGAACGCCACGACCTGGCGGAGTCGGATGCCAGGCCCAGCTACGCCGAACTTGCCGCCGCAAGCGACCTGAGCGTCTCCGACGTAACCAACTATCTCTCTTATGCGCGCCGCGAGTTCCGCCGCCTGGCGCTGGAACAGTTGCGCGAGATGACCGCCAGCGACGAAGAGTTCCGTATAGAAGCCCGCGCGCTGCTGGGAGTGGACGTGAAATGAGGTGGATACCTGACCAGGTCGTGGGCCGGCTCCAGGCGGAGATCGCGTTGCCGCAGCTGGAGGGAACGCGTTACCGTCCTGTGCGGCTGCTGGGCAGCGGAGGCATGGGCGCGGTCTGGCTTGCGGAAGACATGGTGCTGGAGCGGCAGGTGGCGCTGAAAGTCCTCTCAGCGGAGAACAGTTCGCCCGAGCTGGCCGCCCGTCTCATGCGCGAAACCTTGGTGCTCGCCCGCCTGGAACATCCGGGCATCGTGCCTATTCACGATGCCGGAAGCCTGCCGGACGGCCGGTCCTTCTATTGCATGAAATACGTGCAAGGTGAAGAACTGGGAACCATGCTCGCGCGCCTCAACCTGCGCGAACGGCTGCAATTGCTGCAGCGTGTCACCGAACCTCTGGCGTTCGCGCACGCGCGCGGGATCGTGCATCGTGACCTGAAGCCCGCCAACATCATGATCGGACCATTTGGCGAGGTGCTGATCATGGATTGGGGGCTGGCGAAGATCCAGGTTCCGCCTCCGCAAGCGCCCCAGACGGAAACCGCCGGCGCACCCAAGATGCATGATGCGCCCACGCAGGCCGTCTTTGCTCTTGCCCTTGCGCCCGCTCCCGCCACCACCGCTCATGGCTCGGTCCTGGGCACTCCGGGATACATGGCGCCGGAACAGGAACGCGGCGAGATGGCCGCCATTGACCAGCGCGCCGATGTGTACGCTTTGGGAGCAATCCTGAAATTGATGTTGCAGACCCCTGTTGGCACAGGCCCATCTCTACCAAGGAAATCGGTCAAAGCGGTGGAAGCGATTTGCCGCAAGGCCATGGCCCCGGAAATCGCCTCGCGGTATGCCTCGGTCGGGGAGATGTCCGCCGACCTGGCCCGCTACCTGGAAGGTCTGCCGGTGAGCGCTTACCCGGAAAGCTTTTTGGAACGCGCCGGGCGCTTTCTCAAACGTCATCAGGCGGCTGTGGTGCTGGTGCTGATGTATCTGCTGATGCGGGTCTTTTTTCTTCTGTTCTTCCAGCGCTAGAGAATTTAAAGGGACCGCTGCAGCCGGGTAATAGGACGGATGACGACAAAAACCTGAAAAGGGGGCTCAAGAATCATGAACAAGATCGTGATAGGCATCATCCTGGGGGTAGTTCTCGGCGCGCTGGATGGACTCACCGCTTGGTTCACCCCGGCGGTTCGCAGTCAGATCGCCGGCATCATTCTGGGTTCGACCGTGAAGGGCCTGATCGCCGGAGTGCTGATTGGATTTTTCGCGCGCAAGGTGAACTCCCTGGCCCTGGGCGTT
>DASVFK010000344.1:0-15474 GCA_036380095.1 Candidatus Angelobacter sp. | reverse complement strand
CTTCACCGTGATCGGCGTGATGGCCCCCAAAGGCCAGGTGTTCGGCATTGATTTTGACGATCTCGTGATCATCCCGGTGGCCAGCGCCATGGAGGTGTTCAACCGGCCCGGCGTCATGGAAATTCATGTGACCTACAATCCCGATGTTCCCGTGGATAGTGTGGTGAGTTCGGTTCGGCGCCTGCTGATGAGCCGCCATGACCGGGAAGACTTCACTATCACGACGCAGAAAGAATCGCTCTCTACTCTGGATTCAGTGCTCAACATGCTGACGTTTGCTGTGGCCGCCCTGGGAGCGGTCTCCATTGTGGTGGGCGCGATCGGGATCCTTACCATCATGATCATCGCGGTGGCGGAGCGCACGTCAGAGATCGGGTTGTTAAAAGCGCTGGGAGCCACCCACTCGCAGGTGATGGCGCTGTTCATCGCCGAAGCAGGACTTGTCGCCTTTCTTGGCGGGCTGGGCGGCATCATGCTGGCCTTTCTCGCTAGCCGCGGCATGGCTATCTGGTTCGCTGCGCTGCCGGTCAAAACTTCCTGGCCCTATGTTCTGCTGGCCGAGGTGGTTTCAGTCCTGGTTGGCGTGATTGCGGGTGTGGTTCCGGCACGCAACGCGGCGCGTATGGAACCCGTGCAGGCCCTGCGCGCGGAATAGAAATCAAGATCAAGAGTGCACTGTGACCAGCATCACCGCACCTGATTCAGAGTACGTTTATCAAGATATTAGGACGTTTGTTCCGGAAAGGAGCGGTTCAGCCATGTCCGGACGCCATTATCTTTATTCACTTGCGTTGATTGCAGTTGCCGCCGGTGTTTTCTTTTTCAAACCCTTCAGCCAGGAGCAGCAAGCCGTCTATGACGGATCAAAGTGGGCCTACCACGTGGTCCAGCTTGATGCCGGCCAGTGCACCGCTGAAGCACTGAGCTCTTCACTCAACGATTCCGGCCAGCTTGGCTGGGAGCTTGTGGGCTACGCCCAGGCGCCGGAGGAAACCTCGATTCTGGTGCAGTTGGCGGCGACCAGCTACGGCAAGACCATGACGCCACCCATCGCCGACTCGTTCACCGGCAGCTTGAAACCCGCGGAGAGCGGCTGCAGGTTGGTGTTCAAACGCCCGGTGCGATAGGGCGAGACTCTGTGGTGTTCCTCACGGTATCTAGCTGTAGGTGTTTGCGCAGCGCAGGAAAAAGACGGTACAGATCATCGTCCCAGCGGGGCCACTCGTGGCCTCCTGAAACCGCATAAAACTCGTGAGCAATCCCAGACTTTTTCAGCAAGTCAGCGAACTCGCGGTTGGGAGCATTCAGACTCTCTTGTTTGCCGCAGACGAGATAGAAGTAAGGTAGAGTTTTGGGATCTGACCTTGGCGCCAGGAAGAAAGGGTCATTGTTCCGGCGCGTCTCGCTGTCATCCGGTCCAAACAGTTTTTCGAAGCGCCTGGATTGTTCGAGTCTCCTCCAGGAGAAGCGCCGCCGGGGAACGTCGATGGCAGGGCTGATCGCTCCGGCAAAGGCAAATCGCTCAGGATGGACCAGCGCCAGTCTGACTGCGGCGATGCCTCCCATGGAGACGCCAACGATTGCGCGCCCGTCACGATCTGTGCGCGCGGGAAAGCGGCTCTCAATATCGGCTGCCAGGTCGCTGATAATGTAGTCTTCGTAGCGGTCCTGCGGAGGTTGCACGGCGTTCGTAAAGTAAGAGTTGTCGCCTTGCGGCATCACCAGGAGCAACCCATCAGCGGCAAATTCCGCGACGTAAGAGTAGTTGGACCAGTCACGATAGCTGCCGCCACCACCGTGCAGCAGGTAGACAACCGGCAACTTGCCGGCGCCCACTTTTTCCGGCAAGAAGACCCGATATTGCATCTCGCGGTTCAGGGCCCGGCTGTGGAAGGTGATGTCGCGCATCGCGACGCCTGGAGTGAGGCGGGGATGATCGGCAACCACAACTGGAGGCCGACGTTTGTACCGCAGGAATATCACCGAGCCAACGAGCAATACCAAAGCACCCAGGATGAGTAATATCAGGGCGTTGCGTTTGGAGGGGATCATCCTTCGTCAGTGTAGCGCAATGCTAGTGTGCCCGGGGCGGGTTTGGCAAGGATCCACTCCGCAGTGGCCTAGTTCGGCTTTTCTTTCTTCTTGCCCGTGATGCGTTCGTCGATGGGCTTGCGGCCGGCGAAGCCTTCTTCCACGCTATGCCAGTATTCGATTTTCTCTTCGCCGTACTTCCAACACAGGAGAACAATTTCATTGTCCAGGACGCAGGGAAAGTCCAGCAGGCCCGTGTCCAGATCCTTGACCTGCACGCCGATGGAACCGATCTCCGCCAGCGCGTCCTTGATCTCCTGCAGCGCTTTGTCCTGTTCGGCCTTGCGGCGCGCCATGGCAGCAACGTCCAGCAGCATGCCGCCGATCAGCATCACGCGGTACTTGATCTTCTGGAATTCCTTTTCGATTTGCTCAATCTGCTTCTTGCCTTCCATGGCGCGACCGATCAGCGACTTGAGCACGGGCAGCAAGGTCTGTGCCTGGTCCAACGTAAACGTCTTGGGCTTCGCCATACGGGTTACCGTGAACACATATTTCTTAGCATAGATCGGCGCAGGAGTGAAGGTGACGTTGGTTTTCTGAAATCCCGACGCCGCAACTTCCGAAGCTCCGAGCGCAGACATTTTCCGAAGTTTCGAGCGCAGCGAGGAATCCCTATCGCTTTGAACGGCCTGTGGGTAAACAATACATTACCCCTAAACTCTTCGGTAGGACAGGTATCCCTCTCCCGCCTCGCGGGATCGGGATTTCAGGAAAAAGCTCACCTTATCTCCAGCATCCGGTCCAGAGCCACCCGCGACCAATACTTCACCTCTTCCGGAACCTTGATTTTGTTGACTACGTTGCCTTCCACCAGGTTCTCCAGCGCCCAGCAAAGGTGCTGCGGGGAGATGCGGAACATGGTAGTACAGAGGCAGCCGGAATCGTCGAGCGTGATGACCATCTTGTTGTCGCGGGCGAAGTCCTTGCCCATGCGGTTCACCAGGTGGATCTCCGTGCCCACGGCGAACTTGCTGCCCGCAGGAGCTTCGCGGATGAATTTGATCAACTGCTCGGTGGAACCGATGCCGTCAGCCTTCTGGCAAACCTCCCAGCGGCATTCCGGGTGGACGATGACACGGATTCCCGGATATTTGGAGCGAACATTGTCCACGTGTTCTGGAAGAAACCGCTGATGCACGGAGCAATGACCTTTCCAGAGAATCACGCGGGCACTGCGCAGCCGGTCAGCTGTGAGTCCGCCGTTGGGCATGAACGGGTCCCAGACCACGCAATCCTCCAGAGGGATTCCCATGGCAAAGGCCGTATTGCGGCCCAGGTGCTGATCGGGAAGGAAGAGAATCTTTTGGTTGCGCGCAAAGGCCCACTGGAACGCCGCGCCGGCATTCGATGAAGTGCAGACCATGCCGCCGCGCTCGCCCACAAAGGCCTTGATCGCGGCGCTGGAGTTCATATAGGTCAGCGGCGTGATACCACGGCCTGCTTCGTCGGTAAGACCCATGGACACTAGTTGCTCCCAGCAACTTTCCACCTGCCCGATCTCCGCCATGTCCGCCATGGAGCAGCCCGCGTTCAAATCCGGCAGTAGCACCTGCTGGCCGTTGCGGGCCAGCACGTCCGCGCTTTCCGCCATGAAATGCACGCCGCAAAAGACGATGTATTCCGCCTGCGTGCGCGCAGCTTCCTGGGAAAGCTTGTAGGAGTCGCCGCGAAAGTCGGCGAATTTGATGACCTCATCGCGCTGGTAGTGATGGCCCAGCACCACGGCGCGCGCGCCCAGTTCGCGCCGGGCCGCGGCAATGCGATCGTCCATGCTGCGATCGGGGAGTACCAGGTAATTGTCCAGCGAACAGATATCAGGCTCGCGGACGGGAGCAATAACAGTCGCCATTTTGTGTTCCGCCTTCAGTTCCTTTCAGGAACGGGGATGTTGAAAGCATCCGCAGGCTCCAGTGAATTCGCTGCGCCGGTTCGCGCCCAATCCACGGGGTTGTTGAAGCCCGCAGTCGTACTGATCATTTGATGCCATTTGGCCGGGATTCGCTTCAAATTGATCCAACTCCGGCCCCCTGAAAACAGGTAGTTTATTGTGCCATCCGGCGAGGCGGAGACGCAAGGGCGGGCGCATTTAACTGCCGAACGGTCGAGCGCTATTCGTACCGCAGCGCCACCAGCGGATCCACGCGGGTCGCTCTCCTTGCCGGCAGATAACAGGCCGCAAAACCCACAGTGACCAGCACGATCGCCACCGAGATCAAAGTCAAGGGATCGGCGCTACGGACGCCATAGAGAAAACTGCTCATCACGCGCGCCACACCCAGCGACGCGGCCACGCCCACCACGGCACCTGCCAGGACAAGCACAATCGCCTGCCGCAGCACCAGCCGCACCACGTCCGGGCGACGCGCGCCCACGGCCATGCGGATACCGATCTCACGCGTCCGCTGTGTTACTTCATACGAAAGAAGACCGTACAGGCCCAGGCAGGCCAAGAGCAAGCCAAGCGAACCGAAGAAGCTTGAGAGCTGGGCAACGAGCCGTTGTTCGAAGGTGATGAGCTCAATCTGTTGTGTTTCGGTTGAGAAGCGAAACAACGCCAGGTTATCGTCTACGCGGTCCACGATCTTGCGGACAGCGGGAATGATCGCCTTGGGATCGCCTTTCGTGCGCACCTCAAAATGTGCTTGTTGACCGCTTATGGGTGCGTAAACCGTCGGCTGGATCTCGCGGCGAAGCTGGTTATATTTCGCGTCGGCGACTACGCCCACAATGTCGTAGCCAGGCCGTTTGGGTCCTGTCGGATGCTCCGGCTCGGTTTCCTCAAAGTGCTGACCAATAGGGTTGACCTTGGGGAAATAGCGTTCCACAAATCTCTGGTTGACGATCACGGGCGTGGGCGCCAAAGAAGCCTTCTCACCCGAGTTTACTGCCGCAAGGTTGAAATCCGGCGCCCTGAAATCGCGACCGGTGCGCAGTTCAATCCGCATCGTGGAAAAGAACCCGGGACCTACAGGATAGAAATCCGCTCTGGACTCTGCTCTGGGCGGGTTCCCTGGGAGGTGAAAGGTCGTGATCCAGAGGCCCTGGCCGAGTGGCGGAATCCACGAATAGCTCACTGCCGTAACGCCAGGCAGGGCCGAGAATTCCGCTTGCAGCTCGGCGTAAAGATGGCCCACCTTTGCGTCCTTGTAGCCGGCCATGGTGGGATCGATGCCGAACAGCAAGACGTTGCGCGTGTCAAACCCTGGATTCAAGCCTTTGAGGTTCAGCAGCGTGCGCACCAGCAAGCCGGCAGTTACGAGCACTACGATGGCCAGCGCCATCTGTCCCGCGACGAGGAAATTGCGGAGACCGAAGCGGCTTCGGAGGGCCGTTGCACCGGCTTCACCGCCTGCAGCCTTGAGCGCACTCGCCAGGTCCGGGCGTAAGCCGCGCAGGGCCGGCGCCAGGCCAAAAAGCAAACCGGTCAAGATGGACACGGCAGCCGTGAATCCCAAGACGCGCCAATCCACCTGAGGCGAAATCGGGAGCTCTTCTTGCACTCCCCGGGCGATCAAAACGAGCAGACCACGTGCCGCCCATATAGCCAAAACCAACCCCAGTGCTCCACCCATCAGAGACAGGAGAATGCTTTCCACCAGCAGTTGCCACGCCAGGCGGCTGCGCCGGGCGCCCAGCATAAGACGCACCGCAATCTCTTTTTGCCGCGCAGCCGAGCGTGCCAATTGCAAGCCGGCGACATTGGCGCAGGCAATCAAGAGCACCAGCCCCACGCAGAGCAGCATCACGTACATGGGTTTCAGCTTCTCCGCGCTGTCACCGGTCAGCTCCTGCTGCGCCGCTCGCAGTTCAAGCCGCGGCTCTGCTTCCGCCTTGAAGAAAGGCCTTTCCCCATGCATGGTCTCATTGCGGTAGAGAAGATTCATGGCCGCCTGGGCCTGGCCGACCTTCTCCGGGTTGATTCGGCCCATGACGGTAAGCCAGGTAGAAGTCGCATCTTCGTGGTCTGGCTTCCAACCCGGCGTCAGTTGCCGTCGAACTGACAAAGGCAGATACAGGTCCGGGCGATTCGCCAGTGTGAGTTGCTGAAACTTCTTTTCTGCTACGCCGACAATGGTAACCGGCGTTGCGTTCAGCTTGATGGTCTGCCCCACAACCGAGCGCGATCCGGCGAAAGCGGTTTGCCAATAGCTGTAACTCAGAACGGTCACGGGCGGCGCACCGGGTGAGTCGTCGCCGGGAAGCAGTGTCCTGCCCAAGGCTGCGTCCACGCCAAGGGTCTGAAAGTATGCGCCGGAAACATAGTTTCCGCCGTTGATCATGGTGGCAGGACCGTTCCCGCTTAGTGTCATACGATCGTTGCCAGCCCACGCTGCCACGCTCAAAAAGATTCCCGATTCGCGCTGTACCGCCTGGAAGAAGGGCAAGGAAAAAGTGCACCCGGAGAGTCCATCCCTGCTCTCGTCGCAATCGCCAAAAGTACGGCCCATGTGGATATCAGGTTCCTGGCGCGCCGACCAATGCAGGACGACCAGTTCTTGTGGATTACGGACAGGCAGCGAGCGGTATAGTAGAGCGCTGATCAAGCTGAAGATTGCCGTGTTCAAACCGATGCTGAGCGCAAGCGTGAGAATGGCGACCGTTGTGAACGCCGGACTCTTGCGCAGCATGCGTAGCGCGTACCGAGTGTCTTGAACAAGGATTTCGGGAATTCGATTCCAGCGAACTTCGCGCACGTTTTCACGAGTCTGTTCAATTCCGCCCAAAGCGATGCCGGCCTGGCGCCATGCCTCTTGCGGAGACATTCCCGCCGCCACGTTGGCCTCCACCTGCTTCTCCATGTGGAAGCGCAGTTCGTCATCAAGATTCCATTCCTGTTCCGTGCGCCGGAACGGTGCCAGCAAGTTCATGAACCGTTTCATCCGGGATTCCTTTCATCCGTGCTCGAAAATCATCCTTGCTGTAATACCAGGGCAATGGCCGCAGACAGCTTTTCCCATTCGCCCAGCTCTTTTTGCAACTGCTTCTGGCCTGCGCGGGTCAAAGCATAAAACTTGGCCCGGCGATTGTTGTCAGAGGTGCTCCACTCAGCATCAATCCATCCGCGCTGCTCCAGCCTCGCCAGCGCCGGATAGAGAGAGCCCTGGCCCACCTGAAGGACCTCCTTGGAAACCTGCTCGATCCGCTGCGCGATGCCCCAGCCGTGCATCGCCCCAAGCGCCAGCGTCTTCAGGATCAGCAGGTCCAGAGTCCCCTGCAAAAGATCAATTTGGCTTCCCATGGTTGATTCCCCTCGAATGTCGACAGGACATTAGACGTGGGCTGTTGTCGAATGTCAACAAGAAGGTTAGGCAGCCCTGCACGAAAACAACGTTGGGTCACAAAGTGGAAAATTGCACCGAGAGCAGTGCAGAGTCGCGCTCTTCTCGCAAAAATTGCCGCGCTTTTGATGCAATTCTGGTTGAAATCATCTAATATGTGGGCCTTCGTCGGATCGCCTGAGAGTGAGATTTACGGTCTGTTCCGGCAGGCCTAACTGCGCCACTTTCCAGGAGACCTATGCTAAAGATCAGCAAGGCGGACTACGACCTGATCCGCTGGGAGGCTGAACGAAGCTATCCGCACGAGTGCTGCGGGATCATTCTGGGCACAGTTGCGGGCAGCCATCGCGCGGTCACGCTCACCCTGACCTGCGACAACGCGAGCACCAACTCGCCCAACAACCGGTACAGCATCAATCCTGAACGTGTGATCGCCGCGCTCAAGCTGGCGCGTAGCCGGGCGGAAAACATCGTGGGCTTTTATCACTCGCATCCGGACCATCCTCCGCGATACTCGGAGACTGATCTGCTTGAAGCCCACTGGTTTGACTGCTCTTATGTGATTACCAGCGTAGAACATGGCCGCGCGGCGGCAACGCGGTCATACCTGCTGGTGGGTACAGAAGATCACAAGGGTTTCGAGGAAGAGGGGATCGAGATCGTAGCGTATGAGCCGGCGCTCCCGGTGGCGAATTAGGGCTTATAATACCGGTGTGAGTCCACTCTTTCGAATGTGCGCCATGTGCCGCCTCTAGCGGCTGCCCTGCATGAGTGCCTGCGGGCGCGTTACAATCCCACCTCTTTGAAAGGATTTTTGTATGGCCACGATTTTGGCGCCGGACCAGCTACCCACTTTAAGTAATGAGGAAGTACTGCGCTATTCACGGCACCTCATCATGCCGGAAGTGGGCATGGAAGGGCAGCAGAAGCTGAAGGCTGCGCGGGTGCTGTGCATCGGTACGGGAGGGCTGGGCTCGCCGCTGGCGCTGTACCTGGCCGCAGCCGGAGTTGGCACGCTGGGGCTGGTGGACTTTGACGTGGTGGATTTCACCAACCTGCAGCGCCAGGTGATTCACTTTACCGGCGACGTGGGCCGGCCCAAGCTGGAGTCGGCGCGGGAGAAGATTGCCGCCATCAATCCCTTTGTCACCGTCAAGCCGTTTGAAACCAAGCTCACCAGCCAGAACGCGCTGGAGATCTTCGCCGATTTCGACATCATCGTGGACGGCACTGACAACTTCCCTACACGCTTCCTGGTCAACGACGCTTGTGTCTTTACCGGCAAGCCCAACGTCTATGGCTCGATCTTCCGCTTTGAAGGCCAGGCCAGCGTGTTCGCCGCTAAAGACGGCCCGTGCTATCGCTGCCTGTACCCTGAGCCGCCTCCGCCGGGCCTGGTTCCCTCATGCGCGGAGGGAGGAGTGTTGGGCATCCTGCCGGGACTGGTCGGCCTGATCCAGGCCACCGAAGCGATCAAACTGATTCTGGGCTCGGGCGATCCGCTCATCGGGCGGCTGCTGCTGGTGGACGCTCTGGGCATGAAGTTCCGCGAGCTCAAGCTGCGCAAAAACCCTGATTGCGTGGTTTGCGGAACCCACCCAACGGTGACTAAACTGATCGATTACGAAGAATTCTGCGGACTGCGAGGACAAGAAAAACCTGTGAGCCAAAGCGGCGTGCCTGAAATCACTGTGGAAGAATTGAAGCGGCGGCTTGACGCCAAAGAAGATTTTGTCCTGGTGGACGTGCGCGAACCGCACGAGTACCAGATCTGCAACTTGAACGGCCAATTGATCCCGCTGGGCGAGCTGCCGCGGCGCGTAAGCGAGCTGGATCCCGCCAAAGAGATGGTGGTGCATTGCCGTTCCGGCCAGCGCAGCGCGCGCGCTGTGGCCTTCCTACGCCAAGCAGGCTTCGCGAAAGTCTCAAACTTGGCCGGCGGCATTCTGGCCTGGGCAGACCGGATCGATCCCAAAGTGCCGAAGTACTGAAAAAGCAAAGCTTACCGCGGATTCACGCGGACAAGAGCAGATCAAAAGAAAGAAGGCCCGGATCGATATCAATCGTCCGGGCCTTGTTTGCTAAATTGCACGCCGCATCAAAAGCTGGCCTTCATGGAGAGCTGAAGCTGGCGGGCCGGCAGCGCCGAGTTGGCTTGTCCAAACAACGGTGAACTGAGCACGCCGATGTAGTTCGTGGCATTCACCTGGTTCAGCGCATTGAACGCGTCAATTCTCACCTCCAGGTACCTGGTCCCGTGCTCCCGTTGCGCTCCGAGAACAAAGCGCCTGGAGACGCGAATGTCCACGTCCGAATACATAGGTCCGATGCCGGTGTTGCGTCCAACTCCTGCAGGCCGGTCATTGGCGACGCCGTCATGGTTCGCATCAAAGCCGGTGGTGATGTTGAAGGGAATGCCGGAGCTGATGGTGGTGATGGTCCCGAATTTGAACCCGTAAGGAAGCTGGACAATGCCTGCCACGTTGATCCGGTGGCGGCGGTCAAAGTCGGAGCGTCCCCATTCGGGCGCGAGATTGAAGTTGTCTGCCGGCAGGTACAACATGCCGGAGGTATTGTCATAAGAGCGCGACCACGTGTACTGCGAGAGCACCTCCACGCGATTGGCGATGGCGGTGCGGTAAGTCACGCCTACAGAATTCGCCCGGGAGCTTCCCGTGGATTCAAACTGGTCGATTTTCACGAAAGCCGGGTTCGGGCGCACACCGCTCACGAGCAGCGGAGCGTTGAGATCACGCATGCGGAAGAGCTTGAGGCCGCGCAGCGTGGTGTACTCGATGGAAAGCGAGTTCTTCTTTCCGATCTGCTTGTCCACGCCGATGCTTCCCTGAATCTGATAGGGCGCAACCAGGTCCGGTGCGATGGTGACGGTACTGGGCGCGATTGCGGTCAGCGCGGCCGGCAAGAGCGGGAACGCGGGATTCTCAAGCACCAGCCTGCGAATGTGATTCCCGTCCAGCAGCAGGGCACGCTGCCCCATGGTCCACGAGCGGCGATCATAGTAGATGCCGCCGCCGGCGCGAAGGACGAACCCGCTGTGCCCGGGAGCATAGGAGATAGCGGCCCGGGGCGCGAAGTTGTTGTAATCGTGCAGGTATTGCTGCAACTCGTGGCGCAAGCCCAGCAGCAGGGTCAGGTTAGGGCGGAGCCGCATTTCATCCTGAACAAAGTAGGAGTACTCCATCTGCGCGAACGCAGCTTCAGGGTTCCCCTGGTTGATGGTAAAGAGGAACGGCTGGTTGGCCGTGAACGCTGCAAGGCTGGAGTAAGTGAACGTTCCGCCGAAGTTTGAATTGTCCGTCAAGTCCACGTCATGGCGCTTGGCGGTGACGCCGAAGCGCAGCGTGTTCTTGCCGCGTACCCAGGCGGAGAGATTCTGCAATTCGAAGATCTGTTCATCCTGGTTCTGGTTCAGTTGCGCTCCCCCGGAGCTGAATGCCCCCAGCACGATGTTTGCCGGCAGATTGGAATTGGGCGTGAGTTTGCTGTCGCGCTTCTTATAAGAGAACCGTGCTTCATTGGAAAAATTCACGCTGGGCAGCGCGGTTTCACTCACCCGCAGTTCCTGCCGTTGTGCGTCGCTCTTGTACGCGCGTTGCGGCAGGTCGAAGGGACCAATGCCGTGATTGTCGGCTGTATCGCGGTTGAAATTGTAGCGAAGGCTGAGCGTGTTGAGCTGGTTGAGTTGATAATCCACCCGGCCCATCAGTCGTGCGCCGTGTTCCGGCGTTGCCAGGTTCTGGCTGAAGTTGCCGGTGGGCGTAATGGCATGAATGACGGAGTTCAGGTTGTCACTTAGGTAGTCGCCACCAATATAAAAGGTGCCTTTATGGCTGAACAGCGGGCCGTTCATGTCGGTCTCCCAAAAGGAGCGTGACATGTCAGGCTTGGTCGCGGCAAAGGCATTGTTCGCGTCCAGCGAGGAGTTGCGGAAATTCATCACCAGGTGGTGGTGAACGCGCGTCAGCGAGCCGGGCCGCGTCATCACTTCGATCCGCCCCCGGCCGGGCCGGCCGAATTCGGCGGAATAAGGATTCTTGTTGACGGAAACGCTCTTGACGCTGGAAGAGGGCACATCCAGGTCGCCTCCTTCCACGCCATCCACCACAATCTTTGTGCCTTCGGCCCCGTTGGCTGCAGGATCAAGGAACATTTGCGCTGCCGCAAGCGGATTATCGTCTTTTACAGGAAGGCTCTTGAGCAGATCGTGGTTGATCTCCACGGAATTCATGTTCCCTTCCATGGAGACGGGATCGCCGGCGGTAACGGTGATTTCCTGCGTCACGTTGGCCACTTTGAGGCGGACATGCTGCATGGGGACCGGGCCGGCGCCGACTGAGAGTTTGAGGTCGGCGGGCTTGAAGCCGGGAGCCTCCGCGTGCAGCACGTAGTCGCCGGAGGCGACCGCGGGGAAGACGAACTCCCCGAGATCGTTGCTGGCGACGCTTGCTCCTTCAGCAGCCTTGCCCTGCTTAAGCACAACCCGTGCTCTAGGGATCGCCGCTCCGCTATCGTCTTCCACCATTCCGCGAATCGACGCGGACTGCGCGGCGGCCCCGGCAACCAGCGCCGCTGAGAGCGAAACGATGAGGAGAAGCCGAGCCAACAGTTTGTACTTCATAAAGCGAAATCCTTTCCCATGGCCGTTCAACCGGCCAGATTACCGTGAGAGTCACGGTCTTTCGAGCAATCCAAAAGATGTCCGGAAGAACGCTGATTGATTGGCCTGCCAGACACATTGATGTGTCTGAAAGTTCGCAAGACGAACTGTCCCAGCGGCCATCCATCTGCAGGCATATGGACAATGCAAATCGTTCCAAGCAGCGGCAGCTCACGCCTTGCTGCTGACTGAGACAGGAGAACTGCAGGACGGGAACAGAAATTTCACGAGATTTTCACCAAATCTTGATGACCTTAACAAAATGTTCACATTTTTCTGTTCCGTGCTGCCCAGCTCTGCTGTCTCAGGTGACACGGGGGGTCATTTGCGTGGAGACCATTCAACATTCCGCCCAAGAGGAAAAGGCCGCAAGACAATGCGCCCGTATCGCGGTCATTGCCGAGCGCCGTTACCTCTCTCACGCACAGCCCGCTGGAATGATTGGGTCTTTACGCCGGATGGGACATTCCGTCCTGGTGCTTGATCCAGAAAGCAACGCACTGGAAGTGGGGAAACACGGATGGGTGGAGGACGTAGACGTGGCCATCGCGCGCGGGCGCAGTTGGGGCGTGCTTTGCCTGCTGGATTGGCTGGAGCGTGAAGGGGTCCGCAGCATTAATGCGCGCTCAGCGATTGCCGCCGTCCATAACAAGGCCGAAATGGCAGTGGCCCTGGCCTCCGCCGGCATCCCTACGCCGCGCGCCTGGCTCGGCCCGGTTGAGCGCCTGGCCGCGCAGATTTCTGCCCAGGACTACCCCGTCATTATTAAGCCGCTTTTTGGCGATAACTGCCGCGGGCTCGAGATCGTGAACGACGCGCAACAACTACGCCGGCTTCACTGGAGCGAACCTACAGCGCTGGCACAAAAATTCTTCGCCGGGCTGGAATCCGATCTGAAGCTTTACTGCATCGGCGCGGAGGTTTGGGCGGTGCGCAAGCCTTCACCGCTGGCAGAGTCATCTCGGCAACCGCGCAACGGCAGCGCAGAACTTGTCCCACTGACGGCCGAACTTCGCGGCCTGGCACAGCGCTGTGGCGAACTGTTCAATCTGGAGTTATTCGGTGTTGATTGCATTGAGACGGAGCAAGGTCCGCTGGTAATCGAAGTCAATGAATTTCCCAACTATTCTGCTGTTCCGGGCGCAGATGAAAAGCTGTCCAACTTTGTACTCGCGTTCGCGAAACAGGAGAGAGTTTTATGAAGATCGGGATGCTGATGCTGCGCCACCCTCCCACGCGTATCAGTCCCATCATGCCGGAGGTTGTGCGGCTGCTGGAGAGCTGGGGCTGCGAGATCGAGATCATGTACCCTGAAGAGCGGGTCACGACTCTTTCCAAGGTGCGTGCGGAGCACGATCTCTACATCTTGAAGTCAGGCACGGAGCTGGCCCTGAGCCTGGCCGGCGCGCTGCACGCAGTTGGAGCGCGCATCCTGAACCCGTACCCGGTAGCCGCCACCATGCGCGACAAGATCGCTTCCATGCGCGTGCTGGAAGCCGCGGGCGTGCCGGTACCGGAAACTTATGTGACTTCACAATCGCGACGCCTGGCTTCACTGCTGGATGCCGGCCCGCTGGTGCTCAAGCCCTATCGCGGCTCGCAGGGACGGGGCGTCCATATTATCTGGGACGCCGACGAGCTTGACGACGTCTCCAACGGCGAAGGCCTGGTGTTCGCGCAGCGGTATCACAAGCCGGAAGGCGAAGACCACAAGATCTACGTGATCGGCGATCAGATGTTCGGGGTCAAGCGAATCTTTCCCGCCAAGACCTATGAGGAAAAGGTCGGTGTGCCATTCACCATCACCAGTGAATTGCGTGAGATCGCTTTGCGCTGCGGCCGCGCTTTTGGCGTGGAGCTTTTCGGCTTTGACGTGGTCATGAGCGGAGGCAGGCCCTACGTGGTGGACATCCAGGGCTTCCCGGGATTCAAAGGTGTCCCGGATGCTGCGTTGCGGCTGGCTGATTATCTCTATGCCGCGGCGCAGCGTGCAGTCAACGGCGGGCCAATGCCGCGCGGCGTTGAAGGACGCCAGAACGGAGTTGCCGTATGAAAGCCGTGGTGATTGGAGCAGGAAGAATCGGCTGCGGGCTTGCGGGAGAGTTGCTGCGCGCCTCCGGATATGAAGTCACCTTCGTTACGCGCGACCCCAGGGTGGTGGAAAACCTGAACCGCAACGGCCGCTATCACGTGCTGCTGACCAGCAGCCGGCAGAGCCGCAAAGTTACGGTTGATCAGGTGAAAGCACTGGCCATCGCCGACGAAGCGGCAGTCGTGGAAGCGCTGGCGCAGGCCGAGGTGATCGTGACCTCCGTTTGTTCACAGAACATGGGGGCGATTGCGCCTCTGATCGCGCGAGGCCTGGCGCTCAGAACCAGTCCTTCGAACGTGCTTGCGTTTGAGAATATGCCCAGTGCCGGCGGCTGCCTGCGCCGTTTGGTGGTCTCCTACCTGCCGGAAGGCTCCGATCCAGACCTGCATGGCTTCAGTGGCGTTGTGATCAGCCGCGCGGTTACACGCCGCCTTGGCGATCCCGCCGCTGAACAACCGCTTACGTTCATCGGCGACACCATAGAAGATTTCGTGGTGGAACGCAGCGCTTTGCGGGGAGCCATTCCGGCCATCAAAGGCATGAAGCTGGTGGACAACTACCAGGCTTGGGCGCTGCGCAAGCTCTATACCTTCAGCGCCGGGCACGCCACGGCCGCGTATCTCGGCTGGCTCAAGGGCTACCACTACATTCACACGGCCATCCGTGACAAAGAAATTCGCGAGGCGGTGCTTACGGCGATGCGCGAAGGCCAGCGCGGCCTGGCCGCCAAGTTCGGCGAAGAGTTCGGCGGCAGCCCGGCGGAACTGAACGCCATCGTGGCCCGGTTTGAAAACGCCGCGATCAATGATCCCATCGTGCGCGTGGCGCGCGATCCGGAACGCAAACTCGGTTCGGAGGAGCGACTGGTGGGCGCCGCGTTGCTGGCGGAAGAAGCAGGCGTGATACCGGAACAGCTTGCTGTAGTTACGGCGGCGGCCCTGTGCTTCAGCAGTTCCGGACAGGCCGGTCAGTGCACCGCCTGCTATGAAAACTCAAGAGCGGCGGAAACCCTGAACCGCATCTGCGGATTGAACGCGGCACACGGCTTTGGGCGCACGGTAGTGAAGTCCTGGGCCCAATTGGCGCCCAGCATTCTGCCGGGCAACCTGCTGCTGAGCTTGAACCAACGCATGTGGGCGCGGGTGTAAACAAGAATTCTTGAGGCGATGAGGTGGATCAGTGAACTTTTGTTTCTTGCTGGCGCGCCGGACACCGGATGTCCCCAGCCAGATCATTCTCGAAGTGAGCGGCATCCTCCGCGGGCGGGGCCACGGTGTGGTGTCCTCCATCCCTGAGGAGGAACTCACTTCACTCAACGATCTGCCCGGTCC
>DASVFK010000343.1:0-13904 GCA_036380095.1 Candidatus Angelobacter sp. | reverse complement strand
ACTCGCGATAAAGAGTGGGATGTATTCATCTCACATGCTTTTGAAGAGCGACAGAAACCGGGGAGAAACCGGCGACAGACGGAACATTCACTAATTCCCGTTCGTCGAAAAATTGGGGAACGTTTCGTCGGTCCGCAGTTTCTTCTAGAGTCGGCGCGCACAGAAGAAATCGACAGCCGAGGCGAACCATTTTTATTTCAATTCCTCGAGCCGCCTGGCGAGAAAACGGCGCTCCGGTTCCCGCCGATCTTTTTCCTGACGATCTTTGATCTTGCCAGGCACAAGCAGGGCGAGCGCCTTCTCATACGAAGCCCGGGCTTCCGGAATCCGCCCCAGTCTGCGGCACAGGTCGGCAAGGAACAACCGGTTCGTTCGAAAAAACTGGGAACGTTCCCGACAGTCTATGAAACAAGATTGAGCGTGTAACTTGTGCTGCGCCCGCCTTCCGCGCTACGTACAAGAACACCTTTATCCACCAAATACGTCATGTCTCGAAGGGCAGTGTCTGGCGATGATTTTGTGAGTTTCGCGTACTTCGTTGTCGTTAGTTTGCCTTCGAACCCGTCCAGCAGCTTGTTTAGGACAAGCCTCTGACGCTCGTTAATAACAACCCCACGAATGCGCTCCCAGAATTTCGCCTTGTCGAGAACGCCTCGGAGCACGGTCTGCGCTCCGTCGATTGCCCTGCCTAAGCATGCAAGAAACCACTCCAACCATGGCGTGACATCCATATCAGCTTTTTGGGTGCGCTCAAGAATCTCGTAATAGGCATCGCGCTCCTCGCGGACCTGAGTCGACATGCCGTAGAAGCGCTGCGTGCTGTTTTCCGAACGTGCCAGCGCCATGTCGGCGATAGCTCGTGCGATGCGCCCGTTGCCGTCGTCAAACGGGTGAATGGAGACAAACCACAAGTGCGCAAGCCCTGCCTTCATGACCAGGTCGATGTCATGGTTGGTGTTGAACCAATCGAGGAATGCGTTCATGTCCTTATCGACGCGGGCAGCAGCAGGCGCCTCAAAGTTGACTCGCTCCTTGCCCATCGGACCGGAGACAACCTGCATTGGCCCGTCGCTGTCGTCGCGCCAAGCTCCTGCAATGATTTTGCGCATGCCGCTGCGGCCGGTCGGGAAAAGCGCTGCATGCCAGGCAAACAGCCGGTCAGTCGTAAGAGGTTGGTCGTAGCGGCGTGTCGCGTCAAGCATCATCTCAACCACGCCTTCCACGTTGCGGTCCGCCGCCTTGAGTCCTCCTAGATCCATTCCCAGTCGCCGGGCGATTGAAGACCGCACTTGTTCAGCGTCAAGTTTTTCACCTTCGATCTCGCTGCTTTTTAGCACATCCGCGGTCAGAGTCTGCAGCACGGCTTCTTGGCGGAGCTCAAAGCCCAGTGCTCCCATGTGGCCGATCAGCAGGCCCTGACGATGACGGACTTCGGCCAGAGGCTTGGCAAGAGCCTGGTGGTTCCAACGAAAATGGGGCCAATCGGCTAATTCATGGATATACATTCTCCGCATTTCCTGCGGAGATTATATCCTTATTCACCGCCATTAGGAAAGACATTAACCGCACAATATGCGGAGAATATGGGCCTATTCGCCGCACGTACCACTACCCAACTCCTCAATCCGCCTCTTGAGAAACCGGCGCTCCGGTTCTCGCCGATCTTTTTCCTGACGATCTTTGCCAGTCGAAATCAGGGCGAGCGCCTTCTGGTACGACGCACGGGCTTCCGCAATCCGCCCTAATCTGCGGCACAGATCGGCACGGGCAGCGTGCGCCAGGTGATAGTTCCCGAGGTTCGCATGAACGCCCTGCTCGCGCGCCAGCAGGTCATCGATAAGATGAAGCCCCTGCTCCGGACCTTCGCTCATGGCAACGGCCACGGCGCGGTTCAGTTCCACAACCGGGGATGGCTGAATCCGAAGCAACCGGTCATATAGCAGCTTGATGTCGCGCCAGTCCGTGGCGGCCGGGGACTCACTCTCGGCGTGAACGGCCGCAATGGCCGCCTGCAGAGTGTAGGCGCCGAAGCGGCGTGATCGCAGCGCGGTTTCAGTAAGCGCGAGGCCTTCGGCAATCTGCTCTTTGTTCCACAACCGCCGGTCCTGCTGCTCCAGCAGGATCAGGTCTCCTTGGGGTGTGGTCCTGGCGGCGCGGCGCGACTCCTGCAGCAGCATGAGCCCGAGCAGGCCCATCACCTCGGTTGCGTCTATTGAGAGAAGCTTGAGCAGGTCGAGCAGAAGCCTGCCCAGGCGGATCGCCTCTTTACTGAGTGGGGGGCTGAGTTCGGCGTCTGTCGTCGAGTATCCCTCGTTGAAGATCAGATACACCACCAGGAGGACAGCTCCCAACCGCTCCGATAATTCCTGCCCAGCCGGCACCTGGTAAGGAATCGCCTTATCGCGGATGACCGCCTTGGCGCGCACGATGCGTTGGGCCAGCGTTGCCGGCGTAACCAGAAATGCCCGGGCAATCTCCTCCGTGGTCAGGCCGCAGATTTCGCGCAGGGTAAGCGCAACCTGTCCTTCCGCAGGCAGTGCGGGATGGCAGCAGGTGAAGATCAGGCGGAGGCGATCATCTTCGATCTCCTCATCATCCATCTTCTCGACACCCAGGAAAGCTTGGTGGGTTTTCGCTTCAATGCCGCGTGCTTCGTTGATTTGCGATTCCCTGATTTGCGACTCAATGGTTTGCGATTCCTTGGCTTGCAATTCAATGCCGAGCGCAATATCTTTCTGTTTTGCCTCGAAGCGTGCCCTCCGGCGCAACCCATCGATGGCCTTGAAGCGAGCCGTTGAAATCAGCCAGGGGCGTGGCTTTTCCGGAATGCCAGTCTTGGGCCACGATTCCAGAGCCGTGGCGAATGCCTCATGCATGGCCTCTTCGGCCAGATCCAGATCTCCCAGGAGGCGCACCAGCGTCGCCAGCACCCGGCCCGATTCCGATCGGTAAAGAGTCTCAATGGTCCTGCTGAGTTGTTCGGGCACAGGCGGCGGCATCGACTCCAAACTAGCAAACGGAGCGGCCCGGCACAAGAAGTGCAGCGGGCAAGAATCATTGTGAGCCAGCATTCCGGCGGACACGCTGGATGAAAGGCGAGGCTTAATGTCTGGCTGGGTGTGCAGAAGCAGACTGGGCGCGGAGAGCGCTCCAGCGGGCTGGCACTCGACACGATTGCGAACGCGAAATCTTCGCCAGGGTAGTTCAGCAAAGCTGGATGGTCCAGTCGAGCTCGCTCACTCTGGTCTCCCAGTCGTTGGAAGGGTGGAATTGATTTCTGCGCCAAGCAGGATCGATGCTGCGCTCCAATAGAGCCAGATTACGAACGCGATCGGGGTAGCGAGCACGCCGTAGAATTTATCAAGCTTCACGCCATAATGATGAAGGTAAAAGCCGAATCCCCAGGCAAGTGCAATCCAGCTTGCTGTCGCAAACAGCGCCCCCGGGACGGTGCGCCGGCCCGCCGCAGGCATGTTCGGAGCAACAATGTACATCAATTCAATGGCAGCGAAGATGATCAGGACCGAGAGCAGCCATTGCACAAACGGCCAGAGACTCGACCAGAGGGTGTGCATGAGGGCCATTCGATACAGCATTGCCGACACAAATGGTCCTGCCAGCGTGAGCATGACGCCAAGCAGCAGGAGCAATCCCACGGCCAGCGTGAGCGCGAACGCGATGATCCTGTTGGTCCATATCCGGCGCGGCGTCTGCGCAGCATAGGCCATGTCGAGGCCCATAATGATGCCCTTCACCGCCTTGGAAGCGAGCCATACTGCGGTGACTAGCCCGAAGGACAACATGCCGGTGCGATGCGGCGCTATCGTGGCCATCATGCTTTCGAGTTCAGGCAAGGCTTGCCGGGGCACCACATTGGCCATGAATGAAGCCGCGGCTCCCATCCCATCTTGCGAAGGCAGAAAAGCGAGCACAGCGCCAAGGACGATCAGTACGGGAACCAGCGCCATCACAAAGTAATAAGCCAGGCCCGCGGCAGCGAGTATCAGGTGTTTTCTTTCGAAGTTCGCGGCGATCTGCCGGATAAGAGCTATCGCATTTTTCATGCCCATGCCCCCATGTGGGGCTGACAACTCTGGCTGGATAACCGTGCGATGCGCCCCGTACCCGCCCTGGATGCCATTGCCGCTCACCTGACTTCCAGCGCAGCTGGATTGAATCTCAAGGCAGATTGTGAGTTGAATCGAACCAACGCCGCGATTCAAGATGAGGACAGGGACACGACAGAACGCATCTTATTCGAATGCATGTTGAGCTCTGGCGTGTCCGGCGGGCCGGCAAAAACGAGAGCATGATGAGAGGCTGCCTGTACATTTGTTTTTTCGTCTTGTTCGTGGCGCTGCTGCCGGCAAGCAGCCAGAACCAGGCAAAGAAAAACTCCGGCCATCAGCCGGAGAAAGCGCAAACAACTCACGCGAAAGAGCCGGAGGCTTCCGATCCTCTGGGCAGAACCACTCCGCACGGAACGCTCGTGGGTTTCTTACACGCCGCCCAAAGCGGCCGATACGAAGAGGCCAGCCGCTACCTTCAGCTTTCCAAGAGTGAAAGGGCGAAGACCGGAAAGGAAACCGCGCGTCAGCTCGTGGCTTTGATGGATGAGGCCTTCGTAGGCCGCATTGGGGCGGTCAGCGACGATCCGCAGGGCTCTCACCAGCCCGATGTGCCGCACGACCACGAACGAATCGGGGTGTTTCGTCTGGATGGCAGCAAGGCAGATGTTGACCTTGTCCGCGTTTCCGACCCCGTTGCGGGAAACATATGGTTGTTTTCAGCGCAGACGCTGGCTGATCTTCCTGAACTCACCGGCCAACTCGAAGGAGATCAAATCGAGCGCAACCTGCCGCGTTTTCTGGTACAAGAACGGGTTCTGGGCACTCCGTTGTGGCGCTGGATCGCGTTCCTGTTGCTGGTCCCCATTTCTCTTTTCCTTGCCTGGGGAATCGTCGGCTTTTTGCACGCAGGACGCCGCATGTGGCTGCGCTGGCGCCGCCATCCCGTGCTCCGGGACTACTACAAGTCGCTAGCGCCGCCGGCCAGGCTCATTCTCACGGTTGCGTTTCACTGGACCGGAATTGTCCTGCTGGGATACCCGCTCTTGTTTCGCGACGTGTATCGTCGCTTTGCAGCACTGGCGCTGGCCGTGGGAGCAATCTGGCTCGTGTTCCGGCTGATCAATCGCTGGGCGGAGGAATCGCGACTGAAGGCGCTCGCAGGCCCGGGTTATCGCAGCGCCGCCATCGTGCTTCTGGGACAAAGGATTTTCAAGGTGGTGGTGGTCATTGTTGTTGTCCTTGCCACGCTTTCGCTGCTGGGGGTTGACATCACAACCGCGGTAGCAGGGCTTGGGATCGGCAGCATCGCCATTGCCTTTGCCGCGCAGAAAACCCTGGAGAACCTGCTGGGAGGGATATCCATCCTGAGCGACCAGGTGATTCGAGTCGGCGAGACCTGCCAGATCGGCGATACGGAAGGAACCGTGGAAGACATCAGCTTGAGGTCGACGCGTATCCGCACGCAGGACCGCACCGCACTCTTCGTGCCCAATGGACAACTGGCCAACATGAACGTGGAAAACATCACCCGCCGGGACAAGAGCCTGTTTCACACGAAGATAGGTTTGCGGCAGGAAACGACTCCGCAGCAGCTCCGGTCGATCCTGAAAGACATGCTGGCCCTGCTGAAGCAACATCCGAAGGTCGACCCTGAAACTGCGCGGGTCCGGTTCGTGGGCTTTGGCGAAAGCAGTTTTGATATTCAGGTCCACTGCCACATTCTTACCCGCGAGCTGGCCGAGTTTCTCGCTGTTCGCGAAGCACTGTTGCTCGAAATCATGGACCTGGTGGCCGCTGCCGGCGTGGGGTTCGCCATGCCCTCACGCGCACTCTACATGACGGAAGAATCTGGGCCGGAACAGCAGAGGGCCGCAGCAGGAAAAAGCAAAGTCATCGGCATGCCCGAACGTAGCTGACAACTCCTGCCTCCACACGCAAGGGCAACTTGCGGCCTTCGCCTTTCATCCACGTCACGGGAGAGCCACAAGGAAGAAACAAGGTGGCGATACCAGACAAACCGAAACTTGTCGGTGCGCAAACTCCCGCCGAAGGCGCAGGAGATGCGCCCGCGTTCGCGCCAGTTGCGGAACCAAGGGCTTCTTACATCGCCTTGTTGATATTGACGGCCGGAGCGCTTTACGTCGCGTACATCGTCTACCGCCCTTTTCTCAAGGCGCTCTTTCTGGCGCTGGTTCTCAGCATCGCCTTCTGGCCGCTGGATCGGTGGATTGCCCGCCGTGTGCGCGGTGGCACCACGCGAGCGATCATCACCACGCTCGTCGTCTTGCTCGTGATCATGCTGCCGCTGATGCTCATCAGCTTCAGGCTCTTCTCCGAAGCAGCCAGCCTTTACGGTTTCATAACGCAAAAAGTAGGCGGGAACTGGTCCGGCCATTTTGCCTGGCTCAATGAAGCAGTTGACCGGATCGCGGAGCAGACCGGGATCTCTCCCGCACAACTCAAGTCCACGATCACGGCACGTGTGCAGGGCCTGGGATCGTGGCTGGTTGGGTTTGCCGGCTGGGCTGCGCGCGGTTTCGCACAGCAGGTGGGCACGGCAATCCTTACTTTGTTGATCATGTTCTTTTTTCTGCGCGATAGGGAACGGTATACGCGCAGCCTCGTTCAAACGCTTCCGATATCGCAAGATCGGGCGCTGCATTTGGCCTCTACCCTGCGCGACACCGTGGTTTCCAATCTCTATGGGATGGTGGCCGTTGGGCTGATCCAGGGAAGTCTCACTGCGATCGGCTGGTGGATGACCGGACTGCGCGCACCCTTCCTATGGGGCGCCATGGCAACGATCTTTTCCTTCGTACCGCTCGTCGGTCCTTCGTTGATATGGTGGCCCGGAGTGTTTGTTCTGGCGGCGCAGGGACGCTGGATCCAGGCGGCGGTCCTTCTGGCGTGGGGCATGATTGTGGTTTCAGGCGCGGATTACATCGTGCGTCCCAGGTTTGCCGGCGGGCGAGCAAACGCAAACACGCTGCTCGTCCTCCTTTCGCTCCTTGGAGGTCTGAAGGCTTTTGGCGCCGTTGGCATCATCGCCGGCCCTGTAGTACTTTCGTTGGTGACTGCGCTGCTGACCATGGTGCGCGAGGAGCGTGCCGCGATGCATCAGGTCCGCGAGAGCCAAAACCTGGCCGCCTGATTCAGTTTGCTCTATGGCAGGCGTAGAGACGCGGCGACGCGGCGCCTCCTGAGACGCGACTATGTTGCGTCTCTACGTGTGACCGATGAAGACGCAACTTGGCTGTTCTGCTCCATCATCACAACGACCATATGCTGAAGCCGTGGCCCACCACAACCGGGGAGAACGCTCCATCGCCGGACGATGAAGAGGTGTCCTTATTTCGCGGCGGGCCATTTTATCGCGCACAAGTAATCGCTCACCTCATCGAAGCTGGGCGGTGGAACATTCCCCGCCGAGTGGCATTCCTGCTGGCCGTCGGCTGGCTGCCCCTGTTGGTGCTCACCTTGTTGTTCTACCGTGATGATCTGCCTGTGCTGTTGAAGGATTACCTTCTGTATTCCAGGATCATCATTGCCGTTCCTGTACTCCTGGTGGGACAGATGCTGATGGAAGACCGGTTCTGCGTGATCGTCTCCCATGTGCGGCGGGCGGAGCTGCTTGGCAAGGAAGACCTGGGCAAGCTCAAAGACGTAATTGCTGTCATCAAGCGGATGGGCAACTCACCTTTTCCTGAATTGATCATCTTGCTCCTGGTTGCTCTTGAAATCTGGTGGTTCTGGCCAAGCAAGGTGGCCGGCGGGCCGGCCTGGGCGGCCGGCCGAAGCGGCGGCGTTGCTCACTTGAAGTTCACAGGCTGGTATTACGGCTTGGTCAGCGTGCCCATCTATCAATTCTTGCTTGGGCTTAATTTGTGGAAGTGGTTGCTGTGGGTGTTTTTTCTTTTCCGTCTGTCGCGCATGGACCTCAAGATCATTGGCACGCATCCGGATGAGCACGGCGGATTGGGTTTTCTCGGCCTCCTGCCCATTGGACTCATGCCTCTTTCTATTGCCGTCTCCACTGCGATCGGAGGCGCCTGGCGCAATGAAATCCTGACCACCGGAAAACCCCTGGCAAGTTTTCTGTTGCCGGCGATCATTCTGGTCACCCTCAATTTCGTGGTTGCCCTCGGTCCGTTGGTTTTCTTTGTCCGAAAGTTAGCTGGCCTGCGCAAGAAGGCAATCCTTGAATATGGCGTGCTGGCGCAGGCCCGCGCCACAGACTTCAATGAGAAATGGATCGTGCGTCGTGAGAATCCCACGCCCATCGCGTTCGCCTCTGACGTAACCACACTCGCCGACCTTTCTCTGAGTTATGGCAACATCAAGCGCATGCGTCCCTTTCCCGCGGACAAGAATACGCTGATCACCCTGGCGCTGGCTGTCTTGCTGCCGCTCTTTCCCGCTGTCCTGGCCGAGATTCCATTCTCGGTGATTGTGAAAGGACTGGTGGAAGCTGTGAAGGCGGCGCCAATGTGATCCCAAGGTCCCTCTCGGAACGCTTCGCCCGGCTTTAGGTTTCATCGGCCGCGCCCTTCGCAGCCCTCCAGCAGGCAGGTTTACTCTGCCGGATGCAGCTTCACAAAGGTATACCTTCCCGTGATTTGAAAACGGGGAGCATTGGCATGGGCCCCGCTCTTCTCCTCCACCCATCCGTAGATAAACTCGGCGCCGAGATTCAAGCTGCCCGCTACATTCCAGATCAGGTTGGCTGAGGAATAGCTGCTCTTGTGATACGTGGTGGCCGGCTGGAACTGCGTGTTCTGCAGTTGCAAAAAACTAAACGTCGCGCTCGATCGGACCCCCGGGGTCCAGTAATGCTGGTAACTGCCGTACGTTGCAAAGAGCGGCAGCGCTACCAGCGACAAGTTCGTCTGGGACTTGGGGGCCGCGTCCAGTCCCAGGGGCGCCGTATCTCCCACGTACCGCGAGATTCCATTGCCGTAAGCAAGCTGTATGACAATGCTGTCCTTGCCGTACACCTGCATCTCACTGGTTCCATTCAAGCCCCAACCAAAAGCGGTCTCCCGGACCCCATTGGGCAGTTGCGCCCCCAGATTTCGAAAGACACTCGCCAGTTGGATATGCCCGCGTTGCCATTCCTTGCGAAGCCGGATTGTGCCGTCCGGAGCCGGAGTAAACGGCACAGCAGGGTCCCCATTGATCGAAAAATTAATACTGGAGGCCGGCACCTCGACGGAAACTGAAGCGCTCGCGCCTTCCCCGAGCGGGAAGCTGTATCTGCCCTGCGGGATGCGTACGCTGATCGCCGAGTTTGCTCCCTGGGTGTCCAGCGTGTCGGCGAATGCATCCGGGTCCATGAAGTTGGTAAAGGTCTGGCCGACAAGAACGTTGTCTAACTGGGCATAAAAATGGCGCAGCCGTGGCGCCGTCGCCCCATTGGCGCCGAAGAAATCGAGCTGGACGAATGTCCGCCCAACTTTCTGGTCGGTTACTGGAATGCGAAAGTCCGTTGAAAAGCGGCTTCCGCGAATGCTGGCGATGAAATTAGCGGGACCCGACACCGATGGGATCGGTATGGCCGACGGAATGAACGAATCGCCCAGCGCCGAGGTCCTTGGGTCATAGATGAAATCGGTTCTTGCCGATCCGTCGATGCGCAAGATGGTGCGGGTGTTCGGCAGGCGAAAGAACCCAGGATAATCGCGCTCCAGTGGAGCGTTATAAAGACGCGGCGCGTCTTCCTCATCCCGCGCAAAGGTCTGGTGGTCCTGGGTCGCCTGGCCTGCTGCCGCCAGCTGCTGCTCCGCGGATAGCTTCTGAGGGAGAGGCGGAGGCGTGCTAACGATCGACCCAGTTGCCGGAACCTTCGTTCCGCGGATCGCATCCAATTCGGCCTGAATTTGCCCCATCTGGGACTTAAGCTCATCCATCTTGGTTTCCAGCTTGCGTATCCGGTCCTCCTGCGCGTTACCGGTCTCCTGCGCCCGAGTGCGTAGTGCACCACAAAGCAGCACAAGAAAAACTGGCAGCAGCGTCCATGTCTTTTGCATACCTAGCTCCATTGCGCCCAGCTACTCTGGATGGAACTTGCGTTGCGGGGGTTGGCTGCTCCGGACGGGAGCGCACAAAGTGCGGGTTATTAGTGCGTCAGGACGTATTTCCTTTTCCCGTAAAAATACCGCTGCCGCCCAACGGCAACTTGAAACGTTGAAAAACACATCTCTCATTCATCGCCTTATCCACAACTTGTATTGGATTTTGACCCGCTTCATGGGTCTCGACAACAAAGCGTCCAAGTCTCCGTGGACGCACCGGCGCGCAGCAGGCGCGTAAGGGAGCAAAAAGATCATGAGCACACTTGTAGCGGTTGTTTTTAACGATGAGTCCACCGCGTTTGAAATGCGCGGTGCGCTGACCCGCATGCAAAGGCAATATCTGCTGGAGATGGAAGACGCCGTGGTGGTTACCCGGGACCCTGACGGTAAGACCAAGCTGCACCAGGCTTACAACCTCTTGGGTATGGGTGCGTCGAGTGGAGCTTTCTGGGGCATGCTCATCGGCATGCTGTTCCTTAACCCGTTCCTGGGCGCTGCAGTCGGCGCCGGCGCGGGCGCGCTCTCCGCCAAGTTCAAAGACATTGGCCTGGACGACAAGATGATGAAGGACATCGGGCAGTCGCTTACCCCGGGTTCATCCGCGCTCTTCGTCCTGCTAAGGAAGGCAACGCCCGACAAGGTGCTCGAAGGGCTGAAACAGTTCACCGGCAAGGGCAAGGTGTTCCAGAGTTCGCTCAACAAAGACGACGAGAAGGCGTTGCGCGATGTACTGGAAGCGCCCGCAGCCTGAATCTCGCTGCGTCCTTTGCCCGAGCGACGAGTAGCGGTAAGGAGGGCTTTTTATGGCTGACAGGGCCAGAGTACCGGTACAACCAATCGCGCCGCCGAAGACGCGGATGGAAAAACTGTTGGACACTGTGGAGCGCGTGGGAAACAAAGTCCCTCATCCGGCAGTGATATTCGTCATTCTGATTGCCATTGTCGTACTGCTCTCCCACCTCTTCTACAAGATGGGGATCAGCGTCACCTATCAATCCGTCAATCCGGATACCGACAAGATCGAAAAAATCACAACCACCGCAAAGAGCCTGCTCACCGGAGACGGCATCCGCTTCATGTATGAGAACGTCGTCCAGAACTTCATGAACTTCAACGCAGTGGGCGTAATCATTGTGGCCATGCTAGGCGTGGGCGTTGCTGACGCTGCAGGGCTCATAGGCGCCCTGATTCGCATGCTGGTACAGGTGGCTCCTCGGCAATTCATCACCTACATCCTGGTGTTCATCGGCATCATCTCCAGTATCGCCGCGGACGCCGGTTATCTCGTGCTGATTCCGCTCGGCGCGGCTGCGTTCTTGAGCTTGGGGAGGCATCCGTTGGCGGGACTTGCAGCGTCCTTCGCCGGCGTTGCAGCGGTCTTCACGGCCAACATCCTGATCAAGCCCTTGGACGGCATCCTGACGGGAATCACGAACGATGCCATCCATCTGCTCGATCCGTCCAAATCAATCGACTTGACAGCGAACTTCTGGTTCTCCGTGGCCTCGGTTTTCTTGCTGACCATCGTGGTTTCGGTCATTACGGACAAGATGGTCGAACCTCGCTTGGGCCAATACACCGGTGAGAAGCCGGCGGTGGCTGGCGCCACCCTTTCCGCTGAGGAATCGCGTGGGCTCAAGTACACGCTTTGGGCCCTCGTAGGCGCGATCGCATTCTTTGCCCTCCTTACCGTCCCGAGAGGCGCCGTGCTCCGCAACCCGGAGACGGGGGCCCTGATCGGCAATTCGCCTTTCATGAACGGCTTGATCGTTTTCATCACCCTGGTATTTCTGGTGGCGGGAGTCGCTTACGGTATTGGCGCGGGCACCATCAAGGGCATCAAAGACGTGACCGCGGCCATGGAAAAAGCCGTCGCCGGGCTGGGCGCGCTGATTTTTCTCTTGTTCATCATCAGCCAGTTTCTCGCCCTCTTCAGCTACACCAATATCGCTACGTTGGCTGCTGTGAAGGTGGGTGACGCTCTGGAACACGCAGGTCTCGGTCCACTTCCGCTGCTCGTGGGATTCGTGGTCGTGGTCCTTGTGCTTGACCTGATCATGACGGGCGCTATTCCCAAATGGGCTATCTTTGCGCCCATCTTCATCCCGCTGCTCATGCGGCTTAACGTAGAGCCTGCGGCTGTCCTCGCGGCATACCGTGTGGGAGACGGCCCCATGAATGCCGTTTCTCCCCTCAACGCATATTTCGCTTTGATCGTGACTTTTGCCGCGAAGTACCAGAAGAATGCAGGCGTAGGAACGCTGGTAGCGCTGATGTTGCCCTATGTCGTGGTTGTCACCGTCGTTTGGATTGTGATGCTCGTCATTTGGCAGGTGCTAGGGATTCCCTGGGGCTTCTAGAAACACGTCGGCTGCGATAACACGAAGCTGATGACGCAATCAGGCATTGAACCATTCTCGGGGAGGACGCCATGGCAACTGGCAAGAACAATGCAATCGACATTACGTTTGACACCTCGTCGCCGGAAAAAACCCGGACTGGCGTTCTGGTTGTGGGCGCATTCGCTGACAGCGCTCTTCCGCCCTCCTCCAAAAAGATCGACGAAAGCTCGAAGGGAAAAGTTTCCGCCGTGATCAAACGCGGTGACCTCGACGAGAAGGCGGGCGCAACTCTGCTGTTGCATGATCTGCCCGGAGTTGAGGCGGAACGTGTGTTGCTGGTGAGCCTGGGCAAGCGAAGCGAGTTCGGCGACAAGGCGTTTCGCGATGCCCTCACCGGCGCAGCCAAAGCTCTTGCCGATGGCGTGGCCAGAGATGCCGCGGTCACGCTCGCCGATCTCGAAGTTCCGGGCCGCTCGCGCGCGTGGCGCATACAGCATGCAGGCCGCATTTTTGCCGATGGCTCGTATCGCTTCGATGCTCCGCGCGTAAAGCCTGCGAAGCAGCGCGGCGCGCGCAACGTCACCCTGTTGACTGCGGACAAAGTGAACGACGAAGCCAAAATCGGGCTTCGCCGCGGTCAGGCCGTGGCAGAAGGCATGGCTCTGGCCAAGGACCTGGGCAATCTGCCGGGCAACGTGTGCCATCCGTCCTATCTGGCCGAAGTCGCGAAGGCGCTGGGCAAAGAACACAAACTAGACATCGAAATCCTGGAGCGCGAAGACATGAAAAAGCTTGGCATGGGCTCAGCGCTCTCCGTGGGGCAGGCTTCAGCCCAGCCTTGCAAGTTCATCGTGATGCAGTACAAGGGCGGAGGCAGGGCCAGGCCGATTGTGCTGGTAGGCAAGGGCGTCACCTTCGATACCGGCGGCATCTCGCTCAAGCCCGGCGCCAACATGGACGAAATGAAGTTTGACATGTGCGGCGCAGCCAGCGTCTTCGGCGCCATGAAGACCGTGGCGCGCCTGAATTTGCCGCTCAACGTTGTGGCCATCATTCCAGCAGCCGAGAACATGCCTGGCGGCAAGGCCAGCCGTCCCGGCGACGTGGTTACTTCAATGTCCGGGCAGACGATCGAGATTCTCAATACCGACGCTGAAGGCCGGCTCGGGCTGGCCGATGCGTTGACGTACGCTGAGCGATTCAACCCCGAATGCGTGATCGATGTTGCCACGCTGACGGGTGCTTGCGTGATCGCGCTGGGCAACATCACCAGCGGTCTTTTCGCCAATGATGACGAACTCGCCGAGCAACTGCTTGAGTCCGGCAATGACACCGGCGATCGCGCCTGGCGCCTGCCCATGTTCGATGAATACCAGGACCTGCTCAAGACCAATTTCGCCGACATGAGCAATCTTGGAGGA
>DASVFK010000342.1:0-15558 GCA_036380095.1 Candidatus Angelobacter sp. | reverse complement strand
GTCAGCGGTATCACGTGGCGGGTGATCGTCTGACCCCGCACCAAGGTAATTCCAAGCTGCTCTCGGTGGATTAAGTGTTTCGCTGGTTTTGCCCGGTGAAATTCGTCCTAGCAGGGACCCGGGATGAAAAACATTGCACTCAGCAGCGGCGAATCGAAATCACGCCTCCCACAGCCAGGAACACGATGGAGACGTTGGACTGGCAGTAAGGACGCCCCAGCCGCAAGCTGCTTGAGTCCTGGAGGCAGGTCAAACACGCTTCAGTGCACAGTCTTGTTTCTTCGCGAGCGCCCCTTGACATTCTATCCATAGATAATCTATCTATAATGCATGGCCAGAAAATGCGAGCTTCTGCCGGGTACGCTCGACATGCTGATCCTGAAGACGCTCAAGCGCGCACCGCTGCACGGATATGGCATCGCGCTTTCCATCAAGCAGCTTTCTGACGACGTGCTGACGGTGGAAGAAGGTTCTCTCTATCCCGCGCTGCAGCGCCTTCTTTTGCGAGGCTGGGTAAAAGCAGAATGGAAGATGACAGACACCAACCGCCGCGCGCGCTATTACACGTTGACAGCCGCCGGGCGCAAGCAACTCGGACTTGAGCTCTCTGAGTTCGAGCAGATGATCGCCGCTATCGGGCGCGTGCTTGAGCACGCCTAGCAAAGGAGGCCGGCCATGGACGCGATGCTGCGTTTTTTCCGCAAGCTGTGGTCCCTCATCCGCCGCGAACAGTTTGACAGGGAACTCGAAGAGGAGATGGCCTTCCACCGCGAGCAGGCGAAGCAACAATACCAAGCCGACGGCTTGAACTCCGGGGCCGCACAGGACGCGGCAAAGCGCCAATTCGGAAACACCGTTCGCCTGAAAGAAGAAAGCCGGCAAACGGTAGGGTTCAGTTTTGAGTCCGCGTGGCAGGACCTTCGTTATGCCTTGCGGCAGTTGCGCAAGAACCCCGGCTTCTTTCTGGCTTCGGTACTGATACTGGCGTTGGGCATCGGCGCCAGCACAGCCATCTTCAGCGCCGTGAATCCAATCTTGCTGGAGCCGCTGCCTTATCCCCAGGCCGGTGGCATCATGATGATCTGGGACATCTACCTGGGCCAGCGCTCGGATGTGACGTTTCATTCCTATCGCGAACTCGCTGCGCGCAGTCATTCGTTTCACGCGCTCGCCGTGCTGGAGGGATGGCAGCCCACCTTAACCGGCGCAACGGAACCCGAGCGCCTGGAAGGCCAGAGCGTGAGCGCAGACTACTTCCGCGTTCTGGGCGTATCTCCCGCCCTGGGGCGTGACTTCACCACGTCCGATGAGCAGTTCAAAGGACCGAAGAACGTAATCCTCAGCGATCATCTCTGGCGGCGCCGCTTCAACGCCGACCGCTCCATCATCGGCCGCCAGATTACGCTGGAAGGAGATCTTTACAGTGTGGTCGGCGTGATGCCACCGGAGTTCGACAACATTTTGGCTCCATCGGCGGAGATCTGGTCGCCCATGCAGTACGATCCCGGACACGGCACTGTGTTCGACACAGCGGAGTGGGGCCATCATCTGCACATGATCGGCCGGCTGCGTCCCGGCATGAGCGAGGCTGTCGCAAAACACGACTTTGATGCGATTGCGCAAGCTCCTATCCCGGAGTTTCCACGTCCGCCGTGGGCTTCGCTCAAATACGGACTGATCGTCAACTCGCTTCAGCTTGAAGTTACGCGCGGCGTCCGTCCGGCTCTGCTGGCGATTATCGGCGCGGTGTTCCTGTTGCTCCTGATTGCTTGTGTGAACGTGACGAACCTCCTGCTTGCCCGTGGCGCGCAGCGTCGCCGGGAATTCGCCATGCGCACGGCACTAGGCGCCTCCCGGGGGAGGCTGGTGCGGCAACTATTCACGGAGAGTCTTCTGTTGGCTTTTATCGGTGGAGCAGTGGGAATGGCGATGGCGCATTTTGGTTTGCGCGGGCTGGTTGCGTTGAGTCCGCCCGAGCTGCCACGCGTGAATGCCATTCACCTTGATGGCACAGTCCTTGCCTTTGCCCTGGTTGCTACGACGATGATCGGCCTGATCGTGGGGCTGGCGCCGGCCTGGCATGCTTCCCGCGACGACCTGAACAAGGGCCTGGAGCGGGCCTGGGGCCGTGTTGCCGGCAGTCATCTAAGAACGCGCCTCATCCTGGTTGTGGCCGAAGTCGCGCTCGCCCTGGTGCTGCTGGTAAGCGCCGGCCTACTGTTCCATAGCCTGGAGCGCCTTTTCTCCGTCGATCCCGGGTTCGATCCGTCGCACCTGCTTACCATGCAGGTCCAGACCTCAGGCCACCAACTGGAGGATGGCAAGGCCAGACGCCTTTTCTTTTCCAAGGCTCTGGAATCTGCGCGCCAGGTACCGGGCGTGGCTTCTGCCGCATTTACCAGTTTGCTGCCCTTGAGCGGCGTAGGGTACGGTGAGTATGGCGCCAAGTTTGAGAACGACGCCGGCTACAACGTTTTTCGCTACGTCGTGACTCCGGGATATTTTGCTACCGCTGGCGTCGCGCTCCGTCGCGGCCGTCTGCTCAACGATCACGACACGGCGGAAGCGCCTCGAGTCGTGGTGATCAGCGAGTCTCTGGCGCGAAAACAGTTTCCCAATAACGACCCCCTTGGCAGCCGGGTCCATCTTGGGCCACTGAACGGACCGTGGTACACCGTGGTGGGCGTGGTCAACGACGTGAAACAGAATTCTTTGGCTGACAGCGAGCCGGATGCCGTCTATGTCACCACGAGCCAGTCGTGGTTCGCCGATGATGCCTTAACCTTGGTGGTCCGCGCGCGCGGCGACGCAGCGACGTTGGCGCCGGCCATCCGGAAGGCCATCTGGTCTGTGGACAAAGACCAGCCGATCGTCCGCGTAGCCACCATGGATTCCGTGCTTTCGGGCTCTGAGGCCCAGCGACGTTTTGCCCTCATCTTGTTTGAAGCCTTTGCCCTGGCGGCCCTGCTGCTGGCGGCGATTGGAATTTATGGCGTTCTCGCCGGCAGCGTCAGCGAGCGCACGCGCGAACTGGGCATCCGCTCCGCGCTGGGCGCTTCGCGCGGCAGCCTTCTGGCCCTGGTGGTTGGCCAGGGGATGAAACTGACCGCGCTGGGTGTGCTGATCGGGTTGGCCGGCGCTGTGGCCGCGACCCAGGGGCTGGCATCTCTGCTCTTTGGCATTACCCGGCTCGACCCTGCAACGTATCTCGGAGTGATCACGCTGCTGCTGGGTGTTTCCGCCATCGCCTGCTGGGTGCCGGCACGGCGCGCGGCGCGCGTGGATCCTGCGATCACGCTGCGCGCGGAATAGCTTTGTTGCCGGAGACATGACTCCGGGCAGCAACGGTGTGTGACGGCTACTTCTTGCGCACGTAGATCAAGTCGTAGGCCACGGTCCACGTCTTTCCGCCATCAGTGGACATTTCTCCCAGCTGGCGCACCTTGTCCGATCCAAGCTTGCTGAAGGTCATCTTGCGGGAGATTTGCATGCCGTTTTGTGTCCCGGCCTCCGCCAGGTAGTGCATTTCACCATCAACCAGTTCGCCGGTATAGACGGTGACTCGCCCAGAAGTATCCACCCAATACTGCTGCCACTTCTTTAGGCTGCGGTTGTAGATGTTGAAGCTCTTGCCGTCCAACCCGCCGCCGCTCCAGTTTTCCAGCACCACGCAACTGCCCAGGATCTTCTGGATGCTGCTGTTGCCGGCGTGCTGCCCTTGGGGTGTTTGCACGTCCCACTCACCCAACCAGAAATTAAACTGCGCGCTCTCCTGCGAGGTGTCACAAGGCGCGGCGTTCTTTTTGAGTGCGGCCACGACGGCCTGATAGCGAGGCGCATCTTTGAGCGAAACAAAGTCAGGATCGCCTTCGACTTGTGCGGCGCCTCCGTATCCCGTGGCTGCCAGCTTCTCCAGCCAGGCCAGCGCGTCCTGGCCCTTGCCTGCGCGCGCCAGCGAGGCAGCGCTGTTGTATGCGCTGAGCACGGAACGGAATTTGAGGTCCGACGAGTGCTGGAATGCCCCGGCGGCCTCGCCGAACTTGTTTAGCGAACAGAACGCCATCCCGAGCTGATACCACGCTAGTCCATCTTGAGGGTTGGCCGCAGTAATCATCTGGTATTCCGCGGCAGCTTTCTCGTATTGCTGGGCTTTGAGTGCGGCCTCTGCTGCTGCGTGGTCCTGTGCCACCGCAGTTGCCATAAATAGCGCTAAGAGGCACGCCCACATCAGTCTGCGCATGCAAGCTTCTCCATGCATGTGATAGACGAAGTAGAGCGGAAAGAGGAAGCGACTGCGCGCAGAACCCAACGTGGTATTTCCCGGTGCTTCCCCCCGGTCTACAATTAATTAATGTTCAGCAGAGGCGAAAGAAGCCGGCCATGAGCCCAAAGCTCGAGCATCTTCGCACTCTGGGCCGCGAAAGCCCTGTCGGGGCTGCGGCCTTGGTGATGGCTGTTGTCTGCGGAGGCTTCTTCCTTGCCCTGGTCGAAGTGCCATCCTTCGTTTTACCATCGCGAGTTCCTCGGAGACAGGATGGGTTGGGCCATCGTTCCGGGTTCGGAGATCGCTCTGTGCTTGCGCAATACTCTCTGGCCCTGGAACGCCGGCTCGGGCCTGCATGGGCTGCCGGCGGGTTTCTGCTGGTCGCAGAAAACACGGCACTTATCATGATGCCCATCTGGACAGCCATGGTATTCGCCGGAAAATCCGGGTGGCTCTCCGCGATCTACCTTCTCGGGCTGTTCATTGCACTTGTGCTGCCGGCGCGGCGCCTTGTCTCGCTTTGGACCGCCAGGAACTAGGCTGCCTTGCGTTTCCGGTCCGGTATGTGCAAAACGCGCCTTAGCTCCTGGGCGGAATCCCCGTGCTTCGCCACCAGTTCTTTCAGTTTCTCTTTCGACACGTGCAAGGCCTTGGTCCAGTAACGGACCTCATAATCTTCATGGATATTGACCCGCCGTTGGTCTTGCGGTCCGAGGATGTTCTTGTTGTCTGACATGGGAGGCCTCCTTTGCAGATAGGATGCCTTGGCAGCTCATCTTTGTGCCGGTTGACCGTGGCCGCTCGTGCATTTCTCCTCTTCGCCTAGTGTGGTAAAGTTTCACCGTCAACCCCCAGAAAACCCGGTACCAAAAATGTGTGCTTAGGAGCATTGCGTATGTCGCGTTGGATTCGCCTGACTTGTGCTCTTTTCTTTTTGTTGGCTGCGTGCGCGGCCCAGGAAAAGAAGCGCGTTGCAGTAATGGACTTTGAATATGGGACGGTGCAGACCTACGTCTCCGCTATGTATGGCAGCAATCAGGATGTGGGCAAGGGCATCTCAGACATGCTGGTGGAAAAACTTCTCCAGGGCGGCAAGTACCGTCTGATCGAGCGCAACAAGCTGGAAAAGATCCTGGCCGAGCAGAATTTTTCCAACAGCGATCGCGCCGATCCCGCCACTGCGGCAAAGATCGGGCGCGTGCTGGGCGTGGACGCGATCATCATCGGCTCCATCACCAAGTTTGGCCGCGATGACAAAAACACCACCGTGGGCGGCGGCGGCATTATCAAAGGACCTTTCGGCCTGGGCGGCGTGCAGAAGCGCGAAGCCAAGGCCGTGTGCGCCATCAGCGCGCGCCTGATCGATACCAGTACAGGCGAAATCCTGGCCGCCGCGACCGGTGACGGCACCTCAAAGCGTTCCGGGGCCTCGCTGGTGGGCGCCGGCGGTGGTGGTGGTTCCGCCGCAGGCGGCGTCTTTGACACCAGCGCCAAGAATTTCGGCGAGACCCTCATCGGTGAAGCTGTCACGCAGGCCGTAACCACGGTAAGCGGCAAGCTCAACGACGCAGCCGGCAACGTGCCTGCGCGCAAAGCCGAAGTCTCAGCCGTAGTGGCTGATGTAAGCGGCAAGACCCTGATCATCAACGCGGGCAGCAAGTCCGGTCTGAAAGTGGGCGATACACTGGAGATCAGCCGCGCGGGCCGCACCATTAAAGATCCCACCACGGGAAAAGTCCTGAAGACCATCACCAACAAGATCGGTTCAGCTACGGTGACTGAGCTGGATGCCGATTCCGCCACTTTGGAGTTTTCCGGGGACGGCGCGGCCAAGGTCGGTGACGTGGCCAAGACGCCGCAGTAAAGCCTTCGGTTTCCAAACCCAGAAAGGCCACAGATAGAAAGTCTGTGGCCTTTCTTTTCATTGGTGTTCTACACATGTGGGGCGAGGCCGACTTGCGCGCCGAACGGGGTCCCCGGCGTGTGCCGCTTTTGCGAGGCGATTTGAGAGCCCGCTGCAAAAGGAGCCGGAACTACGTATGGGAAAAAGGCTTAGGTGCTGGTAAGCATTAAGACAGGAATTGAAGATAGGTCCTTCGCTTCGCTCAGGATTTCGGCAGCGGGCTCAGACGCCCGCTGAGCGCCTCAAGTTTGGAGCGAAGCGCCAGGAATAACGAAAAAGGCCACAGCTTCCGGGTCTGTGGCCTTTTTCATATTTAGCAGTCGACGGATGAGCCTGCTTCTGTAGCAGTAGAGTCGGTTTGGGCCTCGGTGATATACGCGGGTTGAAAATTTCTTTGTGAAAATCGGTTGAATGGCCCTGAAACCGCCCATCCCGGCCCCTAAACTAGTGTTATCGCCTTAGACGGAGCACGTATCCAGCGTAGAAGGACAAGCCAAGGGATCTAAGCTGGAGCGGTCCCAAAATCGAGAGGGTGGCGATTCTCTTCATTCCTGCCTCAACACGTTCACCGGGTCCGCTCTGGCTGCGCGATACGCCGGGACCCAGCACGCCAGCAGCGCCACCAGCAGCAGCAGCGTTGCCACGGCAAGGAACGTCGCGGGATCGATGGCATGTGTGCTGAAGAGCAAGCTTGATACGAAGCGCGACAGGACCAGCGACACCGCAAATCCGGCAAGAACACCCATAGCGCACAGGAACAGGCCCTGTCCCAGGACCAACTGGACCACGTTCCTGGTTTGCGCGCCCAGCGCCATGCGGATGCCCATCTCATGGGAGCGCTGCGCCACAGAAAATGACATGACACCATAAAGTCCCACCGCGGCCAGCGCCAGGGCCAGGACAGCGAAGATCACCAGCAACACCATCGAGAGACGGCGGCCCGCAACGGACGCCTGCGACACCTCGTGCATGGTACGAATGCGATACACCGGCTGGTCGGGGTCAAGAGCGAGTACTTCACGCTGCACCTCCGCGCTCAAACTGAGCGGCTCGCGCGCGGTGTGGACGGTTAAGCTCATCGATCCCAGAGGAAACGGGGTTTGCGCGTACGGCCAGTAGAACTCCGTGCGCGAGGGCTCTTCCAGCGTGCGATAGCGCACATGCCGCACCACGCCCACGATCGTGAACCACGGGCGCTTGGATCCGCGACCTCCCGGATGGATCCGCTTGCCGATCGGGTCTTCGTTCGGCCAGTAGCGGTTGGCCAGGGTCTCATCCACGATTGCCACCGGCTGCGCGGTTTCGGTGTCGCTCTCGCTGAAGTAGCGGCCGCGCACCAGCGGGATTCCCATAGCTTCAAAGTAGCCAGGCGTGATGGGGCGCTGGTCCACTTCCGGCGTAGTGTCCTTTTCCTGGACCGCCTGCGTGTCAACGGTGGCTGTTCCGGACCAGCCGACGCCGGTCAGCGGAAGTCCTGTGATCGCGCCTGCCGAGTCAACGCCCGGGAGCGCGCGCACGCGGTCCAGCAGTTCGCGATAGAAAGCGCGCGTCTGCTCCGGCTTGCCGTATTTCTGCTCCGGCAGCGCGATGCTCATGGTGAGCACGCCCTCCGAGCGGAAGCCTGCATCCACCTTTTGCAGGCGGAGGAAGCTGCGCACCAGCAAACCTGCTCCGGCCAGCGCAATCAATGACAATCCAACTTCCGCCACCACCAGCCCGCTGCGCAATCTCTGCGTGCCTCCGCCCGCGGTGCTGCCGTGGCTGCCTTCCTTGAGCGCGCCATAGGTAACGCGGCGAAAGGCATGCAGCGCCGGCGCCAGCCCGAACAAGATGCCCGTCGCCAGCGAGATCAACACAGTAAAGCCGAGAACGCCAACATCCATCCGCGCTTCCGCTACGCGGGGATAGCTGGTTCCCGCCAGCGCGATCAGCAAAGGCAACGTCAAGTAGCCCACCGCAAGGCCAGCCACTCCTCCCAGTAATCCGAGGACGGTGCTTTCCGTGAGCAGTTGGCGCACCAGCCGCCAGCGTCCCACGCCCAGGGCCTGGCGCACCGCCATTTCCCGTTCGCGAGCGGAAGCGCGCACCAGCAACAGGTTGGCCACGTTGGAGCAGGCAATCAGCAACACCAGCCCCACCATGCCCATCACCACCCAGAGAGCCAACTTGATATCGCCTACCTGCTGCTCCAGCAGAGGCACCAGAAGTACGGAGAAATTGAACTGCGAGTAAGGATAGTCCTTGTGCTGTTCGATGATGCGCTGCGAAACGGCCTGCATGTCCGACCGCGCCTGCTCCAGACCCAGTCCGGACTTCACCCGCCCGATCACCAGCAGACCGTGATTGCCGCGGCTGTCAGGAGAAAGGTCCCGGCTGCTAAAGACCAGCGGGGTCCACAGCTCAGTTTCCCGCGGAAGGTCAAACCCGCGGGGCAGCACGCCGACGATCTGGTAGCTCTCGCCATTGATGGTCACACTGCGTCCGGTCACGTTGGGATCAGCGCCAAAGCGTCGGCGCCACAGCCCGTCGCCCAGCAGAACAACACGCTCCTTGCCCGGCTGGCCTTCTTCCGGCAGAAATGCACGGCCCAGCTTCGGCCGAGCACCCAACATGGGGAAGAAGCTCACGGAAACCGCCGCTCCCAGCACGCGCTCCGGCTTGGCGTTGATGTTTACGTTGTAATTGCCCTGGTCAATGGCCGCGATGTGCGAGAGGCTGCCGTTCTGCTGCAGATCCTGAAATTCCGGCGCGGAGACCCAGTTCTGGTCCTTGGGAATACCGATGTTGGTAAAGCGCATCCACACCTGTACCAGTTGCTCCGGCTGCGCATAAGGCAACGGCTTGAGCACCACGGCATTCACGATGCTGAAGATCGCCGAGTTCGCGCCGATGCCCAGCGCCAGAGCCAGCACCGCGATGATGGCAAACCCGGGGCTGCGACGAATGGTGCGCAGCGCATAACGGACGTCTTGGAGGAAGGAATCCATGGCAACTCCTCTCTGCACACGAGCGGACAAGGGTATATACGGAGGAAAAGGGAAAAGGGTTGCGGAAAAGATTTGAAATTCAGAATTTGAAGTCTTAGATTTTAGGGCCCATGCCTCCCACACGCGCCAACGGCAAGATTTGCTACATCGAAATGCCGGCCACTGACATTGCACGCTCTTCCGGCTTTTACCAGAAGGTCTTCGGCTGGAACATCAGGAAACGCGGCGACGGCAGCGTGGCCTTTGACGACACCGTTGGTGAAGTGAGCGGCGCCTGGGTGCTGGGCCGCCCGCCTGCAGCCACGCCGGGCCTCTTGTTTTATGTGATGGTAGATAGCGTGGCCGCGACTGTTGAGGCGGTGATCGCCAACGGCGGCGAGATCGTGCAACCCATCGGCGCCGACGAACCCGAGATTACGGCGCGGTTTCGCGATCCCGCAGGCAACGTAGTCGGCCTGTACCAGGAACCCGATTCCAGCAGGAAGTGAAAAGCCCGCCGCATTGAAATCGGCAAATTACGCACTGTCACGGCCTGCGGGTGATCATCATCACTGCCAGTTTTACGCTCCGCTTGGGTAGACCGTATTTTTTCGGGGATCGAGGACCGTACTTCTTGATGCTCCCATCTGAGCTTCACGGGAGTACGCTAAATCATGGAGGACCACGTTGTGTCCCATGCGCGTGTGGGCGTTCCTCAGCGTACCGCAGAACTGCGACTGGAGCGTGACCGGCTTGTCTCGGTGGTGGAGAACCTGAACGTTTTTGTGGGCATGAGCGACCTCCAGCTCAAGCCGTTTTATGTGAACCGTCCCGGGCTGGAGATGGTGGGCCTGGACACACTGGAAGAAGCAACACAGGTCTCTGTTCTCGACTTTTTCTTTCCTGAAGACCGCGAGTTGATCGAAAAGGGGTTTCTTCCCCAAGTGCTGCAGCGAGGGCGAAGCGAGGTGGAGGTCCGTTTCCGTCACTTCAAGACCGGCAAAGCTCTGTGGATGATCTATAACGTCTTTGCCATGAAAGGCCCCACGGGCGCCCCACTTGGATTCGCAACCATCAGCCAGGACATCACGCAGCAAAAACACGTGCAGCAGGATCTTCAGGAGAAGTCTTTGCGCCTGGAAAAACTCTCCGAGGAATTGCAGGCGCTGGTGAGCATGTCCCCATTGGGAATCATCACGTTTGATCTCGCCCGCAACGTGCGCTCGTGGAACAGCGCCGCGGAACGCATTCTGGGTTGGCAGGCAAACGAGATCATCGGGCGCCGGCTGCCGCTGCCGGAATCTGCGGCTGTCCAGTGGGCCGAATTGGAGCAGAGATTGCGACGTGGAGAAGCGTTCACCAACGTCGAGGCAATGCGCGTCCGCAAGGACGGCGCCATGTTCCCCGCGCAAATCTCCGGGGCGCCCCTACATGGTCCACAGGATGAGGTGATCGGCTTCATGAAGATGATTGCCGACGCCAGCGAGATGGTGCGCGCGCGCGAAGCGCTCCAACTGGCCGAGAAACTGGCGGCTGCCGGACGGCTGGCCGCGACGATTGCGCACGAGATCAACAATCCCCTGGCCGCGGTGATGAACCTTGTCTATCTTGCCCGCATCAACTCACAGGAGACATCTGTCACCCACATGCTTCTTTCCGCCGAGGAAGAGCTGCGCCGCATCGCACACCTCACCCGGCGAACGCTGGGCTTCTACCGCGAATCTGCCGGGCCGGCCCCCTGCAAGCCCGTGGATCTGGTGGAGATTGTGCTTGAGATGTATGAAAAGCAGCTTCTGGAGCGGCACATCACCGTACAACGCGAATACCGTACCAACCAGGCAGTGATGGCCGTGGAGGGAGAAATCCATCAGGTCATTTCCAACCTCGTATCCAATGCCAGCGACGCGCTGTCCAAGGGCGGTCTCCTGCGTATAAGAGTGAGTCGCGCTCCCTTGAAGCCGGGGCTTCGGGTCACCGTTGGCGATAATGGCTGCGGAATCCCGCGCGCCAGCCTCGGTCGTTTGTTCGAGCCGTTTTTCAGCACCAAAAAGGACATCGGCGTCGGACTGGGCATGTGGGTGAGTCGTGAAATCATCCAGCGCCATGGCGGTTCCATCCGCTTGCGCTCCTCGAATGACCCCGTCCATCACGGCACCGCGGTCATGATCTTCCTGCCCTGCGAAACTACCGCCATCACGTCTGCTCCCCCATCACGGGCCGCTTGAACAACAGTCCTAAGAACCCCTCAGCGCCTCCGTCGGATCCACTTTCGTCGCCCTTCTTGCCGGCAAGTAGCTGGCCGCCAGAGCAATCGCCACGAATACCAGCGATGCCAGTGCAAATGTCGTCAGATCACTTGCGCTCACCTTATATAAGCGGCTGGAGACGGCGGCGCGGAAGGCCATGCTAAGGATGACGGCCAGAACCAGACCCGCGCCGATGCCGGCCATGGCGAGAGTCAGTCCCTGGCGGACCACCAGGCTTTGGATATCTGACCGCTTCGCGCCCAGAGCCAGCCGGATGCCCAGTTCCTGGCGGCGCTGCGCCACCGAGTACGCAAGTACGCCATAGATGCCAAAAGTTACCAGCAACAACGCGGTGGCGGAGAAGAAACCGAACACCAGCATCATGTAGCGAGGCTCAGCGCGCGAGCCCTCCATCAGTTCATCCACGGTGCGGATGTTCATCACCGGCTGGTCAGGATCGAGGGCGGCGATCTGGGCGCGCACCGCGGGCGCCATGCTGCGCGGTTCCGTGGCCGTGCGCACAATCAAATTCATGTTGCCCCAAGGGAGCTGTGGGAAGGGCAGATAGAGCTGCGGCTGGGGATCGAGCGCCAGTCCGTGGTTCCGGATGTCCGCAGCCACGCCCACAACTTCAGTGGGTGCGGTTTGCCGGCCGATGAGGATTTTTTTGCCCACCGGATTCTGGTTGGGCCAGAAGCGGCGCGCGAAGGTTTCATTCACCACCGTGACCTTGGGCGCCTCGGCGGTGTCCGCTTCGGTGAGTCCGCGGCCGCCCTTGATGGGCACGCTCATGGTGTGGAACCACTGCGGGCTGATGGTTTCAATCACGATGAACGGCCGCTGCGGCAGCGGTACTTCGGGCTGGCCTTCCGGCAACATGGGCGTGATGCGCTTCCAGGCCAGGGGCAGCGCGGCGGAGATTGCCGCGGAGCGCACTCCGGGCTGGGCGGAAACACGGCGCAGCAGCTCGTCAAAGAATGCAATCTGCTTTTGCGCGTCCGCGAATTTCACCGTGGGCAAAGAGACGTTCATGGTGATCACGTTATGCGCATCGAAGCCGGGATCGATCAGCAGCAGACGGCCAAAGCTGCGCACCAGCAGTCCGGCGCCGATCAGCAGCAACAGCGAGAGCGCGACCTGTCCTGCCACCAGCAAGTTTTTGACCTGGATGCGGCCGTGTCCGGCGGAGACGCCTCGGCCTTCGTCGCGCAGGATGGAGTTTAGTTCCGTGCGCGTGAGCTGCAAGGCGGGGATGATGCCGAACGCGAGTCCTGTCAAGAGCGAAACCGCCAGGCTGAAGAAAAGCACGCGAGCGTCCATGGTGATAGGAACGCCGGGAGGAAGATGCCCTGCGCCCAGAGCGACAAACCACCTGGTGAGGAACATGCCCAAACCCAGCCCAAGCGTTCCGGCAATCAGCGCGAGCAGCAAGCTTTCCGTAAGCAACTGACGCAGCAGCACGGCGCGTCGCGCGCCCAGAGCGGTGCGCACCGCGATCTCTTTCCTTCGCGCCAGCGCCCTGGCCAGCAGCAGGCCGGCCACGTTCAAACACGCGATCAGCAGCAGAACTCCGACGAAGGCCCCGAGCCACAGCACTCCGGCGCGGGCGCCGGCCACCACGCCTTCACGCAAAGGAGTGGCCGTCATCATTGCCTCGCCGGAAGCATCGGGGGCGGCGGGGTTTTCCCGGCGATACTGCTGGTTCAAGACTTCGAGTTCGGCATTAGCGCTTGCCAGGTTAGTTCCTGGCCGCAGACGGCCCACGCCGCCCAGGTAGCCCACACCCATACGCAGGCGCGCCGCCGGCATCAGCGTGTATTCAAAATATCGCGGCGACCACACCTCCGCCTGCCCCACGAAGGGAAAGTCCACCGCCGGCAGCACTCCGATGATCTCGTAAGGCGCTGAATCCAGGTTGATGGTCTGGCCCACCACGTTGCGGTCAGCGCCAAAGCGAGTGTGCCAAAGCCCGTCACTGATCATCACCACCGGCCTGCCTTCAGGCCTGCCTTCCTCTTCCGTAAACGTCCGCCCAAGCTGCGGCCGCACGCCCAGCAGGGCAAAGAAATTGGCGGAAACGCGGGCAATCGGCACCTGCACCGGCTCGCCATGGCCGGTGAGGTTGAAATTGTCGTTGGTATAAACGGCCACCTGCTGGAATGAATGGTTGTGATCGCGGAGCAGCTCGTAACGCACCAGGGTGACCCCGTTAGTCACATCTCCGGTGTGAGTGTCCACGGCCACTAGTTGCTGCGGCTCCTGGTACGGCAAGGGACGAAGCAGCAGGGCGCTGGTGATGGTGAAGATGGCGGTGTTGGCGCCAATCCCCAGCGCCAGGATGGCGATGGCCGCCAGCGCAAAGCCGGGGTTCTTGCGCAGCATGCGCGCGCCGAAGCGAAGGTCCTGGCCAAGAGCGGAAAGGAATGAAGACATGGCGTGCTACCTCTGACCGGTTTAGACGGACAAGAAAAGAATAGCACCAGAGGGAGATCGCCGTGATCGCGCGGAATCGCCGCGCGCCACCTACCACGGAGGCACGGAGACACGGAGAGGAAGAGGATCCGTTGAGTAGCTACGAGAGGCTGTGTTTGAGTTGACACGCTGAGTATGAGTTGACACACGCATACATTTTTTCGGAGCAATGTGTTTCGCCGTGCTCTCCGTCACTACTTCGTTGTGTCGATACCGGAAGCAACTACGATTGCTGGTTTGCAAACGTCAATTGTTTGCTTTCTCCGTGTCTGCGTGTCTCCGTGGTAGGTTTCGCACTTGATGTTTGCAATCCGCAGGTTGGGCACAGGATTGCACTTCAGTTTTCCGGCTGTAACTAAATCTTGATTTGGCTGGCGAGAACTGGTGTTATAGTTCGCGCCAGCCCCTAGCAAAATAGATGACAATCTACCCGGTCAAACAATGCGCTTACTGGGCCTGTGCCCTGGTGCTTGCCGGCGTGATGGCGGCAGCGGCGCACGGCGGCAGCCGGGACTTTCTTCACCTGGATTCCCCGGCTGATCGCGAGGCGTTCCGCCGCTGGTTCACCGCGATTGCGGAATACCAGGCCTTCCGCCCGGCGCAGGACGTTCCCGCGGAGATCAACGATTGCGCTGCCCTGCTGCGCTATGCCTACCGCGGCGCTCTCCACGCTCACACTGCCGTCTGGCTGGCGCAGAACAAGCTGGAGGCCCTGGCGACCCTGCCCTCGGTGAGGAAATACCAGTATCCGCACACGCCATTGGGGGCGGGGCTTTTCCGGATCGCGCCACCCGCGCCCACAGGTGACGACAAGGCAGACTTTGCCGAATTCGCTGACGCCAAAACGTTGTGGCGCTTCAACACGTTCCTGGTATCGCGCGACGTGCGCCTGGCACATCCGGGAGACCTACTTTTCTATCGCCAGCTCGAACAGAACTCTCCCTACCACTCCATGATCTTCGTGGGGCTGAGCCCCCTGGCCGGCGCGGAGCGAAGCAACGACATTGTGGTCTATCACACCGGTCCGGTAGGGAAGGCGGCGGGCGAGATGAGAAGAGCCACGCTGCAAGAGCTGCTGGAGCATCCTTCGCCGCGTTGGCGGCCGCTGCCCGGCAACAGCAATTTTCTGGGAGTTTACCGATGGAACATCCTCAGGGAGGCGGAATAATGCGCAACCAATCCCGTACCGCCGCAACCATGATCTGCCTGGCCGTGCTGGTGCTCGCGCTTTCGAGCGCAGCCCAGGCTGCCTCGCCCTACTTCTCCCTGAGCTCGGACAAGACCTACAGCCCGGGAGAAAAGATCAAGGTCCACCTTTACACCCGCGACGTGCAGGCGCTGGAGTTCCGCCTGTACCGGGTGAACAACCCGGTGCTGTTCTTTGAGAAGCTGCGCGATATCCACGGCTTTGGCACCGGCCGGGGTTATACGCCGAGAGAACAGATCGAGGAGAAGACGTGGATCGAAGAATTCCATGACTGGAAGCGCCACCTGTGGCGCGAAATCCGCGACTTTTTCCGCGAACAGTTCTCCGACCGATCGCGCGCCGAAATCCGCGAGCACCAAGGCAAGGCCAACAAGCGCGCCGTAGGCCAAGCCAGCCCGGCCACGGTGTTTGCCCAGGTCCCGCTATTAAACAGCAGCCAACTGGTGGCGCGCTGGCGGCAAGAGGTGCCGCGGCAATATCTCTCCACCCGGCAAGATGTG
>DASVFK010000341.1:0-7570 GCA_036380095.1 Candidatus Angelobacter sp. | reverse complement strand
CGGTCGAGCACCGACCACACCACCATGCCAATCCCGGCGATCACCAGAATGAGCAGGTTTTGAATGTAGTCGTGCATGGTGTCACCGCTGCCCGTGGGAACGTACTGCACCGGCTGGCCCAGGTGAAGCACGTGCGCGCCGGCGAAGATCACAACTTTCTGCGTCGCGGTGAAATACCAGCCGAAGACCGAGTCTGCGCCGGGAAGGAAAGCCAGCGGCCCGGGAAAGCTGTACAGCACCAGATAGACAAATCCGAAGCGGAAAGCCAGCCGCGTGGGCAGGGACCATGCCTTGGCTGGCGCCGGGGCCTGGGCCGGCTGCTGCGCCTGGGGTTCTGCTTCGACTTGCAGTTGTGTTTCCATGACATGCCTCACTGCTGGTCCTTACGTTCGCGATTATCGGATGGCGCCGATGGTTCTCAACGGTTGTAAGGAAATTCGCTGATCCAGTGAAAGCCGCGATTGTACAACGGAAATGTCAAATCCAGTTTGCGCAACGTGGCGCGGATTTGTTTGCCGTCCATATCACCGCTAAGCTTGATCAGGCCCAGTGAGGGTGCATCGGGTTCAATGGTGAAAGCGGCCTTCCAGTTCGGGTCGCCGCTCTTACGCAGTTGCAGTGTTTTGGCCTTCAAGTCGAGCGTTTGCTGGTAGCGCTGGATCGACCCTTCGGCCTGCTCGATTCCTACCAGGCTGAATCGATCAAAAACAAAACGGCGCCAGCGCGTCTCGTCGTTGAACGCGGGAGGACGAGGCTTGCCGTCCACCACGAACTCATCCACCGCATAAATGCCATAGAGCGGCGGCTTAGGGGCATCATCGCCGAATTGCGTGAATCTCTGCTGCGCCTGCCAGAGATCAGAGCCGGCGCAGTAGACAAGAAAAAGCAGCTGCACCAATAGAACACTCAGGCTCAGCGCTCTGCGCCGGAACAGCGGCGGCGCCATCACCGGCTGTGCGGGCCGGTTGAGGATGAAGATGCGGCCCAGGCGCGACAATTCCGGCAGAAGAAGGAACCCGCTCATCAGCAGCAGGTGCAGTGAATAGAGCTTGACGGTGACGCCGTAACTCACGTTCAACATGAAGACGTTGGCCATGGCGCCTAATGACACCAGCGCGCCCAGCGTCGCCAGCCGCGGCGCCATCAGCAGGGCTCCGCCCGCCATTTCCACCAGTCCGGTAAAGATGTTGTAAGACCTGGAGTAGCCCATGAAGGTCCAGAGCAGGCCCATGGGTTCGCTATCACCATAGGGCTGGAGCAGACGCCAGAGAAACGGATTGGGGAACTGAACTTTGATGACCTTGTCCGCTCCATAGATCAGCAGCGCGGCGCCCAGAGTCAGGCGCACATACAATCGCAGCCATTGATGAAGAGACCTGTACTCGCCGCGCTTGCGGTCCAGGACGGACCAGACGGTCATCGCGGCGACGGCAATCACCACCATCAGCAGGCATTGCAGGTTCTGCTGCAAAGTGTCACTGCCGTTGGGATTGTAGGGAAGGGCGCGATGAAAGATGTGAGTGGCGGTCCAGGTCACGCCGGGCCGCCACGCCTTGTAATACCAATCGAAGAGCGAGTTGACGCCGGAAATGAATGCCAGCGGCCCGGGAAAGCTATAGAGCACCAGATAGACAAATGCAAAACGGAAGCCGAGAAGCGCCGGGAATGACCAGGCCGCGCGGGAGGGCGCGGGCGTCTTGAGTGCCTGGATTTGCGACTCGGTCGCGGTTAGCGTTTCTGTTTGCATTTCCGGCTGCATCGGCTACCTCCCTTCGCCTGTGCCGTAAGCTTTGGCCGTGCGATGGTAGCACGTGTTTCAGGCGCTGGAGCGAGCACCTGAATTTTTCATCACTCGCTCACAGGACCACCCGCTGTTCTCCCCCGGCAACCCCGGCACGACTTTCGCCCTCCAACAGCGCGTCAAGTCTGTAGCAGCCACTTCCGGAGGTATCGCATGAGAAGATTCGTGGGAGCGTTGGTGATTGTCTTCTGTTCCTCCCTGTTGCTCTATGCCCAGCAGGCAAGCAAAGCAACCCAGGGGACCGACAAAGGCACGGAGATGACGGGCTGGGTCTGCAACTCCAAGTGCGTTACACACGACGCGGGCAAAGCCGCCTGCGATCAAACCTGCACCGATAAAAGCGGCGACGCCGTTTTTATCCAGGACAACGGCAAAGTCACAAAGATCGCCAACCCTGAGATGGTCGAGGGCAAGATGGGAAAGATGGTCAAGGTCCACTGCGACATGATGAAAGACCAGGACGCCATGAAGATCTATGACGTGGTCCTGGCCAATCCCCCAGGCTAAACGAGGTAGTTTTCTCCACCGAAGAGGAGCTTCCGCCGAAGGCGGGGCTCCTCTATTAGCTATCCTGCGGCGGCCACCGTTTGCAGTTTCTTGATTGTGTCTGGATACTTTCGCACCAGCAGCACCAGCGTGGCCGCCTGCGCGTTTGGCTTGGCCCTGCCCTGTTCCCACTTTTCCAAGGTCCGCGTATTCGTGTGCAGCATGTCGGCAAACACGGCGCGCGAGCAGTTCAGCTCTTCCCGGACCCGCCGTATGGTCTTTCCGGTAACCTTGGGTGCTCGTAGCCTCTTCACTTTGTAGCTGCGGAGTGTAATCTTGCCTCTGCGGTGTTCTGCCATTTCTTTCACACCGGTCATCAGTTCATTAAAAATGTCGCGCTTTGCCATTCTGTTTTTTTACCTCCTCCGCGGCTGCGATGCCGACCTGGCAGCCCGCTTGGTTCTTCGCGCTTCTTTTTCGGTGGTTATCGCCTTCTGGAGCGCCTTCTTTTGCTCTGGTGTGAGGTCGGGCGCCTCATCCTTGTCAAACAACGTCAGCATCCAGATTTGATCGTCTTCTGCAAAATGAAAGTAGATGACGCGCAAACCGCCTCTCTTGCCTTTGCCTCGCCTTGCATCCAGCCACCGCATCTTGCGAAAGCCGCCGGTGCCGGGCATGACTTCTCCGGCCTGTGGATTTTCGAGAAGGGCACTCTGAAGGCGCCGGTAACCACCTTCGGATAGATATTGCTTCACCAATGCGGTAAATGGAGTTGCCTCAATGAATTCCATCTTGATATACGCTGTTAGCGTATATTTTAAATCATACTCTAGTAGCGTATAGTTATCAACCTCAAAGCACGGCCTATCACTGCGCCTCGGCCGTTTTACCCGCGCCAAAATCCGCGACGCCCACCTTCACCACCGTCCCCTGCCTCCGCGGACGTCCCTGAGAATCTTTTTCACCCGTGGGCTGGCCTTCCGGCTTCTCCGTCCACACTCCATAGACTCGTCCACCATGCGCGGCCAGGCCGGAGTAGTCGCCAAAGAAAACGCCGCCGGCTTCAAAGAGATTTTCCGTCCAGGCATAGTTTGTGAACGTGCGGCCGCCATCGGTGGAGCGGGCCAGCACCACCACCTGCTTGCGGTTGTCGGGATCGCGGCGGCGATCGTAGAAAACAACGTTGATCGCGCCGTCGGTGGGGTCAACGGCCAGCCACTGGAAGAACTGGTCAGCGCCGTTGTGCAGCACGTCGTTGTTCACGCGCACGTGCGCCGACCAGGTGCGCCCGCCGTCAGTGGACGCGGCGGAGAAAACGTCGAGATCGCCATTGCGGTAATCGCTCCAGGTCAGGTAGAGCTTGCCGTGGGCGGGGTCAATCGAAATCTGGGGAAAGCCGTTGGCGCGCTCGAGCGTCTGCACGGCAAACATGATGGGCGCGGTGTGGATGATGTTGCGCGCGGGGGAGAAAGTCTTGCCGCCATCGCGAGAAACGGTAAAAACAATCTGGCTGTCCTGGCTCCAGACCACGTAGAGCGTGCCGTCCGGGCCCACCACGCCGGCAAAGCCTTCGGCGGCGCCGTTGTCGTCGCGCGGCAAGCCGGGATGGCGGTCAATCTCCACCGGCTTTGACCATGTCTTGCCCGCGTCCGTGGAACGCGCGAGACGGATTTCAGAGCCGGTGAGCGTCCATCGCGTCCAGCCGACGTAGAGGTTGCCGCCATGCGGACCTTTGCTGGTATCGGCCACGATGTACGGCTTGTCCTCCCAGGGCATGCCCGGCGCGGTTTCATGCTCGATGATGGGAATGTGGTTGGCCTCCCAGGTTTTCCCGCCATCGAGCGAGCGCCGCACAAACAGCCCGTTCCGCGACGCGTTGTGCGCCCAGTAGTTGAACGTACCCAGCTTGTCAAAAGCCATGTAACAGATGAAGGCGTGGCCCTGGTTGTCGAAGGCGGCGGAGACGTCCCCGGAGACGCGGTAGTTCGGCGGCTCCACGCCTTCCGCCACGCGCCAGCTCTTGCCGGCATCATGCGACCAGGCAGCGTGCGCATTATCTTGAAACACCGCCACCACCTGCTGCGGATCGCGCGGATTCACGGCGATGCCCGGTTCGGTGAAGTATCCCGGAGCGGGAGTGAGACTGAAGATCTCCGCGCCGGGCGCTTTGGGAAGGTTGGCGGTCGCAGGGGTCTGGGCGTGCGCGGCGAGAGACGTTGCGCAAAGCAGCGCGATGGAGGCAAGTATTGGGATCAACCGGCGCAGGAAAGAGGGCATGGCGTGAGGTTCTCCTTGTGCGGGTGTAAGGATAATGGATAAGTGGCAAGAAAGTTTCATTTTGGAACTTAAGCAGGCCAATGCGGCGTGTTTTGAATTGCCAGCATGGTATGGACTGACTACACTGACCGCGTCACGCAAGCCTTTAAGCCGCCAAGTCAGCTGGAGGAAAGCAGAGCATTGTTGCGTATGGCGAAGACGCGGATGGAGAAGACCGCCACGGTTGCGCTGGCAGTTTCCTTCTTGCTGCTGGCGGCGTCGGCTACGCGCAGCTATCTCGTGAGCCGCAGGCCGGCCCCTTCCACGCTTCCGCTGATCAAAATCGGGGAGACGGTGAAGCTGCCCGAGTCATTAACCGGCGCGGGCAGGCCCACGCTGGTGATGGTGCTTTCCAGCGGGTGCCGGTATTGCGTCGATGATCTGCCGTTCTATAAGGAGCTTTCAACGTTGCGCGCGACTTCATTCCGGGCGGCGTCGGCGGATGGTGGCGCGCCTTCCGGCGGCGGCACGCTGCGTCTGGTGGCAGTACTGCCGGAGAACACGGACACAGCCGAGACATTCCTGCGCAGCGCCGGCGTGACCGTGGACCAGGTATTCAACATGGGGCCGCGTGAACTTGGCGTCCAGATCCTGCCCACGCTGTTGCTGGTGGATGAACACGGGAAGCTCCAGAAATACTGGGTGGGCGAGCTCGACCAGCAGCGGCAGCGGGAGGTGGTGCAAGCGCTGCGGCAGTCGAGAATCATACCGGAGTAATACTAAAACCGAAGTCCGGAGGAAAAACATGAAGCGTTCGTTGTGGATGTTCCTGCTGGCCGCGATGATGACCATGACCGCTGTGGCTTTCGCCGCAAAATCTCCTTTCACCACAAAGACTGTAGGAGGATGCAACAGCGTCTGCCGAACTGACAGCGATTGCACCAGCCCCAGATGCCCGGTTTGCGCGATCTTTTACAAAAGCGACAATGTGACAGCCTCCGCGTTGTGTCACACGTTTGGAGCCAAGTAGCTTACAGCTATCTCTCGCCGCCGATGCCGAAAGCGCCGGCGGCGCATGCCCCTTTCAACACGCGAAGCACTCGCCAGTCGAAAAAGCGCGATTGATCCGCCAAGGGCGAAAACATACGCCAGATGGTGTAAATCCCGGCAGACGTGCGTACCTTGTCTGCCGGGGCGAAAGGAACAAACAATATCTCCGCCTCTTTGGCGAAGGCTCGCTCCTGAGCGCTAGGCCGCTCCGAGCGCTTCGACCGCCACTCCCAAGTCGACCGTGGCGGAGGCATACCCGGGCGCCGTTACTGCCAGCGTGGGCGCCACCTCTTCCACGTCCCACGTACGCGTCTTCGGGTCATACACCTTGATGATGCGCAAGACGAACGTGTACGTGAACGGGACGTTGCTCTGTGCCACCTCAACGCCGTTGACCAGGACTGCAGCATTCACGGGCTGATGGGAATCCGCATCCTGCACCTGCACGGTGTAGCTCCTGGACTGGCCAAGGACCACCGGGAAAGGCTGGATGGAAGCCGTCAGCAACGGCAGACGAACGTTGTAGTCAATCTGCGGTGTGAAGTCGCCGAACCAAGCGATGCTTTCCTGCACCATGCGCCACTGGAACGGCCGCGTTCCCGGCGTGGTGGGCGCCGTGATGTTGAAGTCGAAGATCGCCAAAGCCTGCGGAGGAACAGTCCCCGGCACATTCACCCGGGCCAGGCCCCACACCGTGTTGTCTTGCGGGTCCTGCGAACCGAGCCGTTGCGGGTTGGAACCGTGATGCGTCCAAGTGGTGATGCCGGTGTTCTTCATGGTGATGCTCACGGGATAAGACCTCCCGGCTAGCAGCGGAGAGGCGGGAACAGACTGGCTGAGGCAAACCGCGCGCTGCCAGGGCAGCACCGCCCGGTATTCATCCAGGCGGAAGAAGCAGTTGATCGTATAGTCGCTCTGCACCGCGGTGGTGTGATCGGGATCGGCGATGCTCAAGCTGATGGTCCTGTTATCGTCCAGCTCGTGGTTGCAATCGTAGATGTGCAGCGTGAGGTCAGTGCCAATCAGCTCATAGCCGTATACCAGGACCACGTGGTTCTTGCCCAGATCCACGGGATTGAGGGACTTGGTCAGCACCAGGCCGATGGGAGAAGGGTGGCCGCCGTCAATGTCCGCCCTGATTTTGGGCCATGCATCGTTGATCATTACCCAGGCGCGTCCGTGCGGCGCAAGACCGATCTTGCTCAAGTCGGTCTCATGGTCAGGAAGGGCCGGGTCCATCAGCGCGTAATACCTTGTCACAGCCGCCAGATACATGGAGTCAAGGAAACGAGCGACTGTGAACTCGAAGAGCGGATCGGTGGCGGAAGGCCGAAAGAGCTGCGTTGGCGGCAGCGCACGCGATTCAAACAGGTCGCGCGCCACGTATGCCATGCCACCGCACAGGCCGAAGGCGGTGTCGCCGATGTTGATGTTGCCAAACGGGGTCGGGATCGTGATCAGCGGTAGATGCGGCCACGAGTTCTTGAATTTCAACGCGGAAGTGGTTGGCAGAAAACCTGGAACGAACGTCATAGTAATGCATCCTTTCTAGAAGTTTGAGAAGGGAATCAGCTCTCAGACAGAACTCAACCCAGAGACGGACCCTGAATTCTCAGGTGGGGGCTGAATCGAACTTCACTGATTATTTGGTGGCCAGCAGCGCCAAAATGTTTCCGCTTGCATTGAGCATCCGTGATTGTTTCGCCGTGTGGCGCAGATGGGAAGCGCGCGTTGGACGCTCCTGATCTTCATCGTTGATCCGGTGGTCGGGTGATCCGAAAACCGCAACCACCCCGAGGGCGGCGGTGCCTCACACTTCTTGTCACTCCCCTGATGTATGATCGTGCACAATTTTCCATCCTGATCCTGCGCGGCGGGGCCTCGATCGAGGACGGATTAGTCCTTGTAAAACCTGGCTCCAGCTAGCGTCGCGACGATGAGGGCGGGCAAGGTCCCGATCATCAGAGGGACCACAGT
>DASVFK010000340.1:0-15342 GCA_036380095.1 Candidatus Angelobacter sp. | reverse complement strand
TGCGATGCCACGCGGCTCGACGGCCAAGATCGAGCAGGCCGATTTCACATCGCCGTACGTGCAGGCCATTACCCGCTTTGCCGACGTAGACAAGATCGCGCGCGCCGGCTTCAAGTTCGCCATTGACTGCATGTACGGCGCCGGGCGCAACGTGCTGGCCGGTATCTTCCGCGAGCGCGGCATCCAGCATGTGCAGATCAGGAGCGAGGTCAACCCGCTGTTCCCCGGAATCAACCCCGAGCCGATCGAGCCGCATGTGCGCATGCTGCAGGAAACGGTGGTGAAAGAAAAGTGCCACGCCGGTTTCGTCACCGATGGCGACGCGGACCGCATCGGCGCCGCCGCTGAAGACGGCGGCTTTGTGGATTCGCACAAGATCTACTCCATCCTGCTGCAGTGGCTGCTCACGCGTCACGGCGATTGGCCGGGCGACGTGGTGCGCGCCTTTAACACCACGCGCATGCTCGACCGCATCGCTGCCAAACACGGACGCGAGCTGATCGAGTGCGGCATCGGCTTCAAGTACATCTGCGACCTCATGCGCGAGCGCCAGATCCTGGTGGGCGGGGAAGAGTCGGGCGGCATCGGCTTCCAGCGCCACCTGCCCGAGCGCGACGGCATCCTCAACGCGCTGCTGCTGGCCAACGTGATGGCCGACGAAGGCAAGAGCCTGGGCAAGTTGGTGGCGGCCTTGCAATCCGAATACGGCCCGCATTTTTACGCGCGCCGCGACCTGCGCGTGGCCAATGACATTAAAGATGCCGCCATCGCGCGCGCCGCCAGCGACGAGACCAAGGCGCTGGGCCGGTACAAAATCCTGCGCAAAGAGAACCTGGATGGCATCAAGTTCTATCTCGATGCACCCATCAAAGACCGCGGCGCCGAAGCCTGGCTGCTCATGCGCTCTTCCGGCACCGAGCCGCTGATGCGCATTTACACCGAAGCGTCGTCGCCGGAACTGGTGCAGGAGCTGCTGGAAGAGGCCGTGGCGTTTGTGGAATCGAAAGCGCCGTTGGCCACGCACACATAAGGCAGTAAAACACCTGAGCTTTCCGCTTTTCTGCTGACAGCCGCGCAGCTCTCTGCTTAAATACCCCGATATGCGTTCCCTGCTTTTTGCCCTTGCCGTGGTATTGGTGTGCCTGCTTCCTGCTTCCGCGCAGAAGCCTGTTGCCGCCCCGCCGGACATCCTGCAGGTTTACCGCGATCCGGTAAAGCCGGGAAAGATGCCCGAATACACCAAGGTGGAGGGAGAGGCGGCCCAGGCCTGCTCCCGCGCCAACACCTGGCCCTATGTCACCATGCAATCCGTCACCGGGCCGCAGGAAGTGTGGTTCGTCTCCGGCTTTGAAACGTACGCGGCCATGGAGAAAAGCGCTGAGCCGTTTGTCCGCAACATCGCTTTATCGCAGGAACTGGGCCGGCTGATGGAAGCCAAGACCAACCTGGTCACGGAGCCGCGCACGGTTTTTCTGCGTTATCGCGATGACCTGGGCCGCAACAGCGGGCTGGTGCCTCCGGGAACACGCTTTTTCACCGTGACCTGGGTCAGCGTGAATCCCGGCCATGAACGCGAGTACGAGGAAAGCCAGCGGATCATTCGCGGGGTGCGCGAGCGCGCCGCCGCGGCGGACAATCGCGCCATCTACCAAGTCATCTCCGGGATGCAGGGCAATCTCTACCTGACGTTCTCACCGTATCGTTCTTTCCGCGCTGCCGCGGAATCGCTCGATGGCCTGCTGGACCTGGACGACCTGGACGAAGGCGTGCGGGGGCGCTTGCGCGAGCTCACCAGTATTTCCGTAGGCCGCTCGGAGACCTTTATCTTTTCCATCAGCCCGCCGATGAGCAATCCCGCGGGCGAGTGGATCGCCGACGATCCCGAGTTCTGGAAGTCGTCGCCGCCGCTGCAGAGACAGGGCACGGCAAAAAGATAAAGAGATAACGCCTGCGGGAAGTTAGCCAGCCTGTCCCGCATAAAGCGGCACCAAAACAACATTCTCGCGCTCGTTTGAGCGGACCACCTGATCGTGCTGAGTCCGAGCTCGGGGGAGGCACTATCAAGTCGCCGGCACCCGCCGCACCAAGGCCAGAACGAACTCCCTCAATTCCTCTTCATTTAGCGACCGCGACACTCCGCCTTCCACGGCGCGGACAAAATGCTTCCCGTCGCCGACGACGCAGCCGATAGCGTCCGCAATCGTTGCATGCCCACAGCCGCAGCCATACAGACCGTCGTTTTCCGTCCAGCACGCTTCGTAGTGCAGGTCTGGTATATTCGGAGCCATAAAGCTGCCCGGATATTATACCCAATCAGGATGCAACCTGATCAAGGTGTAGATTTCCGGGCGCTTGCCGAAAGACCCTATACGGCGTGCCCAGCGCATTGGTTTTGTTCGGCAAACAGGTGCGGAGACTGAGACTTGAACGGCATCTCTCCCAAGAGAAGCTTGCGGAGATGTGTGGCTACCACCGGAACCAGATCGGAAGGATCGAGCGTGCCGAGCAAACGGTTTCATTCGAAGGGCTTTTGCGGCTTTCTTACGGCCTCTCCGTATCGCCGGCGGTACTCTTCAAACTCGTCCCCATTGCCAAGCGCCTGCCCAGGAAAGCGGAATACGATAGGAGCAGCGCGTGAGGATGGCGGAGGGAGAGGGATTCGAACTTGAGGCCTTTTCGCGGCGTCTGAGCCGTGAGCCGAAATCCTGAGCCGAAGGCGAAGGACCTCTCTCGCAACAATTTCTTAGGCAATCTGGCGGAGGGAGAGGGATTCGAACCCCCGATACCCTTTCGGGTATAGCGGTTTTCAAGACCGCCTGTTTCAACCGCTCACACATCCCTCCGCGGCTATCAACAGTTTATCAGCAAGCGGCGTTCGCCCTTAGTGCACCGTGATCGTTACACTCGCGGTCTTGCGCCCGAAAGCATTGGTTGCGGTGAGCGTGTAGGTTGTGGTGGCGGAAGGGTTCGCCGTCACGCTGTTGCCGCGCACCGGCCCGATCTGCGGATTCACCAGATAATACGACGCCCCGCTGGCCTGCCAGGTAAGAGCAACGGCGGTTCCGGCGGTGACGTTCAATGACGATGCGGTGAAGCTGGCGATCGTTGGCGCCGCGCCCGCCGGCACATTCGTCGAGGTAATTGCCGCCGGCATCTGCACGACTTCAAAATTCGAGGCCGTCACCGTGCCCAACAGATGCAGGTCGTTATTGTCCCATCGGCTGTCCGGAGCGCCGCTCAGGAACATGGCGCTGCCGTTGTCCGCCAGCAGCAGTCCGTATTTCTTCATGGCATTCAGAATCACCTGGTTGGCGGCGGAGAACTTGGAAACGTCAAAAGTGGACTTCAAGCGCAGGCGCAGGCCCATGGGGATGGGCGACGAGCTGTTGGTGCCGGCCCAATGTGTAGCCGGGCTGACAAACGCGGACTTGGTTCCCGGCACGGTGAAGCGGATGGCGTGGTTGATCGCTCCCGCAGCCACTTCATCGAAGCGCACCAGCCCGGGGAAGATTGGGAGACCGGCCGCGTCCGCGGAAGTCCACGTGTAAGGCCGATCGTTATAGGTCTCCAGGTCCCAAACGGCCGAGCCGGTGGCGGACCACTGCCCAGCAGTCAGCGCGCCCTGGTAGAGCTCATAGAGCCAGCAGTTCGACTTATCGAGCAGCAGCACGTGATTGTCGCCGGGATTGGGAGCGCCTTCAATGGGAGCGGTGGCGGGCAGGCGCATGGGCACAACATCACTCTCGCCAGCAAATTGGCCGACGTTCACGGAGACCAGCTGCTGCGTGGAATCGACAACGACATAGGGAATGCCGATGGTGGAACCCCCGAGCGTCCCGGAACCGAAATCGGCATGCAGGCCCACGGTGTTGCCGATGAAGCTGATGATGGTTGCGGAGTTGGCGTCAACCGGCGCGACGGAAATGTCCTGGTTCCACGGGTTGGTAGCGGGAAAAGGACGAAAGCCATTGAGGCTCGCTTCCTCGCCCAGGGCGATTCCGCTGCAACTGTTGGCTCCTCCGGTGGTGGAAACGGTGACGGCAGCGGATGCAGACTTGGAGCTATCGGCCATGCTGGTTGCAGTGACGGTGTATGAGCCGGCAACGGCTGGGGCAGTATAGGTTATGGTGTTTCCGGTTCCCGAGATCGAACCGGAGCTAGCCTTCCAGGTGACTGCGGTGTTGGAATTTCCGGAAACTGTGGCGACAAAGGTCTGGGTGCCGCCGGCAGAGATGCTGGTGGCGCTGGGCGAGATAGTAACAGAGATTCCAGCCGCGCCCGTCTGGCCTGGGGCGGTGGGATTGGACTTGGCTGAGCCGGCGCAGGAAGCCAGAAGCAGGGCGAGACACGCACTGGCGAGCTGAGGGATGAGACCGCGTATCGAGTGGGACATGCCGGGCACAAGAGCATTCTAGGAGAGGAAATGACGAATCGAAGCCTTACTTCAGTTCACGGTGGGGGAGAAGGATGGGCATGGTCGGGTGAGGGCATCGTCACCAGCGATCCTTGCTTTCACGCGAAATTAGATTCGGCAGTCAGACCAGCTGCCGGTGTGGAGCAGGCTTATCGCATGCTGAGTGGTTTTTCAGCCTTAACATATGCAAGAGTCGAAGTCCGGGCGGGCCCGGGCGTAAAATCTTGGGATGCCTTTGCGTGCGACCGATTTGTGACTCTGGCATCAAATTTTTTCGCAGTCTTTTTTCGCGGTTCTTTTTTCGCAATCTTGGAGGGACAGCGTTCCTGGCCCTTTCTGGCAGTGACGGACTATGGCAAAACCAATCTTGCTCAGCGTGGATGACGACGCGGACGTTCTGCGCGCGGTGGAACGCGACCTCCGCTCCAAGTACGGCGCCGAATATCGCGTGCTGGCCAGCGACTCGCCGGAAGAGGCGCTCGACCTGCTCAAGCAACTGAAGCTGCGCAATGACACTGTGGCCCTGCTGCTGGCCGACCAGCGGATGCCGCGCATGGACGGCGTGGGTTTCCTGCAGGAAGCCCGGCAGATTTATCCCGAAGCCAAGCGCGCTCTGCTGACTGCTTACTCAGACACCAACGCGGCCATCAGCGCCATCAATGAAGCCAACATCAACTACTTTTTCATGAAACCCTGGGACCCGCCGGAGGAGCACCTGTATCCCCAATTGGATGACCTGCTCGATGACTGGCAGGCCGGGTACCATCCGGCTTTTCAGGGTATTCGTGTGCTGGGCACGCGATGGTCGCCGCGGTCGTATGAGCTGCGCGACTTTCTCGCCCGCAACCATGTGCCCTACCAGTGGATTGACGTGGAGCTTTCCGCCCACGATCCGGAGACCCGGCGTTTGCTGGAAGCCCTGGGTCCGGAAGCGGCGAGCCTTCCGGTGGTCCTGTTTCCTGACGGCACCAAACTGCTGGAGAGTGTGCCCGCGCAAGTGGCGCAGAAAGTGGGACTGCGTACGCGGGCGCAAACCAGTTTTTACGACCTGGCCATTGTGGGCGGAGGGCCTGCCGGGCTCGCCGCGGCCGTGTACGGCGCGTCTGAGGGACTGCATACGGTCATGATCGAGCGCGAAGCGCCTGGTGGCCAGGCGGGCATGAGTTCCAAGATTGAAAACTATCTCGGATTTCCCACTGGCTTGAGTGGAGCCGATCTCGCCCGGCGGGCGGTGGTGCAGGCGCAGCGCTTTGGCGTAGAGATTCTGGCGCCCCAGGAAGCAGTGAGCGCCCGCACGGAAGGCTCGTATCGCATCATCAAACTGGCCGACGGCAGCGAGATTTCCTGCCACGCGCTGATGATCGCCACCGGAGTGCAATGGCGCAGGCTTGAGGCGCCCGGGATCGACCGTCTTCAGGGCGCAGGCGTTTACTATGGCGGCGGCGCCACAGAAGCGCTCTCCTGCAAAGGCGAGACCATTTACGTGGTGGGCGGCGCCAACTCGGCAGGACAGGCTGCCATGAATTTTTCACGCTTTGCAGAACGCGTGGTGATCCTGGTGCGTGGCGCGTCACTTTCCAACACCATGTCACAGTACCTGATTGACCAGATCCAGCAGGTCCCCAACATAGAGCTCTGGACCCATGCGAGCATCGTGGAGGCGCATGGCCAGACGCACTTGGAGGAAATCTCCGTTCTGTGCTCGGACACAGGGAAGATCGAGCGCGTACCCACCAACGCGATGTTCATCTTCATTGGCGCGTTGCCGCGCACGGACTGGCTGGCGGACCTGGTGGAGCGCGACGAACGCGGCTTCATCCTGACCGGCCCGGACCTCATATGGGAAGACCGCCATCCCAAAGGCTGGACGCTGGAACGCGATCCTTTTCTGCTGGAGACCAACATCCCTGGCATCTTCGCCGTGGGCGACGTGCGCCACGGTTCGGTAAAGCGAGTGGCTTCCGGCGTGGGCGAAGGCTCCGTGGCGGTGCAATTCATTCATCAGTACTTGAGCAAAGTGTAGGAAAGCTGAGCATGGTGGAAAAATCCGAGCTGCGCCGAGTTCCCGCCTTCGCCGACCTGCCCGATGACCAGCTTGACTGGTTCCTGAGCCAAGCGAAGGAAATCCCGCTCAAAGCGGGTGATACGTACCTGCGCCAGGGCGATCCTGCGGACGCCATGTTCGTGGTGCTGGAAGGGCAATTCCAAACCCGCGGCGAGCTGAACGGTGAAGCCGTGGCGTTCACCACCGGCCCGGGCGACATTACCGGGGCGCTGCCTTTTTCGCGCATGAAGCGCTTTCCCGTGGGCGGACGGGCCTTGGTTGAAGGCCGGCTTCTCCGCTTTCCGGCAGCGATGTTCAACGGGTTAGTACAGAAAATGCCGGAGCTGGCCAAGCGGCTGGTGGGCATGATGTCTGACCGCATCCGCGAATTCACGCGCCTGGAGCAGCAACGCGACCGCCTGGCCGCGCTGGGCAAACTTTCCGCAGGGCTGGCGCACGAGTTGAACAACCCGGCTTCAGCAGCCAAGCGCGCCGCAGCCCAGTTGCGCGGCCTGCTCAAGCGCATTCGCGACGCCAGCCACGAGCTGGGCGCGCGCGATCTTACTCCCGCGCAAAAGGCCGAGATCGAAAAACTGGAAGCCGCTTTCATCCAGCAGGACGGACCGCCGCCGGACCCGCTCACCCTCAGCACTCTCGAAGACGAGATCGATACCCTGCTGCGCAGCCATGGCCAGAACGATCTTTGGCAACTCGCCGCCGACCTGGCCCGCCGCAACACGCGGCCGCAAGTCCTGGAGTCATTGTTCGTGACGCTCAATGCAGAGACCGCGCGCGCAGCGCTGGTGCGGATCGCCGCTTCACTCGAAGTGGCCAACCTGCTCAACGAAATCGAGAACAGCGCCTCGCGCATCTCTGACCTGGTGCTGGCGATCAAGGAATACACCTACATGGACCAGTCACCGGTGCAGAACGTGGACATCGTCAAGAGCCTGGAGAACACGCTTACCATCCTGCACCACAAGCTGAAGCGAGGCGTTGCCGTGGCGCGCGAATACCAGCCGGTGCCGCTGCTGGTGAATTCCTTCGGCAGCGAACTCAACCAGGTGTGGACCAACATCATGGACAACGCGATTGACGCCATGGGCGGCAAAGGCGAGTTGCGCGTGCGCACCTGGCGCGATGACACCTGCGTGGTGGTGGAGATCGGCGACAACGGCCCGGGAATCTCTCCGGAAGTGGAGCCGCATATCTTTGAACCTTTCTTCACCACCAAGGGCGTGGGTGAAGGCACAGGACTGGGCCTGGATACGGTGCAGCGGATCGTGCGCAAGCATCGGGGAAACATCCAGGTAATCTCCAAGCCGGGAGATACGCGCTTCCAGGTGTGGCTGCCGCTGGCCGAGACGGCAGTCGCAGCGGAACCAAAACAACCGGCGAAATCAGAATAGTAGGGTCTGCCGTCGCCCGGCTTACGCCACGCGCTCTTCCTTCTCCAGTGCGCGCTCGGTGACCATGCGGGTGAACATCTGCTCCATGCTGGGCGCGCCAGCCTGCTCAGCGGCCACACGCTTGCGTCCCCAACGCCCGCGGATGCCATCCACCACCAACTGGCCCATCCAGGGCGGCAGCACGGGATCGGACTTGAGGTCGTTGCCCACGGGTTCCAGGCCCAGGAGCACGCGCAAGCCCAGCATGGGCGAGCCGGCGGCCCAGGCCTGCGGACTGGAAGCCGTGGGATAGCGCACGGGGAAGCCGGTGAGGGTGCGCGGATAGCCGGCAAAAACTTCGGGCAGCCGATAGTTGAAGAAGACTGAGGCCTCCATGATGGCGCCGATGATCTTGGCCGCTTCCTTGCGATAGCCATAGCGGGCCAGACCGGCGGCGATGATGGAATTATCGTGCGGCCACACCGTGCCGTCATGGTATTCGATTGGGTTGAAGCCGCCTTCACCGTGGGCCATGGTGCGCACTCCCCAGCCGGAAAACAACTTGGGGCCCATCAGGTGGTCGACGATGGATTTGACCTTGTCCTCTTCCACAATGCCGCTCCACAGCAAGTGGCCGATGTTGGACGTCAGGCTGTCAACTTTCTTTTTGTCGCCGTCCAGCGCTATGGCAAAGAATCCCCGCTCGGGGACCCAGAAATCCTTGTTGAAACGCTCCTTCAGCTGCTTGGCCTCTTTCTCCAGCTTTTCAGCCAGCGTCTTGTCGTTCAGGATGTCGCGAGCCAGACGGGCGGTGCGGACCTTGGCATCGTAGGCGTAGCCCTGGATCTCGCACAGGGCGCGCGGCGCTTTGGCAACCGTGCCATCGGAGAACAGAACCGAGTTCCAGGAATCTTTCCAGCACTGGTTTTCCAAACCGAGGTCGGTTTTGCGTTTGTACTCGATAAAGAGGTCACCATCCGAATCGCCGTACTTGTCAATCCATTCGAGTGCGGCGCGGATGTTGGGTTCGAGCTTATGGACCAGTTCGGTATCCCCGGTCCAGCGCTCGTACTCGTCGAGCAGGACGAGGAACAACGGCGTGGTATCGCTGGCGCCGAAGTAAGGCGACTGCGGACGCTCCTTGAAGTGCGTGAGTTCGCCGAAACGGAGTTCGTGCAGGATGCGTCCTGGCTCTTCTTCGCGCAGATCGTCCATGACCTTGCCCTGGCGCTCGGCCAGCACCTGCAACGTGGTGGAAGCGAGCTCAGAGTTAAAAGGAAGGAGTTGGTAACTGGTAAACAAGCTGTCGCGTCCGAAAAGGGCCATGAACCAGGGCAGGCCGGCGGCGGGGATGGAGAATCCCGGGCGGGTCTCCGGCTCAAAGCGCAGCGCCGCAATGTCTACCATGCTGCGCTGGTATAGAACACGGACTGCGTCAGGGTAGGCGCTCACTGTGGGTGCGTCCGCCACCCACTTGGCCAGGTTCTGGCGCATCTTTTCGCCCATCTTGCCGGCGAACTTGGGCTGGTATTCCATGGTCCCTTCCACCGGCGTCACCTGCAGGCGCATGGTCCACGACTGTTTGGGCTCTACAGTGAAGCGGAAGATGACGAAGTTCTCATCCAGGATATCGGGCGGCACAGTGGAGCTGATAATGGTCTCGCGCACAAAGTCGTCGCGTTTGTAGCCGAGCACGAGCTGGCGGTGGCGTATCTGGCGATAGTACTTGCCTTTCTTCGCCAGTTGGTCTTTCACTTCAAACAAATCGCAGAAATCGGCGCCTATCTCCAGCTTCAGCTCGAACTTCCTGGTTTCCGTGCCGTGATTGGCCACCACCACGTCTTCGACAAAACCATCGCCCACATAGCGGCGACGGCCAATGGAAACCGTGGGGTTCTCATAGATGGTCCCGGTGGGCGGCACGCAGAAGTACTGGGCGAAGTAATACTCCAGGGCATCCGTGGAGAGGACATCAAGAGCAATGCCGTTGACGGTGAGTTTCCAGAGCGAGAGGTGTCGCATGTCCCTGAAGAAGAGGCCATCGGGTTCTGTGGGGCCGGCTTCAATGTCGCCGTTGGGTTTGGTAACAAGAAAAGTTGAACCATCGAGCGTGGTGACGGTGTCCGCCATGAAGGATTCCTCCCTTCGAACCGCGAGAATTATGGGGCGAGCCGATTTTCTTTGAGGAGCACACAACTCGCGTTCGTGCTTCAGCATTTAGGAATAGAGGTGGGTCCGGGTGGTTGCCAGTCGCCGAAAATACAAAGGGAGAGCTATGCACGCGGCCGAACCCCGCTCCCGAGGTGGGCGGTGAAGCTGCAACCACCTCTGCTGCAAAAGAGCAGAATCTTTGTCCCCGCTTTGGTTGTCATTGTGTGGGCCGGAGTGGCCAGTATGGCGGGACAAGACCTGGAACCGCGAACGTATTCGGCTTCGCCGGTGGGCGTGCTGTTCTTCGGCGGTGGCTACACGCGGATGACAGGCGGCGTGGTCCTGGATGCTTCGCTTCCTTTTACTGACGTTCACGCAACCATCAACGGTGGCAGCGTGGGGATCGGATACACATTTGCGCTCGCAGGCAGACAGGCTCTGTTGACTGCAGGTCTACCGTACGCCTGGGGGACCGTGAGCGGGAACGTGCAGGAACAACGCGCGAGCGTTTACCGCAGTGGACTGGCCAACGCCAAGTTCAGGTTTGACTTGAATCTGCACGGCTCCCCCGCCATGACGCTCAAAGAGTTCGCGGAACGGAAGCCGACTTACATTGTCGCCGCCAGCCTCTTTGTCGACGCTCCCACAGGACAATACTCAGGACAAAAACTGGTCAACATCGGCGTGAACCGCTTCGCCTTCAAGCCACAGATCGGGGCCTCAATGCCGTGGAAAAAGTTCGAAGGGGGACTATACGTCGGGGTGTGGTTCTTTACCGCCAACCCGGATTTCTTCCCTGGCGGCGTGACGCGAACGCAAGACCCTATGCCCACCCTGCAAGGGTACGCGAGTTATACCTTCCGGCGGCATCTGTGGCTTTCAGTGGAGGCCAACTGGTACGGCCAGGGCGCCGCCCATCTCAACGGCGGCCCAGCCGTGCAGCGGCTCAATAACAGCCGGCTGGGCGCCACCTTGTCCGTGCCGGTGGCGCGCAGCCAGTCGGTGAAGATCTCTTACGCCGGAGGCGTGTCCGCCCGACTTGGCTCCAACTTCAATACGTTGAGCGTCGGCTGGCAATACACACGCCTGCCGCGAACAAAGTAAGGCGCGCGGGTTCAGGACCTGTGCCGCAGCTCCATCAGCTTGTTCTGCTGCGTGTCCGTGAGCGTGTTCTTGATCCGCACCAGCAGCGAGATCTGTGCTTTCTTGATTTCGCGTTCCAGGTTGAGCACGCGGTCCACCTGGGCCAGCACCGCTGTCTCGTCTGTGGGGCGCGCTTTCAGGAGCTGGATGAGCTTCTCCGCTTCTGACTGCATGTCCCACTGCATGTCCAGGAAACGGGTCTGTGCTTTCTGCACCAGGTCCTTGATCGCCTTGGACTGGTTATCGTCCAACCCGATTTCCTGGTGATAGCGCATGACCAGTTCGGGCGGGAAAAGGTTTTGCGCGATGGGGTCATCACCCTGAGGATGCGGCTGCTGCCCCCAGAACGGCACGCTGAAGACAAAGAACAACAACAAAAACAAGAAACGCTTCATGACTGCTTCCTCCGTAGTGCGAAATTAAATTGCCTTTTTGGTGCCTATTGGCGAGGGGCTGGAACCGGGAACTGCGATGCCCTGCGGCCATTCGCCAAGCCTGGGAACGCCAATCAGCAGCTCACGGCCTGGAGTCTGCAACAGGAAATCCGTGGGCGATCTCCACTCACTGAGCGAAGGAACAGGCTTTGCCGGGGGCCGTGAGTGGTACCGTGCCAAGGTGACGGTAATCACGAGCACGCACGCCACGGCGATTGCCAGCCGGGAGAACGCGGAAAACCCGGTGCGCTTGGCCCGCGGCCGCAACAGAGCGGCAAATTCCGGCGCCCGGGCAGTGTCTTGGCGACGCAACTCAGCAAAGCGCTGATGCAGATTGCGATCTTCCTCAGGGCCGATTGAACTCATGTTCCTCCTCCCGCGCCAGCATCTCTCGTAGCCTGCTCTTGCCGCGTTCAAAATGCGTCCGTGCCGTGCCCACGGAGACGCCCATCGCCCGCGCCGCTTCTTCCACCGTCATCTCCTGGTAGAAAACCAAATGCAGCACCTCTCGCTGGCGCAGCGGGAGAGCGTCCAGCGCCCGGCGCAGCTCGCGGCTGCGTTCAGAGCACGCAACCCCGGCATCAGGATCGAACGGCGGCGGCGCAGGCTCACGAGCGAACCACTTAAGCAGCAGCGCATCCCGCAACCAGCGACGGCGAGCTTGCTCCGCGGCCGTGTGCCGGACCACGCCAAACAGCCAGGTGCGAAAGCTCGACTCGCCCCCAAATCTCGCGCGCCCTTCCAGTATTTTTAAGTACGCCGTCTGCAAGACTTCTTCCGCATCTTCGCGCCGCTGGCGACAACACCAGAGCGCCCAGCCAAAACTCGCGGGGTGCAGCCGTTCGAGTTCGCGCTCCAGCTCCTCGCGATTCATGGGCGTCCCCGGACGGCTTGCGCTCCTTGTGTTCATGGTATGAGTGGCTCGAGGGGCGATGTTATATGACAAGGCCAAAATCCACCACGGAGACACGGAGGCACGGAGAAGATCGGAACATCGGGAGATCGGCCCATCGATCATCTGAGATCGGAGCACAAGAATCGCGGGACGCGAGGGGAGAAATTTCCGATCTCCGACGATGATAGGGGCGAGGTCAGATGTCCCGATGAACCGATGACCCGATTCTTAGAGATTTTTCCGGAACCGTTTGCATTACCCGTGCGTAATAACCGATCAAGGCAGATTGCGTCTAAAGCCCAGCGCGCCAAAAACCGGGCGCGGCGGGAACGCCGGCGAGCACGCCTCAGGAGGCAGCGATGGGAACACTTCTCCAAGATCTGCGTTACGGATTCCGCACCCTGGCCAAGAGCCCGGGCTTTGCCTTGATGGCGGTGCTGACCCTGGCGCTGGGCATCGGCGCGAATACGGCGATCTTCACCGTGGTCAACGGGGTGCTGTTGCGGCCCCTGCCGTTTCACGAGCCGGAGCGGCTCATGATCGTGAGCGAGAGCTCGCCCCAGTTCGACTCCATGTCCGTGGCGTACCTGAATTTCAAGGACTGGGACGCACAGCAATCCACGTTTGCGCAGATGGCGATGTTCCGCCATGAAGACTTCACGCTCACCGGCGGGCGCGGGCCGGAACATGTGGATGGCCGCGAAGTTTCTGCCGGCTTCTTCAACGTGCTCGGCGTACCTCCCGTGATGGGACGCGAATTCAAGCCCGAAGAAGACCGCGAGGGCGCTACACCGGTGGCGGTGCTGAGTCATGGCTTGTGGCAAAGACGGTTTGGCGGCACAAGGGACATTCTGGGCCGCACGATCCACCTGAACGACCGCAATTACACCGTGGTGGGTGTGCTGCCTCAAGACTTCTGGTTTTATTCGCAAAGCGATGTTTTCGTGCCCGTGGGCGCAACCGGGAAGATGTGGCTGCAGAACCGCATGGAGCGCGAAGGCTCGCGCGTGATCGCGCGCCTGAAGCCCGGCGTGGGAGCGGCGCAGGCCCGGGCCGACCTGGGGACCATCGCCAAACGGCTGGCCACGGCTTATCCGGAAGCAAATGCCGAACACGGCGCAACCATCGTGCCGGTCCTGGAGGACGTGGTTTCAGACGCTCGCGGGACGCTGCTGCCGCTGGCCGTGGCGGTGACGCTGCTGCTGTTGATCGTCTGCGTGAACGTCGCCAATCTCCTGCTCAGCCGTGTGGCGCCACGGCAGCGTGAACTGGCCATCCGCACGGCGCTGGGCGCTTCCAGGATGCGCGTGGCTTCACAATTGCTCACGGAGAGCGTTCTGCTGGCGCTGCTGGGCGGAGTATTGGGCATCGGCCTGGCCTGGGCAGGAACGCGTGGATTGCTGGCCGCGGTGCCGCACAGCCTGCCGCGCTCGCAATCGATTGGCGTGGATTGGCGCGTGGGCCTGTTCCTGCTGGCGCTGTGCCTGTTTACGGGAATTCTTTTCGGCATGGCCCCGGTTTGGCAGGCGCTGCGCGCGAACATGAATGACACGTTGAAGGAAGCCGGCCGCGGCAGCCCCGGAGGCAGGCACCCTCTGCAAAACTCGCTGGTGGTGGCGGAACTGGCGTTGTCTCTGGCCGTGCTGGTGTGCGCGGGCCTCACCATCCGCAGCATGCAAAAGCTGGGCAAGGTCGATCCCGGGTTCCAGCCGGACAACGTGGTGACGTTTGACATCGGGTTCTCGCGGCTGCGCTATGACCAGCCGGCCAAGATCCGCAATCTCTTCAAGAACGTGGTGGACCAGATGGAAAGCGCGCCCGGCGTGGAAGCCGCGGCCCTGACCACGGACATAATGATGCGCGACGACAGCGAGGTGATGTTCTACGTGGCGGAGCGGCCCAAGCCCGATCCCAAGGACTACAACTGGTCCATGATGTACATCACCAGCCCCAACTACCTGCGCACCATGGGCGTGCGGCTGATCCGCGGACGTTTCTACAATGAACGCGACGACCTGAACGCGCCGCAAACGGTGGTGGTGGATGAAGAGCTGGCGCGCAGCCTTTTCCCCAACCAGGAGGCCGTGGGACTACACCTGATCATTCCGTTTCCGGGCTTTGAAGCGCCGCGCGAGATCATCGGCGTGGTGCAGCACGTGAAACACTGGGGCCTGGCCCAGGATTCCAGCGCCAAAATCCGTGCGGAATTTTATGTGCCGTTCCTCCAGATCCCGGAGAAGTTCTATCCCATGTTGAACGGCATGACGTTTGCCGCGCGATCGCGGCTGGAGCCTCGCGCCGCGGCCAACGCGGTCCAGGAGCGTTTGCACGCCATCGACTCAGACATCGCTGTCTACAACGTAGAAACGATGAACGAGATCATTCGCACTTCGATTGCCGGCGAGCGTTTTCTTACATTGGTGCTGGGCGTGTTCGCTGCCGCGGGACTCCTGCTGGGCGCTATAGGCACCTACGGCGTGCTCTCCTACACGGTAAGCCAGCGGACACATGAGATGGGAGTGCGCATGGCGCTGGGAGCCAATGCCAGCGACATCCTGCGCCTGGTGCTGGGGCGGGGCGCACGGCTGGTTGGGTTGGGTGTGGCCCTTGGACTGGCTGGGGCGTTGTTGCTGGCGCGTCTGTTGGCCAGCAAGCTGTACGGCATTACCGCCGGCGATCCAACGACGTTTCTCCTGGTATCGCTGGTCCTGGTAGCCGTGGCCCTGGCGGCCTGCTATCTTCCGGCGCGCCGCGCTACGCGCGTGGACCCGGTGATCGCATTGCGGTACGAGTAAATTTTCTTCAACATGGAAACCACTGCCGGGCAGCAGTTCTGCATCTCACACGCAGCTTGCCCGGCGGGTGTATACTCC
>DASVFK010000339.1:0-4623 GCA_036380095.1 Candidatus Angelobacter sp. | reverse complement strand
TACAACGTGCTGCAGTCCATCACCATCCTCACCAACATGCTGCAAGTCTTCACCGAGAAATGCGTGAAAGGCCTTACGGCCAACGAAAAGCGCAACGCTTACTACGCGCAGAGCACGGTCTCACTGGCCACGGCGCTGAATCCGTACATCGGCTACCAGAAGGCGGCGGAGATCGTGAAGGAGTCGGTGGCCACGGGCCGCTCCATCATCGACATTGCGCGGGAAAAGAAGCTGCTGAGCGAACAGGAGATCGCCGAAATCCTTGATCCCGTGGCCATGACTGAACCGCAGGTGCCGAAAGAAGCGGCGAAGAAGCGCGAAGAGATCAAGAAGAAGAGCTGATTGCCTCAATACACGTGAAAAACACTGCCGACGGTTCTTGCTCGTGTAAGGCCTCAACCATTCGAGCCCCCATGCTGTTCGTTGCTATAGGGATCTCTCGCTTCGCTCGAGACTTCGGAAAAAGCTACGCTCGGGATTTCAGAAAAAGTTACTGGGCTGAATCCTGACTGCTAGCGGAGTGCTTTCTATCTTCCCGTAAACAAATGTCCCAACTTTTCTTTTTTGGTGTTGAGATACTTCTCTGAGGCAGCGGTAGGTTCAACTTCGCAGGGCACGCGCTCGGTGACTTTGATTCCGGCGGCTTCGAGGGCCGAGACTTTCTGCGGATTGTTGGAGAGCAGCCGCACCTGCTTGAGCCCCAGCGCCTTCAGGATTTCCGCGGGAAGCTGAAACTCGCGATGATCGGCCTTGAAGCCCAGCTCTTCATTGGCCTGGACGGTGTCGCGGCCCTGGTCCTGCAGCTCGTAGGCCTGGAGCTTAGCCATCAGGCCGATACCGCGCCCTTCCTGCATCTCATAGACCAGTACGCCCGAGCCAGCCTCGGCGATCATCTGCAACGCCATCTCGAGCTGCTGGCGGCAGTCGCAGCGCAGCGAGCCGAAGACGTCGCCGGTGAGGCACTGCGAGTGGATGCGTACGAGCGGCGCGGCGGAGTGGATGTCGCCATGCACCAGCGCCACGGCTTCTTCCTTGCGGCGATCATCGCCGACGTGGCCTTCAAAGCCCATGATGCGGAAGTGTCCCCAGCGCGTGGGAAAATCGGCTTCAGCCAGCTTGCGGACTGTGGCAGCGGAGCTCACATACTCATTATAGACAGCACCTTATACTTGAGGCATGACAGAGCTCCTCCAGTTGGTCGCTGATATCGCCGATTCCATCGTATCGGTCGACAACAGCGGCATTCCTTTTAAGAACTTCCAGAGGGGCGCTGGCCCTTACGGCGAGCCTCAACTCCTCAAACAGGTTGTTCAGCATCTGAACAGGCTCCCAAGATACGGACGCGCAGCTCAGACAAAGAGAACGCCTGATATCCTCATCCGTGCCCAGTGGGCACTTGAGTTCAAAATTGCTCGTCCATTTGGAGACAATGGGAAAGAGGCTGAGAATTGGTCAGCAACTTGCTCCATCCGTACAGTGGCAATGCCAGCTTGATTGGTGATTGTCTGAAACTCGCTGAAATTGCGGGTCCGGAGCGGAAAGCGGCTGTTGTTGGATATGAACACATTCCGCCAATCATCAGCCTTACCCCACTCCTGTCTGCTTTTGAAGTTGTGGCAAAGCAGATTATGGACATCCAGCTTAGCCCTAGGACACAGGTTATTCGTCCAGGGTTGTGCCATCCGAGGAGGAGGAGATCGCGCGCCGTCTGGCCGGCCTCGAATAAGCAATCTGCCAGCGCCTTTCAACGAAACTGAGAAGTCGGCTCGCAGCGGCTATGGATTCGGGCCCAGTCTCACGTTGTTCACAAAGCCCACTGTATGGTCGACGGAGCGTTTGAGCATCAGCGAGTGTCCCAGCAGGCGCAAGGTGCGGTTGCGGCTGTGCTCCAATTTATAAGAAGCAAAGGTCACCGCCGCCTGCATGCCGCCCATCACAAGCGTGTAACGCGCGATTCCAGGACGTTCCCCAATCAGTTGCGATGATCCCCAAGGTAAAGGCCCTTCAGTGTAGCCCCGGCGGATCGCGCGCACGGTGGTGACTCCGTCCAGGATATTGGGCACTGTATACGCCACGACTTCAGCCATGAAAATCTTCTTGTTGAAGAACGCAACCTCGGGCGTCTTGGCAGGCCTAATTACAGGCTTAAATGTCGGGTTCACCGGCGCGGGCGCCGTCATGTCCGCGTTGGCAACCAGAGAGAGCGATTTTGGGCGCTCTAATGTCAGGGAAGGCTCTGTAAGAGGGCCCAGCAATTGCAAGCTGGGCATTCCTGCAAGTTCGGCAGCCGTGCGAAAAGCTTGTGGCTGGGGCAGTTGCTGGGCTGACGCAAGAGTGCCCGCCACCAGGAGAACAGGAAGAAGGAGACGTTTCATGCACTGGTCGGCCACCACTCCGACACAGTCAGAAAGGCAAATCACGGGCCAACACGTGCTGCCAGAGGCCTTAAATAACCAACTGAAACCAAAGGGTTTACAGACTGCATTTGAAGGGTTGTCCGTGGTTCTTGCATTCAGTGTGCAAAGCTGTGCACATCTGTCAGAAGCCGGGTGACAAAGAGGCACAGATACGACGGCGCGCTATACTCTTAGGTTCGATTTCCCGAGCCGAGGAGCACCGATATGGCCTCACCCGCAGTCAGCTTTGCCCAGCAGAACCAGCAGAGATTCCTGGGAGAACTCAAAGACCTGCTCCGCATCCCCAGCGTGAGCACCGCCCCGGAGCATAAAGATGACGTCCGCCGCGCCGCCGAGTTCGTGGCCGGCGACCTGCGGCGCATCGGCATGGAGAACGTGGAGATCATCCCTACCAAGGGCCATCCGCTGATCTACGCTGACTGGCTGCACGCCGAAGGCAAACCCACGGTCCTCTGCTACGCGCACTATGACGTGCAGCCGGCCGAGCCGCTGAATGAGTGGCTCTCGCCGCCCTTTGAACCTACCGAGCGCAATGGCAACATCTACGCTCGCGGCGCCGTAGACGACAAAGGCCAGCTCTGGATGGAGCTCAAGGCCGTGGAAGCGCTGATGAAAGGCCACGGCGGCAAGCTGCCGCTCAACGTCAAGTTCATCATTGAAGGCGAGGAGGAAGTCGGCGGCGAATCCATTGCGGCTTACGTGCGGAAGGAAAAAGCCAAACTCAAGGCCGACTTCGCCCTGGTGTGCGATACGGAGCTCTTCGCACCCAATCTACCCACGTTGTGTGTGGGGCTGCGCGGGCTGGTGTACACGGAAATCGAAGCCCAGGGCGCGAAAACCGATCTGCATTCCGGCATGTACGGCGGCGCGGCGCCCAATCCGCTGTTCGCGCTGGTAGAAATCATCAGCAAGCTCAAGGACGCGAAAGGCAAGGTCCTGATTCCCGGCTTTTACAGCAAAGTCAAAGCGCCGACCAAGGCCGAACTCGCCGCCTGGAAGAAGCTTCCATTTAAGGAAGAGCACTATCGCAAGACAGAAGTCGGCTCGAAAGTCCTTACCGGTGAGCCAGGATATTCCGTTCTCTATCGCACATGGGCGCGGCCGACGCTTGAGGTCCACGGCATGCCCGGCGGTTTTGTGGCGGCCGGCGCCAAGACGGTGATCCCGGCGCGCGCGTCGGCCAAAGTCTCCATGCGGCTGGTGCCCAACCAGGACCCCGACGACATCCTGAAGCGCTACACCAATTTCGTGAAGAAGCTTACGCCCAAGGGCATTGAGCTGAACATCAAGTGCTACAGCAAAGGCCCGGCTTGCGTGGTGAGCACGGACAACCCCTACATCAAGGCCGCTACGGAAGCCATGCACGACGTCTTCAAGAAAGATACAGTGTTCATCCGCTCGGGCGGATCCATTCCGATCGTGACCGATTTCCAGGACGTGCTCAAGCTGCCCAGCGTAATGATGGGCTTCGGCCTGCCCGACGACAATTTGCACGCGCCCAACGAGAAGTTCCATATTCCGAATTTTTATCGCGGGATTGAGAGCATTATCAGGTTCTTTGAGAAACTGGGAGCGTGAGGGGGTCGCCGGCACCGCGCGACATGGCCGGAATCGCCGTGATGAGGAGTCACGCGGCGCGCGACCAGACAGAAAAGCTTTTCGCCAACGTTAGAAAACGGTATCCACGAATGCGGCCAGTAAATGATAGTCTCATCCAGGACTTGCCGAAATCGTAGCCTCTTGCAGGAGAACGCGTGAGCGGAGAAGACTGGCAGATTTCCATCCAAGAAAAAGGTTTCGCCATGGTGCCCGGCGTGTTGAGCACGCGGGAGCTGATCCCGGTGCTAGTCTCACTGGCTGACCTCAAGCCGCTGCCGCACAAAGCCGGCGTGCGCCACGTGCTCAACCATCCCACAGTCAGCGTGGTGGCCCATGGCCCGCGGCTGCTGGAGATGGCGAGAGCTGTCCTGGGAAGCACGGCCCTGCCTTTTCGCGCAACGTTGTTTGACAAGACCCCGGAAGCCAACTGGCTCATCTCCTGGCACCAGGACACGGCTCTGCCCCTCAAAGAACAAGTTGATGTGCCCGGCTGGGGGCCGTGGTCAGAGAAAGAAGGAGTGATTTACGCGCACGCTCCGGCGGAGGCGCTGCAACAGGTGCTGGCCCTGCGGCTGCATCTGGATGATTGCATGGAGGCGAATGGCCC
>DASVFK010000338.1:0-2352 GCA_036380095.1 Candidatus Angelobacter sp. | reverse complement strand
GCCGATTACCGCGATCTGCAAAACGACCTGAACGCCGCCCCGCGCAGCATCTTTGTGTCGCTTTATACGGACCGCGCTTTTTTTGATGTCACCCAGGCGCCGGCGTGGTCAGCCGCGCTGAATGACGGCAAGATCCGCATTCCGATTTCCGGTATCCAGACGGTGACGCCGGAACTGGCGCGTGTGCTGCGTCACGAGCTGACGCATTCGTTCGTGATGCAGATCACGCACGGACGCGTGCCGCAGTGGCTGAATGAGGGCATCGCCGAACTGGAGCAGGGCGTGAGCACCGCGGCCTTTGGTCCGCGTCTGGCCACGCTCTATGCCACCGGACACCAGATTCCGCTCAACCAGCTTGAAGGCGACTTTGAAAGTTACAGCTCAGGGGAAGCTTCCGTTGCGTACGCGGAGGCTCTCACAGCGGTGGAGTACATCCGCCGCACCTACGGCATGGCCGACCTGGCGCGCCTCCTGCAACGGCTGGGAGAAGGCCAGTCAATTGAGTCGGCGCTGCGCAGCACGATTCATGGCGGATATGCGGAGCTGGAATCAGCGATGACGGAGTATTTGAAGAAGAGTTATGGAACGTAAGGATTCGGCTCATCCACCCAGGTTGACGCCGCTCAGAAAACCGCCAAGATGTCCGGTGAGAGCGACCACCAGCGCTGCGAACCCTTCCATCGCCAGGACATAGGGTGCCGCAGGTCGGCAGGCTTTCCGGGCGCGAAACTGAAGCCAACCGATCACGCAGATCAAGGCCGCGGAGCTCAGGCCCATCACCAGATGCATCTCAAGAACGCCTTTGAGCCGCTGGCCTTCCAGCTGCCAGCGCCACGCCAGGATCCCCGTGGCCACAACGGGAAGAGACGTAGCTGCCGCTCCCAGGAAATTGATATACGCCGCTGTCGCCAGAACGCTTTTGCGCATCCAGCGGGCGGCAAAATCAAACCCCACGGCGGAGAGAAAAAGCGCGATGGGAAAGTGGACCAGCACCACGTGCTGCGCGTGCCTGGCCATGAGCGCCGACTTGATGTCAAATGGGTTCACCATGGCCGCCATCTACTTGACCACCACGGTGCCTGTCATCTTGGGATGAAGCCCGCAGAAATATTTGTACGTTCCCGGCTGGGTGAACGTATAAGTGAACGCGTCATCGGTGTCCAGAACTTTGGACTTGAAGCTTTTATCTTCAGCCACAACGTTGTGCGGAATGTCGTCCTTGTTGGTCCAGCGGACGGTGGTGCCGGCCGTGATGTTGAGCTGGTTGGGTCCAAACGTGAAGTTGTCAATGTTAACGGACGCGGCCGGCTGCTCTGCGGCAGAACTGGCCAAGGGCGATGCCGCAACGGCTTGGGTGTGTACGCTGCCGGTGAGGGCAAGCATGATAAAACCGGCCATCAGTGCTGCCAAAACAATTTTCAGGATTCGTTTCTTCATTTTCATTTCTCCTTCGGTCTGCCGTATATAACTTGCCGAGTGGAGGAATATTCCCTGCAGCGAAGGAGGATCGGTATGGCCCGTTACACGGTATATCCAAGAGTTTGTTCAGGGGCATCGCCACATAGCCCTTTCATGATTTATCTTTAGTTTTCACTCTTAGCCTATGAAAGTCCTGGTAATCGGCAGCGGAGGCAGGGAACATGCGCTGGTGTGGCGGCTGTTGCAGTCCCCGCGCGTGCGCCAGGTGTATTGTCTGCCCGGCAATGGCGGCATCTGTGACGAAGCGGCCTGCCTGCCCGGCGATCCCAAGAACCTGGAAAGCTTGCTGGCGGCGGCGCACCAGATCCAGCCCGATGTGACCGTGGTGGGGCCGGAGCTGCCGCTCTCGCTGGGCGTGGTGGACGAGTTCACGCGCCGCGGCCTGAAGATCTTTGGTCCCACACAGGCGGCGGCACAGTTGGAGTCGAGCAAGAGCTTTGCCAAGGAGTTCATGCAGCGCCACCAGATTCCCACGGCGCACTATGCCGTGTGCGCCTCAGAGGACGAGCTGCGCAAGTCGCTGGGTCTGTTCTCCACGCCCGTGGTGGTCAAGGCGGATGGGCTGGCTGCGGGCAAAGGCGTGGTCATCGCGCAGACAAGAGAGGAAGCCGCTCACGCCGGGCAAAGCATGTTCAACGGAAAGCTGCTCGGCTTCCCGGTAGCGCGCGTGGTGCTGGAAGAATTTCTTCAGGGCGAGGAGATCTCCTTTCTGGTGCTGAGCGATGGCGAACGTGTGGCCCCGCTGGCAGCGGCGCAGGACCACAAGCGCGTGGGAGAAGGCGATACCGGCGCCAACACCGGCGGCATGGGCGCCTACTCGGTGGACGGCCTGGTGGACGACAAGATGGTGGAGTGGCTGTTGCACCACATCGC
>DASVFK010000337.1:0-8597 GCA_036380095.1 Candidatus Angelobacter sp. | reverse complement strand
AGCGCGCCGCTGCTGGTTGTGCTTCTGGGTCCCACGGCGAGCGGCAAGACATCGCTTTCCCAGTTTCTTGCCGAACAACTCTCGGGCGAGATCGTGAGCTGCGATTCGGTGGCCGTCTATCGCGAACTGGAAATCGGCACGGCCAAGCCTGCGCCGGAAGAGCGCACGCGGGTCCCGCACCATTTGATCGATGTGGCCGCGCCCACCGAACAAATCACCGCCGGCGATTACGCACGGCTGGCGCGGCAGGCCATCGGCGAAATCCAGGCGCGCGGGCGATTGCCCATCGTGGTGGGCGGCACGGGCCTCTATCTGCGCGCCTTGCTGGAAGGACTGTTCGCCGGCCCGCCGCGATCGGAAGACTTGCGGGCACGATTGCGCGCGCGCAGCGGAGCGTGGCGCAGACTATCTGCACAAGCTTCTCGAACGTCTCGATCCCGTGGCGGCCTCCGCCATCCACGCCAATGACGCGGCCAAAGTCATTCGCGCTCTCGAGGTCAACCTGAGCGCGCGCCGGCCGATGACGGAAATGTGGCGCCAGGGGCGCGACCCGCTGCGCGGCTTCAACATCCTGCGCATCGGGCTGAGTCCCGATCGCGGCGCGCTCTATGAACGCATCAACCGGCGTGCCGCAGAAATGTTTTCCTCCGGATTGGTGGAAGAGACGAGCGCTCTCAAAAAAAAGTACGGCGCCATTCGCGCACTGGGCTCGCTGGGCTACAAGCAGGCGGCGCAGTATCTGGAGGGAGAAACCACTCTGGAAGCGGCGATCGCCGCGGCACAGCAAGGCCACCGCAACTATGCCAAGAGACAGATGACCTGGTTTCGCCGCGAACCGGACGTGCATTGGCTCCAGGGCTTTGGATCTGACCTTCAGGTGCATCAACAATGCCTGGAATTGGTCAAGAACAAAATGCGTGAACACGCAGATTTTTGTTGACATCGCTCCCATCCGTACCTCAATATCTTGGGTGTGATAGGGCATCTCTACTAGCAGTGGGGCTGCCCGAATCGAAAAGGGCCTTAGGAATCAAATCTTCGAAGGAGGACTCTCACGATGGCCGGAAAGAAAAAGGCTGCGAAGAAGGCAACGAAGAAAAAGAAGTAACAGAGAGCGGAGCGAAGTCTCCGTACAAAGAAATCAAGGGAAGATAGTTGTAACGGGTGTTCGCTCAGAACACCCATTTTATTTGGCGTCACGAATCTGCGCGCTCCGTATATATTTGCCGGGGATGACGCCCATACCAAAGAAACGCTCTAGATTTCTCATGATCGGAGTAGGGCTCGGAGCCGCGTGGCTCGCATACCACCTATGGTCTGAGCGTATGCAGTCACAACGCGATGCGGGCTATCGGGCGGTGCTTCTCCAGTATCAACGCGATCTTCGCCCAGGAATGACGCGGGAGGCCGTGACCGAGTATTTGGAGACACGTCATGTTCGTTACGGTGAGTCAGTAATGCGGGGCAGCGGCAACGCCTGGTCGTACAAGGTAAGGATCGGCACAGACCCAAGTGGTAGGTTCGATTGCGCCAATTGGGAAGTCTACATTGTCTTCGACTTCGACAATCCGACAAGAAAAACCTGGGAAGGCAGAGGTGACACGGGCGCCCCCTCTGACGTATTAAAGGACAGTCGCATTTTCAAGTTCTGTTGGTAAGTACGCCCCGCCAGGGTTGTACCTTTCCCAGCCGCATGCTTCAATAAAACTCGATGTGTGAAATAGCCCGAGTGGCCCGCGATAGCAGAAAGAAGCTTTGTCTCGTTCACGCTGTGGCGGTGATGTCTCTGCTTGTTTTCTCCTCATGCCTGGCACAGGAGACACCGGCCGGCTCAACCGGCGGCAGCGAGGAAATCATTCCCTTTCTGAACAGGAACATTTTGTGGCACCAGCAGCTGGCGCTGCAGCAGCAGCTGGCAACGGAGCCCAGCGACGTCCTGTTTCTCAATGACAATCGCCAGGTTGCAGACCAGGCTGTGCGGCTGGCTTTTGAGTTCGCGCGTGCGCGGGCGCAGGCACTGAGCGCACCGGCGAGCACAACGTCGTCAGCGGCAAACTCTCCCGGAGGTCAATACCAAAGGCTGGCGGAGGCCGCCGCAAAAGCCGACCAGAACGTCAAAAATTCGAAGAAGCAGATCGAAACCCTGCAGAAGCAGCTTGCCGGCGCAACAGGAAGCAAGAGGCGCACCTTGACGGCGGCGGTGGACGAGGCGCAAAGCGAGCTGGAGCTTTTTCAAGCGCGTCGCGACGTTTTGCGCAGCCTGCTTCAAACCGCCACCGCCGGCAGTTCCGGCTCCGGCAACCTGGCGGCGCAGGTGGAAGAACTCTCTCACGCCATACCCGCGCTGGCGAATGTGAAAGAAGCGGCCGCTGAGGGCGGCAAATCCGGGGGAGCCGCACCAGCAATCGCGCGCAAGGAGCAGCCTTCCGGGATTCTCGCGCTGACCACGGACCTGTTTTCCCTTCGCCGCAAGCTACAGACGCTGGACGACAACGTCAGCATGACTGGTTCGCTGCAGCAGTCGCTCAAGGATTTGCGGGCGCCTTTGCTGGCCAAGGTGCGCGAACTCTCCCAGCAAGGCGACCAACTGGCTGCGGCGCCCGACTCGCAAGACCCCAAAGCCCTGGCAGAGCAAAGCAAGCAACTGGATGCGCTCACCCAGCAGTACAAGCAGCTCTCCGCCAGTGTGGTGCCTTTGGGCAAAGAGAACATCCTTCTGGATATTTATCGCCGGAGCATCGCGGGCTGGCGCAAGGCAGTGGAAAGCGAGTACCACGCGGAACTCAAGGCGTTGGGTCTGCGCCTGGCCACTCTGGCATTGATTCTGGGCGTGGTCGTTGCCGTATCTGAGCTGTGGCGGCGAGCCACCTTCCGTTACGTGACCGACCCCAGGCGGCGTTATCAGTTTCTATTGTTGCGCCGCGTGGTGTTGTGGTTTGTGGTCACCATCATTGTGGTGGCGTCGTTTGCCAGCGAGCTTACCGGCATCGGCACCTTCGCCGGCCTGCTCACGGCGGGAATCGCTTTGTCCTTGCAGAACGTGATCCTCTCCGCGGTGGGCTACTTCCTGCTGATCGGCAAGTACGGAGTGCGTGCTGGCGACCGCGTGCAAGTTGCAGGTGTGACCGGCGACGTGGTGGATGTCGGCCTGCTGCGCCTGCACTTGATGGAGCTTACCGGCGGGCCCAGCCCCCGCCCCACCGGACGCGTAGCCGCGTTTTCCAATGCGCTGGTCTTTCAAGCAGGCGCGGGGCTGTTCAAGCAGATTCCGGGGACCAGCTTCCTGTGGCACGAGATCACGCTGACTCTGGGCGCGGAGAGCGACTATCGCGAAGCGGAACAGCGCATGCTTGGCGCGGTGAACAAGGTTTATGAAGAATACCGGGAGAGGATGGAGCTGCAGCGCCGGAGCATGGAGCGCACGCTGAGCTCGGTCCCCACGGGCGTCTTCAAGCCCGAGAGTAACCTGCGTCTCACCCCGGCCGGAGTGGACGTGGTGATTCGGTACCCGGTGGAGCTGGGCCACGCGGCCGAGATCGATGACAAGGTCACGCGCGAGCTGCTGCTGGCCCTGGATCGGGAACCCAAGCTCCGGCTGCTGGGCTCGATTGGGCCCTCGCCAAACCCGCCCGCAGCAACTCCCCCGGAACAGCCTGCTGCGATTGAAGAATAAGGCTTTAAGCCTACTTTCCCAGCCGTGATATCCGTCACATCCACGTTGGTCACCCCTGGCCGATGATCATCATTGGTACCGAGGAGTGGGGCGAGCCCGAGGACCCCACTGCAAGATGATGAACCGCCCTAAAGTAACGATTGACGGCAACGAAGCAGCGGCGTACGTGGCCCACAAGATCAACGAGGTCATCGCCATCTATCCCATCACTCCGTCCTCCGCCATGGGGGAGTGGGCGGACCAGTGGTCGGCGGAAGGCAAGAAGAACATCTGGGGCATGACCCCGCAGGTGATCGAGATGCAGAGCGAAGCCGGCGCTGCCGGCGCGCTGCATGGTGCGCTGCAAGGCGGATCGCTGGCCACGACTTTTACCTCGTCGCAGGGCCTGCTGCTGATGATCCCCAACATGTACAAGATCGCGGGCGAGCTGACGCCTGCGGTGATCCATGTGGCGGCGCGCTCGCTGGCCACTCATGCGCTCTCCATCTTCGGCGACCACCAGGATGTGATGGCGGTGCGCCAGACCGGCTGGGGAATGCTGGCTTCGAACTCCGTGCAAGAGGTCATGGATTTTGCCCTGATTGCGCAGGCGGCGTCGCTGGAAGCTCGCGTGCCGTTCCTCCACTTCTTTGATGGGTTTCGCACCTCGCACGAGATTGCGAAGGTGGAGCAGCTCAGTGAAGAAGATCTGCGCGCCATGATCAGTGAAGATCTGGTGCGGCGGCACCGCGAGCGCGCGCTCTCGCCCGAGCATCCGTTTATCCGCGGCACAGCCCAGAACCCCGATGTTTATTTCCAGTCGCGCGAGGCGGCCAATCCTTTTTACCTGGCCACGCCATTGATCGTGCAGAACGCCATGGACAAGTTCGCCGCGCTGACCGGACGGCAGTATCGCCTGTTTGACTACTCCGGCGCTCCGGACCCCGAGCGTGTGATCGTGATCATGGGTTCCGGCGCTGAGATCGTGGAAGAAACCGTGGAACGGCTGAACCGGCACGGCGGCAAGTGCGGCGTGCTCAAAGTCCGCCTGTATCGCCCATTTTCCGTGGAGCACTTCCTGCAGGCCCTGCCGCCGACGGTTGAGGCTGTTGCCGTGCTGGACCGCAGCAAAGAGCCGGGCGCGATCGGCGAGCCGCTCTATTCCGATGTGGTCACCGCGTTGAGTGAAGCCGAATCCGCCAGCCCGCATCTGGTTCAGCCGCGCCCCAAAATCATCGGCGGTCGCTATGGCCTTTCTTCCAAGGAGTTCACGCCCGCCATGGTGAAGGGCATCTTCGACGAGCTGGCCCGGGAGAAAAGCAAGCGCCACTTTACCGTGGGCATTGTGGACGATGTGACCCACACCAGCATTGATTACGATCCCGACTTCTCTACGGAACTTCCGGAGACGGTGCGCGCGTTGTTTTACGGCCTGGGCGCGGACGGCACTGTGGGCGCCAACAAGAACTCCATCAAGATCATCGGTGAAGACACGGACCTGTATGCCCAGGGCTATTTCGTTTATGACTCCAAGAAATCGGGCTCGCTCACCATCTCGCACCTGCGCTTCGGCCCCAAGCCGATTCGTTCCAGTTATCTGATCACGCGCGCCAACTTCATTGCCTGCCACCAGTTTTCATTCCTGGAAAGGATTGAGGTCCTCAAATACGCCGACTCGGGAGCGACGTTCCTGCTGAACAGCCTATATGGGCCGGATGAAGTCTGGCCGAGACTGCCAGGCGCCATCCAGCAGGACATCATCAGCAAGAAGCTGCGCTTCTTCGTGATCGATGCCTACAAAGTGGCCAAGGAAACGGGCATGGGTGGCCGTATCAACACCATCATGCAGACATGCTTTTTTGCCATCAGCAACGTGCTGCCGCGCGAGCGGGCCATTGAGGCGATCAAGCAGGCCATCCGCAAGACTTACAGCAAACGCGGCGAAGCCGTGGTCGAGAAGAATTTTCAGGCCGTGGACAAGACGTTAGAGAACCTGGGTGAAGTAGACATTCCGGAAGTAGTTTCCAGCGGTTATGATCTTCGTCCGCCCGTCGCGGCAGAAGCGCCGGCGTTCGTACGCAACGTGATCGGACCTATTATCCAGGGCAACGGCGATTTGCTGCCGGTCAGCAGCCTTCCCGTGGACGGCACTTACCCCAGCGGCACGTCCAAATGGGAGAAGCGCAACATCGCGCTGGAAACCCCCGAGTGGGACAAGGAGCTGTGCATACAGTGCGGCAAGTGCGTGATGGTGTGCCCGCATGCCGTGATTCGCGCCAAGGTGTATGAAGGAGAGAAGCTTGCGGGGGCGCCGTCGCAATTTCTGTCGGCGCCGGCCCGGTGGAAAGACCTGGGGCACATGAAATACACGCTGCAGGTCTCACTGGAAGACTGCACCGGTTGTACGCTCTGCGTGGAGGTCTGCCCGGCCAAGAGCAAGACTGAGCCGCAGCACCGGGCGCTGAACATGGTGTCCCAGCCGCCCATCCGCGAGCGCGAAGCGCAGAATTGGGAATTCTTCCTGAAGCTGCCGGACTTTGACCGGGAAAAGCTTTCCTTCAGCCAGGTGAAGGACGTGCAACTACTGCCGCCGCTGTTCGAGTTTTCCGGCGCGTGCGCCGGCTGCGGCGAGACGCCCTACCTCAAGCTGCTTTCCCAGCTCTTCGGCGAGCGCACGGTCGTCGCCAACGCCACCGGCTGCTCATCCATCTTTGGCGGTAACCTGCCCACCACGCCCTATACGTACAACAAGGACGGGCGCGGCATCGCCTGGGCCAACTCCCTGTTTGAAGACAATGCCGAGTTTGGGCTGGGCATCCATCTGGCACAAGAGAAACAGGCGGAGTACGCGCGCGAACTTACGCGGCGCCTCTCCGCGGATTTGGGCGAGGAGTTTGCCTGTTCGCTCCTGGAAGCCGATCAGTCGAAGGAGTGGGGCATTAATCTGCAGCGCAAGCGCGTGGATCTGCTGAAGACCAAGCTAGCAGCCATCAGCAAAACCAACTGTGACGCCCGCGACCTGCTGGCCGTGGCCGAATCGCTGCTGAAACGCGCCGTGTGGATTGTGGGCGGCGATGGATGGGCTTATGACATCGGCTATGGCGGGCTTGACCATGTCCTGGCCTCCGGAAGAAACGTAAATATCCTGGTACTGGACAGTGAGGTTTACTCCAATACCGGAGGCCAGGCATCCAAGTCCACGCCGCGCGCCGCGGTGGCCAAGTTCGCTTCCGGCGGCAAGCACGGTGCCAAGAAAGACCTGGGGCTCATGGCAATGGCGTACGGCAACGTTTATGTGGCGCGCGTGGCCCTGGGTGGGAGCGACATGCAGTCGTTGAAGGCCTTCAACGAAGCCGAGGCGTATCCGGGAGTTTCGCTGATCATCGCCTATGCGCCGTGCATCGCCCACGGCATTGACATGACGCATGGCCTTGACCAGCAGAAGCTGGCTGTGCAATCCGGCCACTGGCCGCTGTTTCGTTACAACCCGGACCTGGTGCGTGAAGGCAAGCACCCCATGCAGCTTGACTCCAAGGCGCCCTCCATACCGCTGGAAAACTATCTCTATAATGAGACGCGCTTCACCTCTTTGCAGCAGACAAACCCGGAAGAAGCCCGGAAGCTGCTGGAGCTGGCGCAGCATGACGTGGAGGAACGCTGGAGACTGTACGAAACTTTTGCCAGCATGCCGGTTGTAGAGCAGGTGAAGGACGCGGGTTCGTAAGGCATAATAGATTAAGCAACAACAACCGCCGATTGACCCCGAGTAAAAATACAGGCTGCCGCGCTTTCCGCGCCGCGGCCTGATGTGCGCTCAGCGGGTCGGCAGCGGGAACCATGGAGGCTCAGTGAAAACCGTATTCGTTGTGGGCGCAGGCCCGGCAGGACTTTTCGCCGCACAGAAGATCGCCCAGGGCGGTCACCAGACCATCATCTTCAACCGCGACATCAAGCCCGGAGGCCTGGCCGAATACGGCATCTATCCAACCAAGGACAAGATGAAGATCGGGCTGCGCAAGCAGTTCGCTAAAGTTCTAAGCCTGCCCAACGTGCAATACTTCGGCGGCGTTTCCGTGGGCGAGAAATCGCCGGTGACTCTTGCCGACCTGCAGGCGTGGGCGCCCTCGGCGATTGTGTTTTCCGTGGGTGCGCAGGGCACCAAGAAACTCGGGCTTTCGGGCGAGACCGCCAAGGGCGTCTACGCGGCCAAAGATTTTGTCTACAACTACAACCTGCTGCCGCTGTACAAAGGCCTGGATTTCTCCACGGGCAAACGCGTGGCCATCATCGGAATGGGCAACGTGATGGTGGACATCGCCCGCTGGCTCACGCTGGATGCGCCGGTGAAAACCGCTGAAGAAGTGATCGTGGTTGCCCGCCGCGGGCCGTTTGAAGCCAAGTTCGACAAGAAAGAGTTCGACTACATCGAGGAATTCCTGGACCGCAAGGCCTTCGACGAAGAGCTGCGCCGCATTCAACCGCAACTTGCGGCCGTGGGCCAGGACATCAGCAAGCTGGCGGAAGATACTTTTCCTGTGCTGGCTAAGCCCGCAGAAGAAGCCAAACCCGGCCCCAAGTTGCGCTTCCGTTTTCTGTGCTCACCGCACGGGATCCATGCGGATGGCAATGGCCGTATCCATCGCCTGACCGTGGTGGAAAATGTTCTTTCTGAGCGCGACGGCAACATTTCCTGCAAGGCCACAGACAAGACCGTGGACCTGGACGTGGACACCATGATTTTCGCCATCGGCGACGTGGCCGATCCCTCGCTCGGCCTGCCTTACAACCGCGACGCCTACGTGATGAATCCCAACCCGGCGGATACTTCGCACCCTGCTTATGATGTGTTTGATCCGGCCACGGGCAAGACGCTGCCCGGCATGTTCGCCGTGGGCTGGGCTCGCAAGGCGAGCGACGGCCTGGTGGGAATCGCGCGGCACGATGG
>DASVFK010000336.1:0-12156 GCA_036380095.1 Candidatus Angelobacter sp. | reverse complement strand
AGGCGCGGAGAAAACCAAAAACAAGATCGGGATTTGGCTTTACTCGTACTTTTTCGCTGCCGATTAAACTGACTCAGGCCATCTGGCGTGGGTTTCAGTTTTCCTCCGCGTCTCAGCGCCTCCGCGTTAAAAATAAGGGTTCCCTCTCGCTCGAATGTCCTTGCAAGAACAACTCGAACAGCTCACCACCAAGCTACGCGCGCTGGTGCCGGCCGAGCGGCTGACGACCATTGAGCGCGCGGTGGAGCAACTCAAGAGTTCCGGCGTTACCGCGCACGCGCTCAAGCCGGGAGACAAATCGCCGGAGTTCGAACTACTCGATGGCGATGGCATGATGTGGCGTTCAGCTGATTTACTTCAGAGGGGACCTGTTGTGGCGGTCTTCTATCGCGGGCGCTGGTGCGCCTATTGCAACACACAGCTTGCGGCTTTGCAGCAGATCCACGAGCAGATTGCCGCAGCCGAGGCGTCGCTGGTGGCCATCTCTCCGCAGACGCAGAAGCACACCTACCTCACGCGCGACATGCACCAGCTTCGTTTTCCCGTGCTCAGCGACCACGAGAACGAAACAGCTCGGCGCTTTGGACTGGCCTACCGCGTACCTCAAGACTTGCAGAAGATGTATGAGAGCATCATGACCAAACTTCCCGGCTACAACGGCGACCAGAGCTGGGAATTGCCGCTCGCCGCCACGTACGTGATTCGTCCTGACGGAACCATTTCTCATGCGCGGGTGGATGGGGACTGGCGGGAGAGGCCGGAGCCGGAAGAGATACTGAGTTGGATAAGTGGGTAAATTGGTAATTGGGTAATTTAACACTGGTCATCGGGCCTTCAAATTACCCGATCACCAAATTACCCAATTACCAAATGTTGCTATCGTGCCCGGCTGGCGGGCGGCACAATACCGTTCATGCGCAGATACTCCACCATCTGGCCGTACTCGTCGGCGGCGTGAATCACACAGCCGGTGGCAATGTACAGGCGCGTTTGGGTGCCGCGGAAAAACGGCAGCTCTTCCAGCATGTTTTGCGGCGTCAGGCCCTTGGCGGCACGGTGGCCCACCTCAAATGAGTCTTTGAGAAATTTCACGATCTCCGCCTTGGTCTTCAATTCGTCCGGACCATTGGGGCCTTTGATGCTCTCCGGCATCTTGTCACCGGTGAGCGTGGTCCAGAAGCGATAGTTCGCCGTGGCCGTGTGCTTGATAAGAACGGCAAAGGTGCGCACGTCGCCATATGCCGCTCCGGGGATGTTGAGGCTGGCGGGGCTGAAATTGTACTTGTCTTCGGGCATGGCCTCGGCCACGTCGACCAGGTTCTTTTCGTACTGGCTGATCTGGCGGTCGACCACGGAAGCGACGGTCGCCGGTGGCTGCGGCGCCGTCTGGGCTTGCGGCGCGGGGGATGCAGCGGGTGCTGCGGGTTTGGCTTGGCCGGCCGCGCCAACGGCAAAGCTAAGGATCACCAGCAAACAGAAAACTCTTAGTTGCTTCATCTCTTTTAACGTCTCCTCTTTTGATTGAGCAGCGGAAAAACGATATCACGGACAGGACCTAGTCAACCAAATCTACCACGGAGACACGGAGGCACGGAGAGGGATCCGGCGATCCATTCATCGTGCGAGTTAGCAAATCGCGTGGTCATCCCCCGCCGTTCTGCAATTATCCAATCGCAAGAGCACTCGATCACCAATTTTCTCTGTGCCTCTGTGCCTCCGTGTCTCTGTGGTTGGATTTGGCTTTTGATTGTGTTCTATTTGGCAAAAGACCTATTGTCGCCGGCTGGCCGGCGGAACAATGCCGTTCATGCGCAGATATTCCACCATCTGGCCGTAGTGGTCAAAGCCATGCGCGACGGCAAACGTGCCCATCCACAACCACGAGAAGCGTGCAGAACCGCCGAACGGGCTGGGCGCGGTGTTGGCGACGTTTTCCGGAGTCAGAGATCTGGCCGCTTTGTGGCCGACCGCATAAGAGTCTTTCAGATACTTCACGATCTCGGCCTTGGTCTTGAGCGAGTCAGGGCCGTTGTCGTCTTTCATTGGAACCGGCGACTTGTCACCGGTGATGGCGCCCCACAAGAGGTAGTTGCTGGCGGCAACGTGTTTGACCTGTTCGGCGAAAGTGCGCACGTCTTTGAATTCGCTGCCCGGGATATTGAGGCTGGCAGGAGCGAAATTGAACTTGTCTTCCGGCATGGCCTCAGCGGCGCTGACAATTTCTTTTTCCAGACTGCTGACTTGGCGGTCCACGTCAGCAGCGATGGTGGGCGCGGGCTGCTGGGCTTGCGGCGCGGGTGCAGCCGGCGATCCACTTTGGGCTGGCATGCACAGGGAAACTGAAAGCAACGCCAACAAACAAAGTGCTCTCAACTGTTTCATCTTCACTCTCCTTCTTCTCTATTAGGGACCTGGAACTGTTGCTCACGATAGCACGGCAAGGGCCTGCAGTTACTTGCCGGCAGGCTTGTTGGACGAAGTCTGCATGCTGCGGCTGGCCGGCGGCACGATTCCACTCAGGCGCAGGTATTCCACCATCTGGCCGTAGTGGTCGGACGCATGGGTGAACGCAAGAACCACCAGCGAGATGCGCGTTACCTTGCTCCCGCGAAATTCCACCAACTCGAGCGCATTCTCAGACGTCAAGCCGGTAACCGCTTTGTGGCTGTAGGCGAACGAGTCTTTAAGAAACTTGAGGACCTCGGCCCGGGTCTTCATTTCGCTGGGGCCGTTCGGGGCGTTGATGCCCGGCGGCTCGGGATTGCCGGTCAAGGGGGCCCAGATGGAAAAATTGTCAGCAGCCACGTGCTTCACCTGATCGGCAAACGTACGGACGCCCTTGAACGCGCTGCCTTTCAGGTTCAGGCTTTCCGGGCTGGAATTGAATTTGTCTTCGGGCATGGCTTCGGCCGCGCCGACAAACTGCCTTTCCAGGTTGCTGATCTCGCGGTCGATAGCGCTTGCGAATGTGGGCGGCGCTTGACCCGTCATGTTCGACGCCTGGGCAGACATGCTCACGGCAAAGCTGAATAGCGCGGTGACGCAGAGCATCCTCAGGTATTTCATTTTCGCTCTCTCCTCTTTCCTTCCGTTAGCGCTGATGATCTGACTGTTGTAACCGATACCACGGCGCCAGCAACAGCCCGGCGACAAGAGCGGCCGCTGCCAGGGTGAGTGTGGGCTTTAGGCCGGCACGCGAGGCGATTGCGCCCCAAAAGGCGCTGCCCAGGGCCAACCCTCCCTGAAGGACCAGGACGTACATGGAGATGACTCGGGCACGCACCCAGGCCGGACACGAGGTTTGGACCACGTAGTTGAGCGTGGCCAGGATGCTGATCCATCCCAGACCTGCAACCACGGCGAATGCTGAAGAACCAACCAGCGTGCTGGAGCGGACAAGGCCGTAGAGCGCAACGGCAAACACCAGGGTCGCCAGCACCAACACGCGGTCAAAAGAAAAACTGTGGTGTGCGCGAGCCAGGAGAAGAGCGCCCGCCATGGCGCCCAGTCCAAAGAAGGCCAGCATCCCACCATAGCCGGCAGCGCCAAAGCGGCTGGCGATAAGCGGCAGCAGCGCCCAGAATGAGCTGGCAAAAAGCGAGAAGATTGCTGTCCGCACCAGCACGGCGCGAATCCTGCCGGCCTGGCGGACATAACGCAAGCCGACGGCAACGGCGCCGGAGAACGTTGTGGCGGCAAGCCGCGATTCACGCGGCGCGGGCTTCCAGTGATAAAGGAAGAGGATCACGCCGAAGAACGAAACCGCGTTGAGCAAAAAGGCCACCCCCGAGCTGGTTAGGGCGATGACGATGCCGCCCAGAGCCGGGCCCACGGCGCGCGCGACGTTGAAGCCCGCGGAGTTCAGCGCCACCGCGGAGGCGAGTTTGCCCGCCGGAACCAGGTCCGGCGTGAGCGATTGCCAGGCAGGGTCGTTCATCACCGCGCCCACACCCAGCAGGAAAGTGAAAATCAGCAGCAGCCACGGCGTGCACGTGCCCGTGATGGTGAGAACGCCGAGAACGGTGGCAGCCATGACCATCGAGGCCTGCGTCCACAGCAGGAACTTGCGCCGGTCCACGGTATCGGCCAAAGCGCCGGCGGGCAGCGCGATAAGCAGCACAGGCAGACTCAAGGCCACCTGGACCAGCGAGACCCACATCGGCGAACGGGTGAGCGAAGTCATGAGCCAGCCGGTGGCCACATTCTGCATCCAGCTCCCTGTATAGGAGATCACGGCGGCGATCCATAGGCTGCGGAACAGAGGCTCGCGCAGCGGCGCCAGCGTGGAATGGGGCGCCGGAACAACCGGGATTTGCGCCTGGGCTGGATTCTCCATGGGACTAGCGGGCCTCGCGGAGCTTACGGTGGGCATGGCAATTCATTGGACTGCTGCTCCCACAGGATTGTGAGCGTGACGCCCGGAAAACGGCCATTCCTTACGTAAACGCGACCGGACAAGAAAAATTCCCAGTCCCACCAACACAATGACCAAGGCATAGCTCAGGTCGCGCAGGGAGCCTTTGCGCACAAACAGGACGTAAACAAAGCCGGCCAGCGCCAACAGCGCCGGCAACGGATAAAGATACATCCGGAACGGCCGCGGAAAATCGGGCCGCCGCCAGCGCAAGAGCAGCAGGCCCACGATCTGCATCAGAAACTGCATACTGATGCGGATTACCACCAGTCCAGTGATCACGTCGATCAGGCGGAACATGCAAAACAGAGCAGCCACCCCGCCGAGCGTGAGCAAAGAAACATAAGGGAAGTGCCCTTTGGGATGCACCTTGGAGTATATGCGGAAGTAATTGCCATCAAGCGCGGCGGCGTACGGCACGCGCGAGTACCCCAGCAGGAGTGAAAACACGGAAGCAAATGCCACCCACATGATCAGCACAGCAACGGTGTTGCCCGCCCATGCGCCATAGGTCCGCTGCAGGACGGTGGAAGCCACAAAGCTCTGCGTGCCTGACGTGGCCGCCTGGTCCATCTCCTGCCAGGGAACCACGCCCAACATGCTCGTGTTCATCAGCAGGTAAAGGACGCTGACAATCGCAATCGACCACAGAACCGCGCGGGGAATGTTGCGCTCCGGCTGCCGGACTTCTCCGCCCAGGAAGCAGACGTTGTAGTATCCCCAGTAGTCGTAGTAGGCAATCAGCATGGCGGAACCCAGCCCCGTCATGAATCCCGTGGAGAAATGGAACGCACCGGGGGGAAAGCTGAATGCCTGCGCCGCGTGAAAGTGCGTCAGTCCGGCGAAGATCACCCACAACATGGTCCCGATCACGCCGACCCAAAGAAACTTTGACAGCCTTCCGATCACCATGATGCGCCGGTAGAGGAGAAAGACGGCAAGCCCGCAAGCCGCCATCGCGATAAAAGTTCCATTCGTGATCAAGACGCGCACTTCAAACTTGCCGACCAGCGGAAGCATCACCGAGAGCGGATGATCGAAGTGGGCCTTGCCCAACGCCGGCCATAGATAGCTTGCATATTGCGCAATGCCGAGGCATCCTGAAGCGATCGAGAGTGGCGCACTGAAGATAAGCTGCCAGACAAAAAGAAACGACATCAACCGGCCCAGCTTCGTCGCGCCGTAACTCTCCTTGAGATACTGATAGGAGCCTCCGGCCTGCGGCATCGATGCACCCAACTCCGCCCACACCTGGCCGTCGCACATGGCAAAGAACGCGCCGAGTATCCATCCCAGCATGGCCTGCGGCCCGCCCATGGCGTGGACGATCAGCGGCATGGTAATGAACGGCCCCACGCCGATCATGTCAATCATGTTCAGCGCAGTGGCTTCGCGCAGGCCGATTTCGCGAGCAAGTTGGGGCGGAGGTGTGGACGGGCGTTCTGGCTGGATCTGCGGCATCTAGTGTCCTGCGCTCACCATGTTCACGAACAGCCGCACCGCTCCGGGCACGCCCGCCGGCAGCTGGCGGAAGAACGCGTAGCCGGAATAAATGTACAGCCCTTTGCCATGGTGGGCCATGAGCATGCCGCCTTTTTGTGAAGGCTCGCCGGGATCGTTGGAAGCCAGCAGCGACTTGAACTGCGGGTCCCATTGCGACATAAAGTACAGCCCGCGCTCCTGCACCCAGCCATCAAAATCCTTGGCGGTGATCTTGTTGGGCCAGGAGAAGATGCGCTCTTCCGGCGCCAGGATCTCCACCGGCTGCTCTTCCACGGAGACGCGTTCGTTGCTCATCGTCGCCGGAAAGGGCGTGTAATGTCCCTGGTTGAAGATGCCGGTGCTCTGGTTGTATTGCACGATGAGCGTGCCGCCGCGATTCACAAAGTCGAGCAGGCGGCGGTTTTGTTCACGAATGTCAGTACGCACGTCATAGGCGCGGATGCCCACCACGATGGTGTCATAGCGGCCTAGGTCGCCATAGGCCAGCTCTTGTGGCGAGATGAAATTGACGTTCAAGCCGACGCTTTGCAGGACGGAGACAATCTCGTCGCCCGCGCCCATGATGTAGCCGACTTTGAGCTGCGGCGGCAGCTTCACGTCCACGGCCTGGACTTTTTCCGCCGCGGGACGATAAGCGTAATAGGAGTCAAGGTCAGGTCTCGTGATCACCTTGAAGCCTTCGGCGTACTGCTTGCCGTTGTAATCTGCTTTGGCAGTGACCTGATAGGTGCCTTCGCGCAGGTTCTGTGGCGTGACCTGGAAACTATAGTTGTTCACGTCGCCATCGTGGTCCAGTTCTACCGCGATCGACTCCGGTTCAACTTTCCATCCCGCGGGCGTTTCCAGGTGCAGCTTTGCATGGACAGCACTGGGCACATTGCTGCGCACATTGACTTCAACGCGTGAAGCTCTCGCTCCGCCAACCGGCGCAACTATCACCGGGCTTGTGAGAAGCACCGAGATCGGTGGACCGACGGCCAGTGGGCGTTCCGACTGGCCGAGAGCTGGATCGACAAACTTTATTTTGGCCACCGCCGAGGCGCCGCTGAAGCCTTTTTCCGTGCTGAAGCTCACCGTACCGTCGACGGGGTAAGGCGGCCAGGGAGCAGTGACCGACCTTGCGTCACTGACGGTATAAACAGATTCGGTTTCCGGATGATTGCGCGTGAAATAAGGCTGGGTGTACTTGGCGTTGTCGGGGACCGTGACCTTGAACTGTTCAGCAGCAACGTCACCGGATTTGAGCGCCTGCCCAAACGCTACGCTGGAGAGCCGCTCGCTTTTCCAGCCTTCGGGCACACTAAGAGAAAAAACGTTCGGATTGACCACGGCTTTGCCGCGATTGTAAAGCCGCGCTGTCACGGTAAACGTCTGTCCGGGCACGGCGATGCTCATGGTCTGTTCCATGCGCGGGAAGTACGATGGTCCCGGCGGCGGGCCGGGAGGGTCCACGGTGACTTCAAAAAAAATGCCCAGAGATTCATTGGCGGCCTGGGTGAATTGGGCCAGCTTGGTGCGCAAGTCGGTGAGCAGTTCAGCTTTCTGGATGGCAGCCAGTTGCGAGTCTTCCACCTGTTTGAAAAGCTTTTGGATTTCGTCGCGTCCGGCAAGCAGGGCCGGCGCGCACGCCGCAGGGTCCTGCATGGAGAACAGCTTGGTGGCTTCATCCACGTGCTTTTGTAGGGATTCGAGCGCCGGGCGCAAAAATGGGACCTTGGACTCTTCGGCCCCCAGCCGCGTGGCCAGACCCACCAGCGTGGTATCGATGCCAGAGAAGAAATCATCTTCGTGGCCGGCGGGCTGCGCGGGCACCGAATCCATCAATTTGTAGTAGGTATAGCGAGGGCCGGGAGGAACCCTGATCCCGCCTGTCCCCTGCGAAGTCTGGTGCGCCAAACCTTCGAGAGCGAACTGCGTATAGGACATGCCCAGCACCGGCGTGTACTCGCCGATGTTCATCTTTACCGTGTAGTCTGCGTCAGCCACATTGGCGCCGCGGAACATGCCCGGCGGATTGCCCAGGTAAAGCCTCCGCGCTTGCCAGGGCAGCAAGCCTTCCTTGATCTGCTCGGGAAAGCGGTTGGGATCGGCGGCAGCGCGGAAGGCCTCGCGGGTGAGAACGCCGGAAGCTTCATGGTTGCCGTGGCCGTCGCGCGTGGTGCCGCTGAAGCGGCTGGTGAGCACGTCCGGGCGGAAGGTGCGGATCACCCGCACCACGTCAGCCAGGGCGACATCATGCCCGTGCCATTTGTTGAAAGTCTCTTCCGCGGTCTTGGAATAGCCGAAATCTACCACGCGGCTGAAGCGCTGCTCCACGCCGTAATATCTATCTGCTTGCAAGAGTTCCAAAGTGCGCAGGATGCCCAGCTCGTCGGAAGATTCAGTCCCAAACTTGTTCTGGCCGCCTTCGCCGCGCGTGACAGTAAAAAGCAGCACGCTGGCGCCACGACCGCGCGCTTCCAGGGTCATCATGCCGCCGTCTTCGTCGTCCGGATGCGCCACTACCTGCATGAGCCGCGCTGTAGTCGAGAGTTTCTTGAGAAGCTGGTAAAGGTGGACTGCGCCGCGATCTTCAGGAAGAGGACGCGAATCGCCCAGCAGGGTCTGGCCCAAAAGCAGAAGAATGCAAAGCAGCATAAGCCCAAATGCGGGCCGGAACTGTTTTGATGGCATGGCGAATATTGTAAATGCGGAGATCGGGTCATCGCGTTGATCGGTGCGTGAATTGCCGGAGTTGGCGAAATCTGGAAGGATGGATTGGCACACATCTCCGGGTCTTGATCGACCGCGAGGGCCACGGGCGTTTCGGGACCGCGAAATGAAGCGAAAATTGCCCAAAAAATTGGCGATTTTAATGTTAATCTCCTTGACTCCCGCCCCGGATCAAAGCTATATTCGCCGTGAATGGACCGGAGTCAGAACATCGCGGCCACGCCCATGTGCACAACAACAGGCACAGGTACAGGCACATCTACGCGAAAATCTGGCGAGCCGGTGAAATAGAACAGAAGCAATCATAAGTTCCTGACCCACTCGCCAGAAGCGAGTGGGTTTTTAGTTTTGGGCCACAACGCGAGGGCACACGAACCATGGCAGGCGCACACAACGCGGACCTTGAACCGGGCTACGGCTGGCGCGCGGTGGTCCCTGCCACTTCAGCCAACCTGGGCGCGGCGTTCGACTGCGGCGGCCTGGCTCTCAAGCTCTACCTGAACGCTTTCTTTGCTCCGGCAGAGGGCGAACAGCTGACCCTGGAGTACCGCGGCGAGACGCCAGAGCGGTTCCCTCTGGACGATTCCAACCTGATTCTGCATGCGCTGCGCTTTGCCGCCGCTGAGCTGGACGCACCGACGCCTGCCGGCCATGTGACCGTGGAGAGTGAGATTCCGGTGAGTGTGGGCCTGGGCAGCAGCGCCGCCGCGGTGATTGCCGGACTGTTCCTGGGCGCACGTTACGCCGGAGCCGACGTGGAAGCCCAAGAACTGTTGCGCTGGGCCAACGAGCTGGAAGGCCACGTTGATAACGCCGCAGCGGCCTATCACGGCGGCCTGGTGTTTGCTCTAAGCAACAACGTGGAGCGCGTGGTCGCGGTGCGCACCGATTTTCCGGAGAGCATACGACTGATCGTGGTAAGCCCGGAACGGACTGTCCCAACGCACGAGGCGCGCAAGGTTCTGCCGGAGGCCTACGACCGCGGCGATGTGCTGCACACTCTGCAACGCACGGCCGTGCTCGCCGCCACCTGTTTTTCCGGCAACTTCGATCTCTTCCCCGAACTATTCAATGACCGCCTGCATCAGCCCTACCGGCAACAACTCGTGCCCGGCATCGAGCGCTGCCTTCGCCTGCGCCGGGAGGGATTGCTCGGCGTGGCCATCAGCGGCTCGGGTTCATCGGTGATCGCGTTTGCCACGCGCAACGAGCAGGAGATCGCGGAGGCATTGCAGGAGATTTTTGTGGAAGAAGGAATCCGGGCGGAAACGCGCTCGACCTCAGCCGATAACAGTGGCGCCTGGGTCACGCGCGAACCAGTCCGTGAGAGAGCACAGCAAGGTTTCAGGAGCAAGCCATGAGCAGCCAGCGTTTCATCGTCATGAAATTCGGCGGGACGTCCGTGGGTGACGCCTCCCGCTTTCGCCAGTGCGCGGAAATCGTGAGCAAGGCCGCGCAGCACCACCGGATTGTGGTGGTGGTTTCAGCCATGGCCGGCGTTACAGATCTGATCTTTCGCACCATTGAGGCGGCGCGCCACGGCGACGCCACCGCCACGGAAGCGCACCTGGCGAAATTTGAGGCCGTACATCGGGAGATGATTGGCGGGCTGTTTGCCGGAAAGGACGCCGCGGGGGTGCTGGCCTTTGCCGGCAACGTGAGCGAGCAATTGCGCAAGTCCGCGCACGCGCTGCTGGCGTTGCGCTCTGAGATTTCGCCGCAGGCCATGGATTCCCTGGTGGCGCTGGGCGAACGCATCTCATCGCGCGTGCTGGCGCAATACCTGGAGCACACGGGAACGCGAAGCGAGTTTGTTCGCGCGGAAGACGTGATTGTGACGGACTCGAACTTCGGCAACGCCGCTCCCGACATGGAAGCGACCCGCACGCGATGCCAGGCGGTGCTGCTGCCGCTGCTCGAGAGAGGCGCTGTGCCGGTGATCGGCGGATACAGCGGCGCAACGCAAGACGGCCGCACCACCACGCTGGGCCGCGGAGGCTCAGATTATTCCGCCACCATTGTGGGAACGGCGGCAGGCGCCGATGAAGTCTGCATCTGGACGGACGTTGACGGCGTGCTCACGGCTGATCCGCGCATTTGCCCGGACGCCACCACGTTGCCGGAGATCACGTTCGCTGAGGCCATCGAACTAGCGTATTACGGCGCTAAAGTCATCCATCCCAAGGCGGCGTATCCGGCGCTCGACGCGGGCATCCCGGTGTGGATCAAGAATTCGTTTCGTCCCCAGGTTGAGGGGACCAAAATCGCGCGCTCGGCTTCAAAAGTGAACTCTCCGGTGAAGTCGGTCACCTGCGTGAAGAAAGCCACGCTGATCACGCTGGTCACGCGGCGTGACGTGCATCCAGTGGAGTTGTGGGGACGCTTGTTTCTCCGTCTGGGCCAGGAGCAGATTGAAGTGCTGTTCGCCACGCAGTCGTCGCCGGAACATGCGCTCGGCCTGGTGCTGCGGGCTGAAGACAGCGCGCGCGTGGTCAAGCTGATCAACGCCATCTTCCGCATGGAGCTGGCGCAAGGCGTGCTTCTGCCCGTGGAGATCAACCCTGAAGTGGCCGTGGTGGCCGTGCTGGGCGAGTCGATGAAAGGCACGTGCGGGATCCTGGGCCGGGTGTTTTCCGCAGTGGCGCGCTCCGAAGTCAGCGTGATCGCGGTGGCCCAGGGCGCCAGCGAACTGAGCATATGTTTTGCCGTGCCCTCGCCTTCCGCGTCGATTGTAGTGCGCTCCGTGCATGACGAGTTCTGTGTGCGGTCAGACTTTGCCATTCCTGTCTGCCTGCGGCCCAATTCCACTGCAGCCTCAGGTGCCCGATGAAGACCGCTTTTTCCAAACCGACAGCCTCTCACGTACTGCGTTGCGTCCACTGCGGTGCCGCGCAGAACTCCGCCGACCGAATGTTCCGGTGCTCTGAATGCTCCGAACTGCTGGAGGTCATCTATCCCGAATGGTCCGGCGCAGAACGCGAATTCGGGCTGCGGCTGAAGGAAATTTGGCGCGAGCGGCTGGGCTCCACGCTACCGGAAGATGCAAGCGGAGTGTGGCGCTTTCGCGAGCTGCTTCCGCAAGTGGAGCGCGAACATGTGGTCACCATGCGGGAAGGCAACACGCCGCTGGTGGACTTGCCGCAGGCGGCGCACAACCTGGGACTGGGGCGTGTGCTGGCCAAGCATCAGGGCATGAATCCCACCGGATCGTTCAAAGACACTGGCATCTCGGTGGCCATCAGCATGGCGCGCGCGGAGGGTTATTCCTTTGTCTGTTGCGCTTCCACCGGCAACACTTCGGCTTCGGTGGCGGCATACGCGGCGCGGGCGGAGATGAAGAGCATCGTGCTTCTGCCCGTGGGCCAAGTAGCTTCCGGCAAATTGGCCCAGGCGCTGGAGTATGGCGCTCACGTCCTGCAGTTGCACACGGATTTTGATGGCTGCCTGCGCGTGCTGCATGAAGTTGTACGCAATTTCCCGGCATACCTCTTGAATTCGCTCAACCCTTATCGCCTGGAAGGACAGAA